>NZ_JBHYJB010000011.1:0-230232 GCF_042740175.1 Streptomyces sp. NPDC059009 | reverse complement strand
TCATGAACTCGTACGGCGCCCCCGGCTTTTCGAGGACGGACATACCGCCGCGTCCCCACCCCGCCCCCACCACCGGCCAGCCGACTCCACCCGCACCCCACCCCCCACCCACGAGCCGAAGACGGCACCCCCGCGCCGTTGTCCCCACCCCCACCGCCCCCGTGGCAGGATCGGGCGTGCCATGACTGCGCCCACGAAGCCCATGCCGCCCCAGCCCTCCGAGCCGACCGAGCCGATCGAGCCGTCCGGGCCGTCCGCAGCCCCGACCCCCGACGGCGCCCCGCTGCACACCCCCGTCATCGCCTGGTTCGACGCCAACGCCCGGGACCTCCCGTGGCGGCGCCCCGACGCCGGCCCCTGGGGAGTGATGGTCAGCGAGTTCATGCTGCAGCAGACCCCCGTCAGCCGCGTCCTGCCCGTGTACGAGCAGTGGCTCGCCCGCTGGCCGCGCCCCGCCGACCTGGCCAAGGAAGCGCCGGGCGAGGCCGTCCGCGCCTGGGGCCGGCTCGGCTACCCGCGCCGCGCCCTGCGCCTGCACGGCGCAGCCGTCGCCATAACGGAACGGCACGGCGGCGACGTCCCCGCACTCCACTCCCAGCTGCTCGCGCTGCCCGGCATCGGCGAGTACACCGCCGCCGCGGTCGCCTCCTTCGCGTACGGACAGCGGCACGCGGTCCTGGACACGAACGTGCGCCGGGTCTTCGCCCGCGCCGTCACGGGCGTCCAGTACCCGCCGAACGCCACCACCGCCGCCGAGCGCAAGCTCGCCCGCGCCCTCCTGCCCGAGGACGAGCGGACCGCCTCGCGCTGGGCCGCCGCCTCCATGGAGCTGGGCGCCCTCGTCTGCACCGCCAAGAACGAGAACTGCGCGCGCTGCCCCATCGCCGCCCAGTGCGCCTGGCACGCGGCGGGCAAGCCCGCGCACGAGGGTCCCGCACGCCGGGGCCAGACCTACGCGGGCACCGACCGGCAGGTCCGCGGCAAGCTGCTCGCCGTCCTGCGGGAGGCCGTCGCACCGGTGCCGCAGGCGGTGCTCGACCGGGTCTGGGACGAACCGGTGCAGCGGGCCCGCGCCCTGGACGGCCTGGTCTCCGACGGCCTGGTGGAACCCCTGCCCGACGGCCTCTACCGACTGCCCCTCACGTAACTGCCACAACGCCCCGCAACACCCGCGGTGCGTGCGACACCCGCAGTGCCTGCAACACCCACAGCGCCTGCAACACCTGCAGCG
This sequence comes from Streptomyces sp. NPDC059009, assembly GCF_042740175.1. Classification (NCBI taxonomy): domain Bacteria; kingdom Bacillati; phylum Actinomycetota; class Actinomycetes; order Kitasatosporales; family Streptomycetaceae; genus Streptomyces; species Streptomyces sp. NPDC059009. The sequence goes on along the minus strand of NZ_JBHYJB010000011.1, from coordinate 229,001 downwards.
CCTGTAACACCCGTAACGCTCGTAACGCTTCATGTGCCTCACCCGACCGTCACCCCGACCCCCAAAACGGGCATAACACCGCATAAAACCCCGCTCTCACCTGCAGGTTTACGCGTCGCCTACTTCTGTTACACAACCGACGGACAGCCGTGCGCCCTCCGCTGGCTGCTCCGCACAGCCTCGTGACAACGCCTCCGTAGCTTCATTTCTGTCAGCGAGACACGACGAGGCAACGGGTCGGAACGGAGGCGGTTGGGTATGGCGCACGGCGAGGTGCTCGAGTTCGAAGAGTACGTCCGCACTCGGCAGGACGCCCTGCTGCGCAGTGCCCGGCGTCTGGTCCCGGACCCGGTGGACGCCCAGGACCTGCTGCAGACGGCGCTGGTGCGGACGTACGGCCGCTGGGAGGGCATAGCCGACAAGCGGCTGGCCGACGCCTACCTCCGCCGTGTCATGATCAACACGCGTACGGAGTGGTGGCGCGCCCGCAAGCTCGAAGAGGTCCCCACCGAGCAGCTGCCGGACGCCTCCGTGGACGACTCCACGGAGCAGCACGCCGACCGCGCCCTCCTGATGGACATCATGAAGGTGCTCGCACCGAAGCAGCGCAGCGTCGTGGTGCTGCGACACTGGGAGCAGATGTCCACCGAGGAGACGGCTGCCGCACTCGGCATGTCGGCCGGAACGGTCAAGAGCACGCTGCACCGGGCCCTGGCCCGGCTCCGTCAGGAGCTGGAGAGCCGCGCCGCCGACGAGGAGTCGGCAGGGCCCGCTGCCCGCGCGTTCGAACGTGAGGAGCGGGAGCGTTGCGCGGCCTAGGTACTGGGGCCAACGAGCCACCCCCGGGTCCACCTTCCAGGTGGGTCTGGGGAACAGCGTTGAAGGCGGGGAGCACGGCAGCGGTCGTGCTCGCCGCCCTCGGGCTTTTCATCACCGCCTGCTCGACCGGCGGCTCCGGCACGCGTGACGAGGGCCCGGCCCGCACCGACCCCGCGAACTCGGTGCGCCCCGCGGCCCCCGACACCGCCGTCCCCGCCGAGCCCGCCCCGTCCGCGACGGCGATGAACAACAGCGAGGCCGTCAAGCTGGTGAAGGACGACCCCAAGGTCAGCGAGTCCATCAAGCGCGACCTGCAGCCCTGCGTCGCGGACGAGTACCCGGTCGACGTGAGCTCGGGGGACCTGACCGGCGGATCGGCCCCGGACATCATCGTGAACGTGATGACCTGCGGAGACGCCGTTGGCGTCGGCACCTACGTGTATCGCGAAGAGGGCAAGAAGTACCAGAATGTCTTCCGGGCCGAGGAACCGTCGGCCTACTCGGAGATCGACCGGGGCGAGCTGGTCGTGACCCGGCAGCTGTACGACAAGGACGACGACCTGGCGTACCCCTCCAGCCAGCTGGTGACCACGTTCAGGTGGAACAGCGAGGAGGGCAGGTTCCGGCAGCAGGGCAAGCCGGTCCGGAACAACTACGGGAACACGACGAGCGGCAGCGACCCCAGTCCGGACAGCTGACCGCCGCCCCTTCACACTGAGACCGCAGCACCGCTTCACACCGAAGCACCGAAGCTGCACCACCGAAGCACCAAAGCACCGCTTCACTCCGAAGCTGCACCACCGAAGCACCGCACCGAAGCACCGCACCGAAGCACCACACCGAAGCACCGCACCGACCCGAACAACCCCGGAGACTGAGAGCACCGATGGCAGAACAGACACATGTCCTGTTCGTCGAGGACGACGACGTCATCCGCGAGGCCACCCAGCTCGCCCTCGAGCGGGACGGCTTCGCGGTGACCGCCATGCCCGACGGCCTCGCGGGCCTCGAGGCGTTCCGGGCCGACCGCCCCGACATCGCCCTGCTCGACGTGATGGTGCCGGGCCTGGACGGCGTGAGCCTGTGCCGCCGCATCCGGGACGAGTCGACGGTCCCGGTGATCATGCTCTCGGCCCGCGCCGACTCGATCGACGTGGTGCTCGGCCTCGAGGCGGGCGCCGACGACTACGTGACCAAGCCGTTCGACGGGGCGGTCCTGGTCGCCCGCATCCGCGCCGTGCTGCGCCGCTTCGGCCACGCCGGCGGCCCCGGCTCGCCCGCGCCCGCCGGCGAGGAGGGCGCCCCCGGGGACGGCGGGGTCCTGCACTTCGGCGACCTGGAGATCGACACGGAGGGCATGGAGGTGCGCCGCGGCGGCGAGCACGTCGCCCTCACACCGACCGAGATGCGGCTCCTCCTGGAGTTCTCCTCGGCGCCGGGCACCGTGCTCTCCCGCGACAAGCTCCTGGAGCGCGTGTGGGACTACGGCTGGGGCGGGGACACCCGCGTCGTGGACGTCCATGTGCAGCGGCTGCGGACCAAGGTGGGGCAGGACCGCATCGAGACCGTCCGCGGTTTTGGCTACAAGCTCAAGGCTTGACGGGGGACCGGAATGAACAGCGGGGCAGCGGGGACCCTGCGCCACCGGGTGCGTTCGGCACTCGGCAAGGGTGACGAGGGCCTGCGGGAGCGCGTCCGCACGGCGCTCGGCGAGGGGCTGCGCACGGGCGTGCGCTGGAAGATCAGTGCCGCCGTCGCCGCGGTCAGCGCCCTGGTCGCGGTGGCGCTGAGCCTGGTCGTGCACAACTCCGCGCGCGTCACGATGCTCGACAACGCGCGCGACCTGGCCGACGAGCGCGTCCAGATCGCCCAGCGGAACTACGAGGCGTCGCCCAAGCGCAAGCTGACCCCCTACCCGTTCGGCCAGAAGATCGACGACCCCGAGCTGCCCATGGAGCTGCGGGCGAAGATCGCCCCGGGGCGGCGCGCCACGTACATCAAGGAGAACTCGGACGGGGTGCCCGACATCTGGGCCGCCGTCCCGCTGAGCAACGGCCACATCCTGTCCGTGCACGACCGCTTCACGGACCGCAGCTCCACCGTCATGAAGGACCTCGACCAGGCCCTGGTGATCGGTGGCGTCGCGGTGATCTTCGGCGGCTGCGCCCTGGGCGTGCTGATCGGCGGCCAGCTGTCCCGGCGACTGCGCAAGGCGGCGGCCGCGGCGGGCGAGGTGGCGCAGGGGCAGTCGGACGTACGGGTGCGGGACGCCATCGGCGGTGTCGTACGGGACGAGACGGACGACCTCGCGCGCGCCGTCGACGCCATGGCCGACGCCCTCAAGCAGCGCCTGGAGGCCGAGCGCCGGGTCACCGCGGACATCGCGCACGAGCTGCGCACCCCGGTGACGGGGCTGCTCACGGCGGCCGAGCTGCTGCCGCCGGGCCGCCCGAGCGAGCTGGTCAAGGACCGCGCCCAGGCGATGCGCACGCTGGTCGAGGACGTCCTCGAAGTGGCCCGTCTCGACGGCGCCTCCGAGCGGGCCGAGCTGCAGGACATCATGCTCGGCGAGTTCGTCACCCGCCGCATCGGCGTGCTCAACGACGACATCACGGTCACCGTCGTGCACGAGTCGGAGGTCACCACCGACCCGCGCCGCCTGGAGCGCATCCTCGGCAACCTCCTGGCCAACGCCGCGAAGCACGGCAAGCCGCCCTTCGAGGTCAGCGTCGAGGGCCGGGTGGTCCGGGTGCGCGACCACGGCCCCGGCTTCCCCGAGTCGCTCCTCGAAGAGGGCCCCAGCCGCTTCCGCACCGGCAGCGCCGACCGCGCGGGCCACGGTCACGGGCTCGGTCTGACCATCGCGGCGGGCCAGGCCCGGGTGCTCGGCGCCCGCCTCACCTTCCGCAACATCCGCCCGCCGGGCGGCGCCGCACACGCCCCCGCCGAGGGCGCCGTCGCGGTCCTCTGGCTCCCGGAGCACGCCCCGACGAACACGGGCAGCTTCCCGATGCTGCAGCTCCCCGACAAGCCGAGCAAGTGGGTCTAGCCCACCGGACAGCGGGTTCTCGGCACCGTTTCACGCGGCGCTGACGTCCAGCCGGAGCTGCCCGGCCCACCCGCCCGGAGTCCTGCCGGGCTCAGCCGTCCGGAGTCCTACCCGGCTCAGCCGTCCAGAGTCCTGCCCGACTCAGCCCGTCCAGAGTCGTCCGCGGGTCGGTGGGGGCTGGTCGCGCAGTTCTCCGCGCCCCTTTGGGGCCCGGGACCGGACATGCGCAGGCCCCCGGCGCCGGGGGGACGCCAGGGGCCTGCGCGGCCGGGAAGTGACGGGCGGGTCAGACGGCCTCTGCCACCGCCTTGTCGCGCGCCTCAGGTGCGGCGTCCCCAGCCGCACCCCCGGCCGGTCCCTTGTCGCCGGACTCGGCCGGACCCGAGCCCCGCAGCGGCGTCTCCTTCACGAAGAAGGCCGCGATGAGCACGGCCACCGCGATCGCGGAGCCGAGCAGGAAGGCCGCGTGCGTGCCGGACGACACCGCGTGCTGGTACGCCTCCTTGGCCGCGACGGGGAGCTTGTCCAGGGCCTCCTTGGTCAGCTGCGCCGACTTCTCGGTGGCCTGGCCGCCCGTCGCACCGGCCCGCTCGGCCATCTCGTGCTGCACCCGGTTGTTGAAGAGCGCGCCCATGATCGCGACACCGAAGGACGAGCCGAGGGTGCGGAAGAGCGTGGCCGAGGACGAGGCGACGCCCATGTCCTTGAGCTCCACGCTGTTCTGCGCGACCAGCATGGTGATCTGCATCAGGCAGCCCATGCCGATGCCGAGCACGACCATGTACAGCCCCGTGGTGAACCGCGAGGTGCCGGTGTCCATCTGCGAGAGGAGCACGAGCCCGGCGACCATGAACACGCCGCCGACGATCGGGAAGAGCTTGTACTTGCCGGTGCTGGTGGTGAAGCGGCCCGCGAAGAACGAGACGGCCATCATCGCGAGCAGCAGCGGCAGGAGCAGCAGGCCGGAGTTGGTGGCCGAGGCGCCCTGCACCGCCTGCTGGTAGAGCGGCAGGAAGAGCATCGCGCCGAACATCACGAAGCCGGTGATGAAGCCGATCACGGACATCAGCGAGAAGTTGCGGCTGCGGAAGATGTGCAGCGGCATGATCGGCTCGGCGGCCTTGCGCTGGACGAAGACGAAGCCGACGAGCGAGGCGATGCCGATCCCGATGAGCTCCATGATCATGGCCGAGCCCCAGGCGTACTCCGTGCCGCCCCAGGTGGTGACCAGCACGAACGCGGTGATGCCGATGGTGAGCAGCGCGGCGCCCAGGTAGTCGATCCGCCCCTCGGCCCGCTTCTTGGGCAGGTGCAGCACGGCGGTCACCATGGCGAGGGCGACGACGCCGATCGGGACGTTGATGTAGAAGGCCCAGCGCCAGCCGAGGTGGTCGGTGATGGTGCCGCCGACGAGCGGTCCGCCGATCATCGCGACGCCCATCACGGCCGTCATCATGCCCATGTACTTGCCGCGCTCCCGCGGCGGGACCAGCTCACCGATGATCGCCATGACGCCGACCATCAGTCCGCCCGCGCCGAGGCCCTGGATCGCCCGGAAGCCGATCAACTGCCCCATGTCCTGGGCCATTCCGCTGAGTGCGGAGCCGGCCAGGAAGATGACTATGGACGAGAGGAAGGCGCCCTTCCGTCCGTACATGTCGCCGACCTTGCCCCAGATCGGGGTGGAGGCCGCGGTCGCGAGCGTGTAGGCGGTGACCACCCAGGACAGGTGCTCCATGCCGCCCAGGTCGCCGACGATGGTCGGCATCGCGGGGCTCACGATCATGTTGTCCAGCATCGCGAGGAGGATCGTGATCATCAGCGCCATGAGCACGACGCGCAGACTGCGCGGCTGCGGCTCGGCGACACCGGCGGCACCGGCGGCCGCCGTGCCTTCCGCCGTCCCCTCCGGCTTCCCCATCGGTTTCTTCATTTCCGTCGTCATGATCCCCACTCCCCGTATGTTCCCCAGCTACTTACTTGCCGCCCGGCAAGTTGACTACACTGAGGGAAGGTAGACCCCTAACTAGCCGGGCGTCAAGTAAGTTCATGACGGGCAGGCGTACATCGGGCAATACACCGGCACGAGGAGCACGAGGAGCACCACGATGAGCACGGGCACAGGCAAGCAGCAGCGCCGCGGGGACACCCGCGAGCGCATTCAGAACGTGGCCCTGGAGCTCTTCGCCGAGCAGGGGTACGAGAAGACGTCGCTGCGCGAGATCGCGGAGCGGCTCGAGGTCACGAAGGCGGCGCTGTACTACCACTTCAAGACCAAGGAGGACATCCTCACCAGCCTCTTCGAGGATCTGACGGGCCCCATCGACGAGCTGATCCTCTGGGGCAAGGAGCAGCCGCGCACCCTGGAGACCAAGCAGGAGCTGCTGCGCCGCTACAGCGACATCCTCACCGCCGCGGCGCCGCTCTTCCGCTTCATGCAGGAGAACCAGGGCACGGTCCGCGACCTGAAGTCGGGCGAGGAGTTCCGGGGCCGGATGCTCGCGCTGTACGACATCCTCAAGGACCCGGACGCCCCCATGACCGCCCAAGTGCGGTGCTTCAGCGCCCTGTTCACCATGCACGCGGGCCTGTTCGCGCTCAAGGACGCCGAAGGCGACCCCGAGGAGAAGCGCAAGGCCATCCTGGAGGTCGCCGTCGATCTGGTCGCACAGGCGCACAAGGACGCCTGACGGGTCGTACGGGGGTGGCCGTACGAGGGAGGGCCACCCGGGGGGGGTGGGGTCAGACGGTCACGCCCTGCGCGCGCAGGAAGGCGACCGGGTCGACCGCGGAGCCGTAGTTCGGCGTCGTGCGGATCTCGAAGTGCAGGTGCGGGCCGCTGGAGTTGCCCGTGTTGCCGGAGAGGGCTATCTGCTGGCCGGTGCCGACGGCCTGGCCGATGCGGACGTCGACCCGCGACAGGTGCGCGTACTGCGAGTACGTGCCGTCGCTGTGCTTGATCACGATCGCGTTGCCGTACGCCGGGCCGTCCCCGGCGCCGTTGCCGCCGGCCTTCACGACGGTGCCGCCGTGCACGGCCGAGACCGGGGTGCCGACCGGCACCGCGAAGTCCTGGCCCGAGTGCTTGTGGGACCACATGCTGCCGCCGAGACCGAAGGTCGCCGAGAGCGTGTAGTGCTGCACCGGGTCCTGCCAGGCGGCGGCCTTCTTCGCGGCGGCCTGCTGGGCCTGGCCCGCGGCCTTGGCCTGGGCGGCGGCCTGCGCGTCGAGGGAGGAAGCGGCCACGGCGGGCAGCGCACCGGCCTGGACGTCGCCGTCCGCGGCGGAGGCGACCCCGGCACCCAGCATCGCGGTGACTCCGACGCCCGCGGCGACGGCCGCGACCCGCGTACGGAGCAGGGGGGAGCCGGGATGGTGGGACTTGGCGCGCTTCGACATTTCGGATGACCTCCGGGGCTTTACGGCTGAGGGGGTACGTGGGGCCGCCACATCCCGGGGGCCCCGGGGGCATGACGGCCATGACAGACACGACGGGACCCGGCCCACGTGCAGCACGTGTCGCCGGGTCGGCCTCACCTTGGTAACCCGCCGCCCCACCCCCGCCCAAAACGCCCATCTACTACCCAAAGCCGTAGTGAAAGGTCGGGATTTCCTCTCCTTGACACGGCCAAAAGGGGACAAACACCCATCGGTCTCGTATCGAAATCTCTCGGGCCGCGAAGGTTTGGCCCCAGGTCGCGTCCGCCCCGCTCCCCCGCCACCTGCGGCCCGGCCGCTCGTCACGCCGGACGCGACGAAGGTCCCGGAGGTTGCGGACCGAAAGTCCCGACGTCGCGCACGGGCACATCCACTATTCCGCCTAGTACCGGACAAATCGCCTGTGCGTCATGTCACCGCGCTCTAAGATCCACCACCCCGGGAATGTGACGGCCGCTACGCTCGCGCGCATGGATCCGGCGGTCATCGGCACCGGCTCGCGGCTCGCCTCGCGGGCCGTCTCCCCCTTGGTGAAGAAGCTGTTCGTGCGGCCGGGGCCGGGCGCGGGGCTCGCGGACAAGCCCGTGCGCCTGGACGCCCTCGTCTCCTTCACGGGAGAGAAGCGGAAGCTGACCGGGAAGGACCTGGCGAAGCTCGCGCGGGAACTGGTCCACCAGGCCCTGCGGGCGGGCGAGCGCCCCATCGCCCCCGACGAGCAGCGGGCGGTCGCGGACGCCCTCGCGCGGACGCTGCATGCGCTGGGCGACCTCACGCTCACAGATGTGGAGGCGGTGGAGCTGGGCCATGAGGCGCTGGCGCGTCGGCTGCGGGAGGCGGCCGCGGCCGGTGATCTCCCGTCCCCGGAGCATTACCTGTCGGCGGACGCCACGTACTTCTACGAGCGCCTGCTCACCGCGACCTGCCTCCAGATCCTGCACTTCTTCACACAGCGGTCGACGTTCGTGGCGGCGACGCTGGTGGCGCAGAGCCGGAGGCAGGGTCAACTCATCGCGCTCGTGGACGAGTTGATCGCGCGGAGTCCGTTGCCGGGGGCGGAGGACGTGGCGTTCGAGGAGCGGTACCTGGCGTATGCGGCGAGGCGGCACGGGAAGCTGACGATCTTCGGGATCGATCTGGCGAACTCGCCGGGGAAGTGGCCGCTGGACGCGGCGTACATGTCGCTGGAGGCGACGAGCGGGGCGGCGATCACGAGGTCCGAGTACGTGCGGCAGCAGGAGCTCGGCGGCTGGCGCCCACCCGTCTCCATCGACGAGGACGAGGCGCTCGAGGCGACGATCCGTGAACTGAACCTGCGCGCCACGGCCCCCCGCCCCGCCGACCAGGCCCTCACCACCCACGACCGCGTCCTCCTGCGCGGCGAGGCGGGCTCCGGCAAGACGACACTGGTCCAGTGGCTGGCGGTGAGCGCGGCCCGGCAGGGCGCCCCGGACGACGACCGCATGTCCTACCTCCACGACCGCGTCCCCTACGTCCTCCCCCTGCGCACCCTCACCCGCCACGGCGAGCGCCTCCCCGCCCCCAAGGACTTCCTGGCCGCCGTGGACTGCCCCCTCTCCGGCGAGCAGCCGAACGGCTGGGAGTCCCGGGTACTCCGCGCGGGCCGCGCCCTCGTCCTCATCGACGGCATCGACGAGGTCCCCGACACCGAGCGCGCACGCACCCGCGCCTGGATGAGCGACCTCATCGACGCGTACCCCGGCAACCGCTGGCTGGTCACCTCCCGCCCCTCCGCCGTACGCGAGGACTGGCTCGCCGACGAAGCCTTCACCGAGCTCACCCTCTCCCCCATGGGCTCGGCCGAGGTCGCCGCCTTCATCAGGCGCTGGCACAGCGCCGCGACGACGGGCGCCGCCGACGAGGACACCGCCCTCTCCACGTACGAGAGCCAGCTCCTGGAAGCGGTCAGGACCAAGCCGGATCTCGGCCTCCTCGCCACCAACCCCCTGATGTGCGGGCTGATCTGCGCGCTCCACCGGGACCGCCGCGGCTTCCTCCCCCTCGGCCGCAAGGACCTCTACACGGCAGCCCTGTCGATGCTCTTGATACGCCGGGACCGTGAACGTCACATGGATGTACCGGAGTTGCGAGAGGAGCCCCAGCTCCAGCTTCTCCAGCGGCTCGCGTACTGGCTGATCCGCAACGGCCGTACGGTGATGGACCGTTCACGGGCCGAGACGATCATCGCGGACGCGCTCCCGTCCGTGCCGGAGGTCGCCGCGCTCGGCGACGCGCACGCCGTCTTCGAGCACTTCCTCCAGCGAAGCGGCCTGCTGCGCGAACCCGGCCCGGACACGGTCGACTTCATCCACCGCACCTTCCAGGACTTCCTGGGTGCGCGGGCGGCCGTGGACGAGGGCGACTTCGGGGTGCTCGCGCAGCACGGGGCGGACGACCAGTGGGCCGATGTCATACGGATGGCGGTGGCACAGGGGCGGCCGCGGGACCGGGCGGAGCTCTTGGAGGAGCTGATCGCGTTCGGGGACGCCCGCAACGAACAGGAGCGCATGCGGGTGCACCTCCTCGCGGCGGCCTGTCTGGAGCACGCGGCGGAGCTGGCGCCTGCCGTACGGGGAGAGGTGGAGCGGCGGACGGCTGAGCTGATCCCGCCGCGCACCCCACAAGAGGCCAACAAGCTCATAGAGGTGGGACCCGTGGTCCTCGATCTGCTGCCCGACCCCGGTGAGTTGAGCGACCGGGATGCCTGGCTCGTGGCGCTCACCGCGACGAACATCCCCTCGGATGCCGCGGTCCCCTTCCTCTCGCGGCTCGCCCGCCATCCCGGGCTCGCCTCCCGCAGCCAGCTCATGTGGGGCTGGAACCGCTATGACTGCCGCCTGTACGCGGAGCACGTGATCGCCCAACTCAACGATGGAGAGACAGAGTTCACGCTGCACAACGCGGACCAGGTCATGGAGCTGGAGCGGCTCGGGATCCATCCGAAGCTCCTGGGCATCCTCGCGACTGTCTCTCCCGCGACCGCCTCCCGCCTCATCGTGGCCTGCGAGCCGACCTCCCTGAGCCTGTGGGCGCCCCCAGCCCACCTCTCCCCCGAGGCCCTGGCTGCCCTACACCGCCTCGAAGCCCTCCGTCTCTTCGACATCGATGAGCACTGGAGCCTCTCCCTCTTCCCCACCGAGGCCCCGCTGCGCACGATCGGCCTCTACGACTCCTCTGCGCGGATGCGCCAGGACGACTTCGAACTCCTGGAGCGCTGGCCGGAGTTGCGGTGGCTCATTTTCGGAGGCGAAGCGCTCCCTGCCTCGGCCGAGCACTGGCGGATCCTCGCCCGCCTGCCCCTCCTGGAGAAGCTGAACCTGCCGATCGAGGCTCTGGCACACGCGCCTCACGGTCTGCGCCTGCCGGGTGTCAAGGCGGTGTCGCTCAACGACATGGCCGTTTGGGCCAGCCCGCGCACCGACGTCGAGCACCTCATGGCGCTCTTCCCCAACCTGGCCGAGCTGAGGGTCCCCGCGCCTTGGCACACCGAACTCGGCCCTCTCCCCGCCTCCATCCGACTCGACGTCTACCACCTATCCTCCTGACCTGAGACCCTCCCCCTCATGCCCGACCCCACAGCCTTAGGCGCCCGCCTGGCCTCCACAGCAGTAACCCCCCTCATCAAGAAGCTCTTCCTCCAGGCCCAGCCCGGCGCCGCCCTGGTCGACAAGCCCATCCGCATATCCGCCCTGGTCACCTTCGGCCACGAGAAACGCAACGTCACCCCGAAGGACGTCCAGAAGGTCGCCGACGAACTCGTCCGCCGCGCCCTCACGTCAACGCCCGCGCACGAACGCCCCGTTGACGCCTCCGAGGCGCTCGCCGTCCGCAACGCCCTCGCCCACTCCCTCACCGCCCTCGGCACCATCACCATCGAGGACTACGAGGCGGTCGCGCTCGGACCGGAGGAGTTCGCGCGGACGCTGCGCCGGCAGTCGGGCGCCGTCATCACCGCCTTCGGGCTCAGCGAGAGCGGCGAGCTCCTCTACGACCGCCTCCTGCACACCGCCGCCCTGCACATCCTGAACTTCTTCACCCGGCGCTCCACGTACATCGCCCGCATGCAGACCGTCCAGACCCAGCAACTGGCCAGGCTGATCACGACAATTGACGTACTTCTGGACCGCCTGCCGTCGCAGTCCGCCGAGGACGCCGCCTTCGAGGCGCGGTACGCCGACCACATCGCCGCCCGGCACGGCACGCTCACCATCTACGGGCTCGACGTCCACGCGGGGACCAGCGAGTGGCCGCTGGACACCGCGTATCTCAGCCTGGAAGCGGAAAGCGGACACTTCGGGGACGACGGCACCCACGTGACCGCCGAGCAGATCCTCGCCCAGCAGGACCACGTGCTGCTGCGCGGCGTCGCCGGGTCCGGCAAGACCACACTGGTCCAGTGGCTCGCGGTGAAGGCGGCGGACCGGACGTACGAGCACGGGCTCACTCACCTCATCGGACGGGTGCCGTTCGTGCTGCCGATGCGGCGGATCGTGCGCCCGCGCACCGAACTCCCCATTCCCGGCGACTTCTTGAGGGCCGTCAGCTGCCCCGTCGCCGGTGAGCAGCCGGCCGGCTGGGTGGAGCGCGTCCTGCGGGCACGGCGCGGCGTGCTCCTCGTCGACGGGATCGACGAGATCTCCGAGGAGCGCCGCGAGTCCGCCAAGCGGTGGCTGCGCGAGCTGATCCACACCTTTCCCGGCAACCTGTGGCTCGTCACGTCGCGCCCCTCGGCCGTGCCCGACAAGTGGCTGGACACCACCGGCTTCGCGGAGCTGACGCTCTCCCCGATGGGCCGGGACGACGTCGCCACCTTCGTACGCCGCTGGCATCGTGCCGCCGGGGCCGACGAGACCATCGGGATGGCCCTGCTGCGCTCCGTGCGCACCGCCGACGAACTCAACCGGCTCGCCACCAACCCGCTGATGTGCGGCATGCTCTGTGCCCTCCACCGCGACCGGCGCGGCTTCGTGCCGCAGGACCGCAAGTCCCTGTACGAGGCGGCCCTGAGCATGCTCCTGGAGCGCCGGGACGTCGAGCGGGAGGTCGACGGCCGGGGCGAGGTGCGCATCCCGTACGCGCAGCAGATCCAGTTCTTCCAGAAGCTGGCGTGGTGGCTGATCCGCAACAGCCGTTCGGAGATGGACCGTTCGGAGGCGCTGCACATCATCGGGCAGGCACTTCCCTCGGTGCCCGTGCCCGGCACCCCCGAAGAGGTGTACACCTCGCTGCTGCTGCGGTCCGGGCTGCTCCGCGAGCCCGCCGAGGGTCGCGTGGACTTCCTGCACCGGACCTTTCAGGACTATCTCGGGGCGCGGCTCGCCGTGCAGGAGCTCGACTTCGACCTGCTCCTGAACAACGCCGACAAGACCGAGTGGGAGGACGTCATCCTGCTCGCCATCGCGCACGCACGGCCCAAAGAGGCCGAGCTGATGCTGCGGCGGCTGGTGGAAAGAAGGGGCACCCCGCGCGGGAAGCTGCTGGCCGCCTCCGGGTTGCCGTACGCGGCGGAGCTGGCGCCGGACGTACGCGCACTCGTGGAGGAGGGAGTGGAGTCGCTGATTCCACCGCGCACGCTGGTACAGGCTGATCAACTGGCTCATGCAGGAGGCGAGTTGGTGCTCGCGCTGCTGCCAGGCCCGGAGGACCTCAGCAGCCGGACCACGGCGTACCGCGTGGTCGAGGCGGCGGCCCGCATCGGCAGCGACAGCGCCCTGCACTTCCTGACCCGCTTCCGCACCTACCCGGGCGAGGCGGTCCAGAAGACCCTGGCCGGGGCCTGGGACCGCTTCGACCGGGAGCGCTACGCCCATGAGATCCTCGCCCACCTGCCCGAGCAGCACCGGGTCATCGTCCGCACCCGCGAGGACCTGGAGACCCTCCGCGCCATCGGCGGCTGGGCCGACATCCGCGTCAAGGGCGCCTACCGGGTGGAATACCTCACCGAACTCATCGTCGCGGACCGACTCACCCACCTCTCCGTCGAAGCGCCCCACCCCGTCGAAGGGCTCACCTGGCTCGCCGCCTTCCCGAACCTCCAGGAGGTCTACGTGGAGTCGGAGGTGCCCTCGGCCATCGCCGAGCAGGTACCGGCCTGGATCGTCCTCACCACCCCGCGCGCCAGAGGGAGTTGACCTACCCTTGACTGCTTGAGCCCATCACCGACGACCGCTTGAGCCCACCACCGATGACCGCTTGAGCCCACCACCGATCCCAGGACGTCCCCATGCCCATGGAGCCCGTCGTCCGCATCCCGTCCACCACCGCGGCCCCCCTGATCCAACGGCTCTTCCAGATCCCGTCCGACCCCCCGACGGCCCCCGAGCTGATCGCCGCCCGCACCACCTGGCGCGGCCCGCACGCCCCGGCAGGCCCGGACGACGTGCACCACACCGCGGGCGAGCTGATCCAGCTGGCCGCCGAGACCCACTCCGCCCCGACGGCCGAACTCGAAGCCGTGGCCCAGGTGTTGACGCGGACGCTGCTCGCCGCCGGAGAGCTCGACCTCACGGACGCCGACGCGGTGCGGCTCGGCCCGCAGGACTACGCGCGCCGGCTGCGGGGCGCCGTCCAGGGCGCCGACCGGGCCCTGACGCCGGATGCCGCGTGGTTCCACGACGAACTGCTCGTCGCCGTCTGCCTGCACGTCCTGCACCATCTCGTGCGCCACTCCCCGTACATCCAGCGCCACCTCCCGGAGCGCTCCAGCCGGATCCGTCAGCTCGTGGACCTGAACGACACCGAGGCCGCCGCCCGCCAGCCCGAACGCCCGCGTGAGGACGTCGAGTTCGAAGCCGCGTACGCCGAAGAGGTCGTGCGCCAGCACGGCTGGCTGCGCATCGTCGGCGTGGACTTCGCCAACGCGCCGGACCGCTGGCCCCTGGAGGACACCTACCTCAGCCTGGAGGCCGAGGAGTCCAGCGGCAGCGGCGTCGCGGGCGAGCAGCGCACCGTGCTGCTCGCCGACCGGGCCCTGGAGGGGCACGAGCGGGTCATGCTGCGCGGCGTCGCGGGCTCCGGCAAGACGACGCTGGTGCAGTGGCTCGCCGTGGCCACCGCCCGTGCGGGCGCCCGCGTCCCCTTCGTCCTGCCCGTACGCCGGTTCGCCCGCGAAGGGTTCCCGGCCCCCGACGACTTCCTGAAGGCCGTGCGCCACCCCCTGGCCGACCGGGCTCCGGAGGGCTGGGTCGTGCGCACCCTGCTGTCGGGCCGCGCCCTCCTCCTCGTCGACGGCATCGACGAGGCCCCGGAGGAGACCAGGGGCGCCCTGCGCGACCAGCTCCGCCGACTGCTGCGCATCTACTCCGGCACGGGCTGTCTGGTCACCTCGCGGCCCTCCGCCGTCGAGGACGGCTGGCTCGCCGAGGAGCGCCTCGCGGACGAGGGCTTCGCGGAGCTGTCCCTCGCCCCCATGTCCCGCGACCAGGTCACCCGCTTCGTCCGCGACTGGCACACGGCGGCCCGCAGCGACGACCACTGCCGCGAACAGCGCGACCGGGACGAGCTGAAGGAGTACGAGCAGCGCCTCCTGCACTCCGTACGGCTCTACCGCGAGCTCCGCCAGCTCGCCACCAACCCGCTGATGTGCGGCCTCATCTGCGCCCTGAACCGGGACCGCTCCGGTTCGCTGCCCAAGGGCCGCAAGGAGCTCTACGACGCGGCCCTGGAGATGCTCCTGCAGCGCCGCGACCCGGAGCGCGACGTCCTGTACGCGGACGACGTACACCTCCAACAGGGCCCGCGCGAGCTTCTGTTGCGCAAGCTCGCACAGGCGATGCTGGACGAGGGCGTCTCGGAGCTGCCGCGCGAGCGGGTCGTGGCGATCCTCGACGAGGCGCTGCCCGCGATCCCCTCCGCGCGCGCCCAGGGCGACGGCGAGAAGATCTTCAGCCATCTCCTGCACCGCACCGGCCTGCTGCGCGAACAGGCGGACGTCTCCGTCGACTTCACCCACCGCACCTTCCAGGACTACCTGGCCGCGAAGGAGCTGGTGGCCCACGGCCGGCTGCTCTCCCTCGTCGACCACGCCCACAAGCCGGCCTGGGAGGAGGTCATCCGCATGGCCGCCGCCCACGCGCGCCCCGATGAGTGCGCCGAGTTCCTGGAGCGGCTCCTGTCCGCCGCCCCCAAGCTGCGCCGCCCGCAGGTCAACCACCGCCGTCTGATGGCCGTCGCCTGCCTGGAGCACGTCACGGAGCTCGACCCGGCGGTACGGGACCTCGTCCACGAGCGCACGAAGCACCTCGTACGCCCGACGACGGAGCTGGCCGCCCGGGGCCTCGGCTGGGTCGGCCCGATCGTCCTGGAGCAGCTCCCCGACCCCGAGCAGGTCACCGACGACGCACAGGCGCTGCTGCTCGCCATCACCGCGACCCGCGTCGAGGACGACGCCGCCATCGACTACCTGGCCCGGCTGCGCGACCGCTCCTCCCTCAGCGTCCGCAACGAACTGGCCCGCTCCTGGCGCCGCTTCGACACCGAGCGGTACGCCCGCGAGATCATCGCCCACCTGGACCCGAAGGGCCTGTACTTCCCGGTCTCCGACACGGCCGAGCTCGCGGCGCTGCGGAGCCTGGGCGGGCGGCCCCGGGTCGAGCTGGTCGGCGTCATGGAGACCGCGGAACTCCGCGAGGGCCTGGAGCGCGAGAGCCTCACCCACCTCTGGCTCAACGCGGGGCCCGTCGACCCGGACATGGCGTGGCTGGCGCACTTCCCGAACCTGCGGGTGCTGCGCGTGAATCCACGGCTGCCGCGGGTGCGGAACGTCCCGGAGGGAATCACGATCACGGCGTAGCCGACAAAGAAGCCGACAAAGAAAGGGGCTGCCCCGGACCGTGTGAAACGGTCCGGGGCAGCCCCTTCAAGCATTCAGGCGCGGTCGCGCCCGGAGGCTATGCCTCCTTGCTCAGGTTCGGTCCGGCTCCGCCGCCCGCCGCCTGCTCGATCGGCGGGACGTCCGGCAGCGCCGTCTTCTCCTCGCCACGGAAGGTGAAGGTCTGGGTCTCGCCCTCGCCCTCCGTGTCGACGACCACGATGTGGCCGGGGCGCAGCTCGCCGAAGAGGATCTTCTCCGAGAGGGTGTCCTCGACCTCGCGCTGGATCGTGCGACGCAGCGGCCGCGCGCCGAGCACCGGGTCGTAACCCTTCTTGGCGAGGAGCTCCTTGGCGGACTGGGAGAGCTCGATGCCCATGTCCCGGTCCTTCAGGCGCTCGTCCACCTTGCCGATCATCAGGTCGACGATCTGGAGGATGTCGTCCTGGCTGAGCTGCGGGAAGACCACGACGTCGTCGACGCGGTTGAGGAATTCGGGGCGGAAGTGCTGCTTGAGCTCGTCCGACACCTTGTTCTTCATGCGCTCGTAGTTGGACTTCGTGTCGCCCTGAGCCGCGAAGCCCAGGTTGAAGCCCTTCGAGATGTCACGGGTTCCAAGGTTGGTCGTCATGATGATGACCGTGTTCTTGAAGTCCACGACGCGGCCCTGGGAGTCGGTCAGGCGACCGTCCTCCAGGATCTGCAGGAGCGAGTTGAAGATATCCGGGTGGGCCTTTTCGACCTCGTCGAAGAGAACCACCGAGAACGGCTTGCGCCGCACCTTCTCCGTGAGCTGGCCGCCCTCTTCGTAACCCACGTAACCGGGGGGCGAACCGAAGAGACGCGAAACCGTGTGCTTCTCGCTGAACTCCGACATGTCGAGGGAGATCAGCGCGTCCTCGTCACCGAAGAGGAACTCGGCGAGCGCCTTGGAGAGTTCGGTCTTACCGACACCGGACGGACCGGCGAAGATGAACGAACCGCCGGGGCGCTTCGGGTCCTTGAGGCCCGCACGCGTACGCCGGATCGCCTTCGAGAGCGCCTTGACGGCGTCCTTCTGGCCGATGACGCGCTTGTGCAGCTCGTCCTCCATGCGCAGCAGGCGGGAGGACTCCTCCTCCGTGAGCTTGAAGACCGGAATGCCGGTGGCGGTCGCGAGGACCTCGGCGATCAGCTCGCCGTCGACCTCGGCGACGACGTCCATGTCGCCGGCCTTCCACTCCTTCTCGCGCTTGGCCTTGGCGGCCAGGAGCTGCTTCTCCTTGTCGCGCAGGGAAGCGGCCTTCTCGAAGTCCTGCGAGTCGATCGCGGACTCCTTGTCGCGGCGGACACCCGCGATCTTCTCGTCGAACTCGCGGAGGTCCGGCGGCGCGGTCATCCGGCGGATGCGCATCCGGGAACCGGCCTCGTCGATCAGGTCGATCGCCTTGTCCGGCAGGAAGCGGTCCGAGATGTACCGGTCGGCCAGGGTCGCGGCCTGGACGAGGGCCTCGTCGGTGATGGACACACGGTGGTGCGCCTCGTACCGGTCGCGAAGGCCCTTCAGGATCTCGATGGTGTGCGGCAGCGACGGCTCCGCGACCTGGATGGGCTGGAAGCGGCGCTCGAGCGCGGCGTCCTTCTCCAGGTGCTTGCGGTACTCGTCGAGCGTCGTCGCACCGATGGTCTGGAGCTCACCGCGGGCGAGCATCGGCTTGAGGATGCTCGCGGCGTCGATCGCGCCCTCGGCGGCACCCGCACCCACGAGGGTGTGGAGCTCGTCGATGAACAGGATGATGTCGCCGCGGGTGCGGATCTCCTTGAGCACCTTCTTCAGGCGCTCTTCGAAGTCACCGCGGTAGCGGGAGCCGGCGACCAGCGCGCCGAGGTCCAGGGTGTAGAGGTGCTTGTCCTTGAGGGTCTCGGGCACCTCGCCCTTGACGATGGCCTGGGCGAGACCCTCGACGACGGCGGTCTTGCCGACGCCGGGCTCACCGATCAGGACCGGGTTGTTCTTGGTACGGCGGGACAGCACCTGCATGACCCGCTCGATCTCCTTCTCGCGCCCGATGACCGGGTCGAGCTTGGACTCACGAGCGGCCTGGGTGAGGTTCCGGCCGAACTGGTCGAGCACCAGGGACGTGGAGGGCGTGCCCTCGGCAGGACCGCCGGCGGTGGCGGTCTCCTTGCCCTGGTAGCCGGAGAGCAGCTGGATGACCTGCTGCCGCACCCGGTTGAGATCGGCGCCCAGCTTGACCAGGACCTGGGCGGCGACGCCCTCGCCCTCGCGGATCAGGCCGAGCAGGATGTGCTCCGTGCCGATGTAGTTGTGGCCCAGCTGAAGGGCCTCGCGGAGCGAGAGCTCCAGGACCTTCTTGGCACGGGGGGTGAAGGGGATGTGGCCGGACGGGGCCTGCTGGCCCTGACCGATGATCTCCTCCACCTGCTGGCGGACCGCCTCGAGCGAAATCCCGAGGCTCTCCAGGGCCTTAGCGGCGACACCCTCGCCCTCATGGATCAAGCCCAGGAGGATGTGCTCGGTGCCGATGTAGTTGTGGTTGAGCATCCGGGCTTCTTCCTGAGCCAGGACGACAACCCGCCGCGCGCGGTCGGTGAACCTCTCGAACATCGTTAATCGCTCCTCAGAGCGGTCAGGCAGTAAGGGGTCGGTCCCCTCCCTGTCCTTCCGCAGCTTAGTCCCGCAAGCGGGGACCGCTCATTCCAACTGCCGACACCCGTCCTTGGCCTCCTGCCCCGAACGCCGACATCTGCTCCAACCTGATGGTGCGAGACGATGTTCCCGCAGGCCAAGCAGTTACCCACTCCGCCACTACGCCGATGGCGAACGTGCGGCTGCTTCGCGAGCGTGTCGCCCCTCCCCACAAGGGATGTCTTA
Source organism: Streptomyces sp. NPDC059009 (assembly GCF_042740175.1). Taxonomy (NCBI): domain Bacteria; kingdom Bacillati; phylum Actinomycetota; class Actinomycetes; order Kitasatosporales; family Streptomycetaceae; genus Streptomyces; species Streptomyces sp. NPDC059009. The sequence continues at coordinate 209,993 of NZ_JBHYJB010000011.1, read as the reverse complement.
CCCGTAAGGACTGACACTCCATGCGGCGCACCCCGGTTCCCTCCGCTACGGGCGAACACCCTTGCGCCGCCGAACCACCTCGCACGCCCCCATTTCGGACACACACCGTATCCGAGCGACGACCCGGCGTAACCCTTGGCGGGCTTGGGGTGTTGCTCCGGACATGGTCCCCACGGTGCCCCACCCCCGGCCCCCGCTCGACCGGAACGATCCGGTCCGGCGGTGGTACGAGCACGAGCTCGGCTGGGCGACCGCTCCGGGCACCCCGGTGCGGCTGCGCACGGGGCTGCGCTTCGACGTCCTGGAGCTGCCCGTGGAGGCGGGCCGCGCGGTGCTGCACCACCTCGGGCCGAAGGCGCCGGTGGCGGTGCAGGGCGGGGTGATGCGCATCCTGGTGGCCGCGGGCGGGGCGGACGAACTGCCGGGGCTGCTCGACTGGCTGGAGTGGGGCGGACTGCCCCTCGATCTCAGCGCGATCGGCGCGGGCGGGACGATGGAGGCCCCGCTGCCCCCGGGCCTGACGGGCGACCACCCGGGCCTGACAGGCGTACAGGGGGCCGCTGTCTGGCTGCGACCCCCCGAACCGGGATGTGAGGTGGAGCCGACGCTTCCGGCGCTGCCTTCCCTGGCGTCCCCCGACGGCCAGGGCCCGCTCCCCGGCGGCGGCACCGCGGGCTCCGGTCTGGTACGGCTCGTGGACACGGCGGCAACGCAGTGCCACCGGGTCCGGCTGCGGCGAATGTGCCGTCAGCCGTTGGCCTTCTCGTAGGCCTCGCGGATCGACGCGGGCACCCGGCCGCGGTCGTTGACCTCGAAACCGTTGTCCTTCGCCCAGGCGCGGATCGCCGCGGTGTCCTGGTTGCCGCTCGCGGCGGGCGTACGGCCCTTGCCGCGGCCGCTGGCACGCCCTCCGGTACGACGACCACCCTTGAGGTACGGCTCGAGGAGGCCACGGAGCTTGTCCGCGTTCGCGGTGGTGAGGTCGATCTCGTACGACTTACCGTCCAGCGCAAACGTCACGGTCTCGTCCGCCTCGCCACCGTCGAGGTCATCGACAAGAAGGACCTGAACCTTCTGTGCCACCGGATTTCCTTTCATCGATAACTTCTGGGCCGGTCCACGCGGCGTGAGGTGAGCCGCTGAATCGCCGTCCCCTGTTATATGCAGTACTGCAGTACGTCGGAAAGCAAACCGCTTTTGCTGGAAAAACACAAACCCCTGGGAGAGACCCACAGCCCCGAGCGGCCTGGAAACATGCGCGTTTCGGACATAGGCGACCGGGGCAAGGGGACTGCCCGGAATAGCTTCGCGACGATCACAGATGCAGAAGCATCCGGCTGTTGCCCAAGGTGTTCGGTTTCACTCGTTCGAGGCCGAGGAACTCCGCGACGCCCTCGTCATAGGAACGCAGGAGCTCGCTGTAGACATCTCTGTCGACCGGGGCCTCGCCGATCTCCACGAAGCCGTGCTTGGCGAAGAACTCGACTTCGAAGGTGAGACAGAAAAGGCGTCGGACACCGAGCCAACGTGCTGTCTGCAGCAACTTCCCGAGGATCTGGTGCCCCACTCCGGCGCCCTTGACCACAGGGCTCACCGCGAGTGTGCGCACTTCCGCTAGGTCTTCCCACATGACGTGGAGGGCGCCGCAGCCGACGACCTCCCCGTTGTCGTCGCGTTCCGCGACCCAGAACTCCTGGATCGACTCGTAAAGCGTCACGGTCGCTTTGTCGAGCAGGATGCCCTCACGGGCGTACGAGTCGAGGAGCTGGCGCACGGCCGGAACATCGGAGGCCCGGGCCCGGCGTACGGTGACCGCTTTCGCGCTGAGTTCGGCTGGCTCTGCTGGCATGGACGGACGCTATCGCCCCGGGGGCCGCTCCGTTGCCCCGGGGTTCTCCGGTCCTTGCACGATGCGCATCGCGTCGCTGAGCGCTTCTCGTTGTTCCGGCGACATCATGCCGAAGAAGGCGACGAGTGCGGCGGCGGGGTTGTCGCTCTGGGACCAGGCTTCGTTCATCAGTGCGGCCGCGTACGCGGCGCGTGTGGAGACGGCCTCATATCGATAGGCCCGCCCTTCCGCTTCACGGCGCACCCAGCCCTTCTGGTGGAGATTGTCCAAAACGGTCATGACCGTGGTGTAGGCGATGGACCGTTCCTGCTGAAGGTCTTCCAGGACTTCTCGAACGGTCACGGGGCGGTTCCACTTCCACACCCGTGTCATGACTGCGTCTTCGAGTTCTCCCAATGGACGAGGCACAGCAGAACAATAGTGGGAGATGTCACTAATGGCGTGATGGACGTGGCATACCTGTCATTTCCGCAACAAAAAGGGCGCACGACTCGGAATACCGACGAGTCGTGCGCCCTGGTCGGGCGTCGGGGGCGTGCGCCCGGTCAGGCGCCGCCGGTGTTCGGGGTCTGCCGGACGGCTTCGGCCCGGGCGACGGCGGCGTCCACGGCCGCGTCCTCCTTGGCCTTGTTGGCGCCGCCCTGGGTCTTCACGATCGTCACGATGAGACCGATGAAGAACACAGCCATCACTACGGGGGGTACGAGCGCGGAGACGTAGTCCATGCCCCCAGGGTAGCTAGCCCGCCTCGAGGTGCTGCGCCGGGTCCTCGGGCGGGGCGGGGCGGCGCTTGGGAGGGAAGACCTCGGCCGGGGTGGGGACGGGGCGGGGGTGCTCGGGCGTGGGGGCGGGGCGCTCGGCGGGCGGCTTGGGGCGGGGGTCCTCGGCGCCGCGGCCGCCGGGCAGGGCGAGCAGTCGGGTGCGCGACGCGGGCACCGCGGCCGGGGCGGGCGCCGCCGCGGGGACGCAGCGGCCCGCGAGGCGGGCGCGCACGGCCTGTTCGGCGAGGGCCCGGCAGCGGTCGAGGAGGGCGGCCGCCACGGGGTTGCCGCGCAACGCGCGCAGCGCCGCGAGGTCGTCGGTGCCCGGCTGGTACCCCGAGCCGAGCACCTCCTCCAGGAGCGTGAGATAGCCGGCCGCGGTGCCGGGCAGGGCCGCCCGGTAGCGGGCCAGGTCGGCCGTCAGGAAGGCGCGGAGCCGGGCCGCCTCGCGTACCGCCTCGTCGACCGAGCCGGCGAGGCGGAGGCAGTCCTGGACGTCCGCGTCGGAAGCGGTACTGGGGTGCAGGGCGAGGGCCAGAGCCCGGCGGAGCACACGCAGCTCCTCCGCGCCGAAGGCCATGCCTCCGCGTGATCCGTATGGCGTGGGCATGGGCCGAGATTACGCGCCAATCGGACAAAATCCGCTTAACGCCAATTTCTGGCGTGGCCCGGGTGTCAGTCGGGGCGGCGGCGGGAGAGCGCGAACGCGACGGCGCCGACGCCGAGCGCTGCCGCCGCGAGGACCGCGATCCAGACGAGGAGGCCGGCGCCGGTGTCGGCCAGCGGGGCGTCCTTGGTGATGTGCGGCTCGCCGTCCGGGCGCGCGGGCTCCTGCGGGCGGGTGGGGGCCGGGGTCTCCGTGACGGTCACCGTCTCGGTGGCGCCGGGAGCACCGGGGGTGTCGGGGGTGTCGTACGACGTGAAGTGGGCGGTGTCCGGGCGGACTTGGGGTGGTCCGCCGGCGGCGGGCGCGGCGGCCGCAGGGGCTGCCAGCGCGGTCAGTGCGGCCGCGGTCGTCGCCGCCGCGGCCCAGCGCCTTTTACGTCTCGCCCTGGTCTTCGTCTTCGTCACCCAGCCACGCCCATCAGACACCGCCCCAATTCCCGTCCCTGCGCAGACTCTTGCAGGGCCGGGATGGTTGTGCGCGACTTCTTGACGGGTCGTCAGCTGCGCGAGACGTTCCGCTCGTAGACCAGGCGCAGGCCGATCAGGGTCAGCCAGGGCTCGTGCTCGTCGATCACGGATGCCTCGCCGAGGACCATCGGGGCGAGGCCGCCGGTGGCGATGACCGTCACGTCGTCCGGGTCGCCGCCCGCGCCCGCCAGTTCGCGCGCCATGCGGTGCACGACGCCGTCGACCTGGCCCGCGAAGCCGTACAGGATGCCCGCCTGCATGGCCTCCACGGTGTTCTTGCCGATGACGCTGCGCGGCCGGGCCAGCTCGATCTTGCGGAGCTGGGCGCCGCGCACGCCGAGGGCCTCCACGGAGATCTCGATGCCGGGGGCGATGACGCCGCCCGCGTACTCCCCGCGCGCGGAGACCGCGTCGAACGTCGTCGCCGTGCCGAAGTCGACGACGATGGCCGGTCCCCCGTAGAGCTCGACCGCCGCGACCGCGTTGATGATGCGGTCGGCGCCGACCTCCTTGGGGTTGTCCATGAGGATCGGTACGCCGGTCTTGATGCCGGGCTCCACGAGGACGGCGGGCACGTCTCCGTAGTAGCGGCGGGTGACCTCGCGCAGCTCGTGCAGGACCGAGGGGACGGTCGAGCAGATCGCGATGCCGTCGATGCCGTCGCCGAGCTCCTCGCCGAGCAGCGGGTGCATGCCCATCAACCCGTTGAGCAGGACGGCGAGTTCGTCGGCGGTGCGGCGGGCGTCTGTGGAGATGCGCCAGTGCTCGACGATGTCCTCGCCGTCGAAGAGGCCCAGCACGGTGTGGGTGTTGCCCACGTCGATGGTCAGCAGCATGCGGCGCCTTCCTCTCCGCGCGCCGTGCCGAGGACAGAGGCGACAGGGGTGGTGGGTGGGGCGACGGGCGGGCGGGTGTTGCCCACGTCGATGGTCGACAGCATCAGTCCCGCACCGCTTCCCGCAGGTCGAGGCCGATGTCGAGGATCGGCGACGAGTGGGTGAGGGCGCCGACCGCGAGGTAGTCGACGCCGGTGTCCGCGTACGCGCGCGCGTTCTCCAGCGTCAGGCGGCCCGAGGACTCCAGGAGGGCGCGGCCGTCGACGATGGCGACGGCCTCCTCGGTCTCCCCCGGCGTGAAGTTGTCCAGGAGGATCAAGTCGGCGCCCGCGTCCACGACTTCGCGGAGCTGGTGCAGCGTGTCGACCTCGACCTCGATCGCGAGGTCCGGGAAGAGCTCCCGTACGGCCTTGAAGGCGGGGGCGACGCCGCCCGCGGCCACCACGTGGTTGTCCTTGACCAGGGCCGCGTCCGAGAGCGACATGCGGTGGTTGACGCCGCCGCCGCAGCGGACCGCGAACTTCTCCAGGGAGCGCAGGCCCGGCGTGGTCTTGCGGGTGTCGCGCACCTTCGTCTTCGTGCCCTCCAGGGCGTCCGCCCACGCGCGCGTGGCCGTCGCGATGCCGGAGAGGCGGCACAGGAGGTTGAGGGCGCTGCGCTCGGCGGTGAGCAGGTCGCGGGTGCGGGTGGTGACGCTCAGGAGCTTCTGGCCCGCCTCGACCCGGTCGCCGTCCTCGACGTGCCGCTCGACCTCGAACTCCTCCGCGCAGACCACGGAGATGACCGCCTCGGCGACCCGCAGGCCCGCGACGGTGCCCGCCACGCGCGCGGTGAAGTCGCCGGTGGCGACGGCGTCTTCGGGGATGGTGGCGACCGTCGTCACGTCCACGTTCTCCGGCGAGAACTCGAGGTCCTCGGCGATCGCGAGGTGGGCGAGGTCCTCGATCTGGAGGGGGTCGAGCCCGGCCTCGGTGAGTGCCTGCGCGAGGGCGGGGTCGAGGCCGCACTCGTCCATGCCGACGGCCTCGGCGTCGGATCCGGCGCCACAGCCGCAGGCGTCGCCGCAGCCGCCGCCGGTCGGGGCGAGAGGGAGCTCGTCGGGAGTGCTGCTCACGGTCACTTCTCCTGGGTGCGGGGGAATCGGGCGGTCTCGGTGGTGTACGCGGCCTGGGTCCTGTTGGGATTCAGGCGTACGACGATATGGCGCCGCCAGGTGGCGTCGTCCCGCTCGGGGTGGTCTTCGCGCCAGTGGCAGCCCCGGGTCTCCTCGCGGCGCAGCGCGGCGGCCACCAGGACCCGGGCCACGCACAGGAGGTTGGTGGCCTCCCAGGTGTCGACACCGGGCTCGGCGGTCTTGCCCTCCTCGTCGAGGGAGCCGGCCGCTTCGGCGTGGATGCGGGCGAGCTGGGCGGCCGCCTGGGTCAGGGACTCGGCGGAGCGGAGCACTCCGGCGCCCTCGGTCATGATCCGCTGGATGGCGAAGCGGGACTCAGGGGGCAGCAGCGGGTGGACCGGCGTCTGCGTGGCGACGGTTTCCGTGGGCACGCGCGCGTGGAGGGTGTTCTCACGGTGGCTCTCGACGATGTCCGCCGCGATCCGCTCCGCGTAGACCAGGCCCTCCAGAAGGGAGTTGGAGGCGAGGCGGTTGGCGCCGTGGACGCCGGTGCAGGCGACCTCGCCGCAGGCGTACAGGCCCGCGACCGTGGTGCGGCCCCGCGGGTCGGTGCGGACGCCGCCGGAGGCGTAGTGCGCGGCCGGGACGATCGGGATGGGGTCCGTGACCGGGTCGATGCCGTGGGCGCGGCAGGTGGCGAGGATCGTGGGGAAGCGGGTCTCCCACATGGCGGCGCCGAAGTGGCGGGTGTCCAAGTACATGTGCTCGGCGCCCTGTTCCTGCATGCGCCGCGTGATGCCCTTGGTGACGATGTCGCGCGGGGCGAGCTCCGCGAGCTCGTGCTGGCCCACCATGAAGCGGACCCCGTCCGCGTCGACGAGGTGGGCGCCCTCGCCCCGTACCGCCTCGGAGACCAGCGGCAGCTGGCCCTCCGCGTCCGCGCCGAGGAAGAGCGCCGTCGGGTGGAACTGCACGAATTCGAGGTCGCTCACCTCGGCGCCCGCGCGCAGGGCGAGCGCGACGCCGTCACCGGTCGACACCGAGGGGTTGGTCGTCACCGAGAAGACCTGGCCCATGCCGCCCGTGGCGAGCACCACCGCGGGGGCGTGCACCGCGCCGACGCCGTCGTGCTGGCCCTCGCCCATGACGTGCAGGGAGACCCCGGCCGTGTGGCCGTCGGGGTCCGTCAACAGGTCCAGGACCAGGGCGTTCTCGATCGTCGGTACGCCGCGCGCGCGGACCGCTTCGACGAGGGCTCGGGAGACCTCGGCGCCGGTCGCGTCGCCGCCCGCGTGCGCGATGCGGCGGCGGTGGTGGCCGCCCTCCCGGGCGAGCTCGATGCCGCCTTCGGAGTCCCTGTCGAAGTGGGCGCCGGCCTCGATGAGGCGGCGCAGCGCGCCGGGGCCCTCGGTGACGAGGGTGCGCACCGCCTCCTCGTCGCACAGGTCCACGCCCGCCACGAGCGTGTCGTCCAGGTGCTGTTCGGGGGTGTCGCCCTCGCCGAGCGCCGCCGCGATGCCGCCCTGGGCCCAGCGCGTGGAGCCGTCGTCCAGGCGGGCCTTGGTGACGACGACGGTCTTCAGGCCGGCCGCCGAGCAGCGCAGCGCCGCGGTCAGTCCGGCCACTCCCGAGCCGACGACCACGACGTCGGCGGCGAGGGACCAGCCTGGTGCGGGGGCGTGCAGCCGTATTCCGGTGGCACTCATACTCGGGCTCCGAACGTCAGCGGGATGTTGTCGATGAGGCGGGTGGCGCCGACCCGGGCCGCGACGGCGAGGACCGCCTCGCCGGTGTGGTCCGGCCCGGCCTCCGTGAAGTCGGCCGGGTCGACGAGCGCCAAGTAGTCCAGCTCCAGCGGGGGTTGGAGGCGGGCGGCCTCGTCCAGGACCTGGCGGGCGGCGGCGCGGACGGCCGCGGGGCCGCCGGGCGAGGTGCGCGGGGCGGACTGGGCCACCGCGTGCGCGTCGGCCGCCGCGCGGGACTCGCCGAGGGCGCCGAGGGCCGCGGCACGCGCGTGCGTGGCGGGTGCCTCGGCGGCCCGCGCGCGGAGGGCCTCCTCGGCCGCGTGCCGGTCGCGGCCCGCGAACAGGGCGTGGGACAGGGCGAGGGCGGTGCGGCGCTCGGCGGGCGACAGGAAGCGGTTCCGGCTGGAGAGCGCCAGGCCGTCGGGCTCGCGGACCGTGGGCACGCCGACGATCTCCACGTCGAAGTTCAGGTCGGCCGCCATGCGGCGGATGAGGGCGAGCTGCTGGGCGTCCTTCTGTCCGAACAGGGCGACATCGGGGCGGGTGAGGTGGAGCAGTTTGGCGACGACGGTGAGCATCCCGTCGAAGTGGCCGGGGCGCGCGGCCCCTTCGAGCCGGGCGCCCATGGGGCCCGCGCTGATGCGGACCTGGGGCTCGCCTCCGGGGTAGACCTCCTCCGCGGAGGGCGCGAACACGACGTCCGCGCCCGCCTGTTCGGCCGTCTTCACATCGGCTTCCAGGGTGCGCGGGTAGCGGTCGAGGTCGGCGCTCTCGTCGAACTGGAGCGGGTTCACGAAGACCGACACGACGACTTCGCCGCCCGCTCCCTCGGGGCCCGCCATGCGGCGTGCGGTGCGGATCAGCGTGGCGTGGCCCTCGTGCAGGGCGCCCATGGTCATCACCACGACGCGGCGGCCGTCGCCGCCCCGCGCGCGGGTGCGCAGCTCGTCGGCGGTGTGCACCAGTGCGGTCATCGGTCTCCCCCATCGGTGCCCGGCCCATCGGTGCCCGGCCCGTCGGTGCCCGGTCCGTCCGTGCCTGTCCCGTCCGCGCCCGGCTCCTCCGGACGCGGCCCGTCCGTGCCCGTCCCCCCGCGCGGGCCCGTGCCACCGCCCACGCTGCCCGCGAGGACCCCGAGGAGGTCCTCGGCGAGCTCCGGCTTGAGCAGGCCGTGGGCGAGCGCGCGGTCGGCGGTGGCGCGGGCCATCGCCAGATACCCGGCCACCGTCTGCGGCGCGTGCTTGCGCAGCTCCGCGACGTGGGCCGCCACGGTGCCCGCGTCCCCGCGCGCGACCGGGCCCGTGAGCGCCGCGTCGCCCGAGCGCAGGGCGTTGTCGAGCGCGGCGCCGAGCAGCGGGCCGAGCATGCGGTCGGGGGCCTCGACGCCCGCGTCCCGCAGCAGCTCCATGGACTCGGCGACCAGCGTGACCAGGTGGTTCGCGCCGAGCGCGAGCGCCGCGTGGTAGAGCGGCCTGGCCTCCTCCTGGATCCACTCGGGCTCGCCGCCCATCTCGATGACGAGCGCCTCGGCCGCGAGCCGCAGCTCCTCGGGCGCGGTCACGCCGAAGGAGCAGCCCGCGAGCCGCTGGACGTCCACGGGCGTACCGGTGAAGGTCATGGCGGGGTGCAGTGCGAGCGGCAGCGCCCCGGCCCGCAGCGCGGGGTCCAGGACTTTCGTGCCGTACCGCCCCGAGGTGTGCACGAGGAGCTGGCCCGGGCGGACGGCGCCGGTCTCGGCGAGGCCCTCCACCAGGCCGGGCAGCGCGTCGTCCGGCACCGTCAGGAGCACCAGGTCCGCGCGCTCCAGGACCTCGGCGGGCGGGACCAGCGGGACGTCGGGCAGCATCGTGGCGGCCCGGCGGACCGAGGCGTCCGAGACGCCCGAGACGGCCATGGTGCGGTGGCCTGCGAGCTCCAGGGACGCGGCGAGTGCGGGGCCGACGCGGCCCGCGCCCACGACGCCGACGGTGAGCCGGGCCGGGCGGTCCCTCGGATCGGGGTGCTGCCGGGGTCCTGGGCGGTCCCCGGGGGCCGGTTGCTGAGGTGCGTTCACGTGCTGACGCCTTCCGTTCCAGTCCGCTCGGGGTACCGGACGCCTCCGGCCCGAGAGGGGCCGGACCATTTCTCGTCATGTTAACGCGAATGCTTCAGGGCGCGTCGAGCGCTGTCCACAGGCTGTGGGCATTCGTACGACCGGGAGCGATGATCTGTGGATGACTGCGAACGACGAGGCGCCCTCCGAGCGCGCCGAAGTGACCCCGGAGCGGCGCCAGGCCGCGGTCCGCGGGGCCGAGCGCCTGCTGGCCGACCAGCCCCTCTTCACGCCGATCGGGGTGCGCCTCGCGGACCTGGCCGCGCGGGCGGCGGACGTCGTGGGCCCGGAGCAGCGGCCCGACATGTACGGGGACGGGGTCGTCGCCGCTCTGGAGGAGCGGGTCGCGGAGGTGCTCGGCAAGGAGGCTGCGGCCTTCTTCCCGACGGGCACGATGGCCCAGCAGGTCGCCCTGCGCTCCTGGGCGGGCCGCACCGGGAACGCGACGGTCGCCCTGCACCCGCTCGCCCACCCCGAGGTCCACGAGCGGGACGCCCTCCAAGTGGTCAGCGGGCTGCGGGTGGTGCACCCGACGCACGAGCCCCGGATGCCGACGGCGGACGAAGTGCGGGACTTCGAGGAGCCCTTCGGGACGCTGATGCTCGAACTGCCGCTCCGGGAGGCCGGTTTCGCCCTGCCGACCTGGCAGGAGCTGGAGGCGACGGTGGCGGCGGCCCGCGAACGGGACGCCGTGGTGCACTTCGACGGGGCACGCCTGTGGGAGTGCACCTCGCACTTCGGGCGCCCGCTGGACGAGATCGCCGCTCTCGCGGACACCGTGTACGTGTCGTTCTACAAGTCGCTCGGCGGCCTGGGCGGGGCCGCGCTCGCCGGGCCGAGCACCCTCGTGGAGGAGGCGAAGGCGTGGCGGCACCGCTACGGGGGCCAGGTCTTCCAGCAGTTCCCGACCGCCGTGTCCGCACTCCTCGGACTGGAGCACGTGCTGCCGCGCCTTCCCGAGTACGTCGACCACGCGCGCGTGGTCGCGGACGCACTGCACGAGGGCTTCCAGGAGGCCGGGCTGCCCTGGTTCCGCGTGCGCCCGGAGCGGCCGTACACGCACCAGTTCCAGGTCTGGCTGCCGTACGACGCGGACATGCTCACCGAGGCGTCGGTGCGCCAGGCCGAGGAGACGAGGACCCTGCTGTTCGGGCGCTGGTTCGCGGACGGGCCGCACGGCCTGTCCGTCACGGAGGTCACCGTGGGCGAGCCGGGCCTGGGCTGGATGGCCGCCGACGTGAAGGCGGCGGTCGCGGACTTCCTGGCCCGGCTGCCCCGGTGACCTCCCGGCACCGCACCGGGCCTTACGTGCGGTGCGGTGCCCGGTGGCCGGTGAGGAAGCGGGCGAGGGCGGCGCGGAACCGGCCGTGCGCGTTGCGCTCCTGGACGACGGCCTGGAAGCGGCCGTAGTCGCGCAGTTCGCGGACCGCCTGCCAGTCCTGCTGCCCGGGGGCGGGCGGGGTCGGGGCCTGGTGCTGGGCGGCACGGTAGGTGTCGAGCAAGTACTGCTGGGTGAGGCTCATGGCATCTCGCCTTTCATGACAAAGGCCGCTTACCGGACACCCGTAAGTCAAGTGTGGGCCGGGTGCGGGCAAGAAGTCAGGTGGATGGGTCGCCGGAGGTGGCCCGACTGTGGTCGACCGTCGGCCGGGGCTCCCCCGGTGACCACCACACTGCGCCCGCCGCACCGGGCCCGTCGCGTCGATTGACGGCGATCGTCAATCGACGGCGACGCTGTCAGTGGCCGGGTGCACCATGGCGTCATGAGCGTGCACATCGAGATCGCGGGACTGCCGCAGGAGCGGATCTTCTTCGAGCCGTCGCCCCTGGCCGAGCTGGGCGTGGCCCTGCACGCCCTCGCCGAGCCCGGCCACCACCCGGGCCTGCACGGCTGGGCCACCGCGACCACCGCCTCGCTCAAGCCCGACCTCGCCGACCGGCTGCACGAGGCCGACTTCCTGTGGCGGAACACGTTCTCGGACATCTTCATGCCGTTCGCCGGCCTCACCGACGGCACCGGCCGCCCGGGCACGACGCTCACCGAGGAGCTGGACCTCCTGGACCGCCTGGACGACGAGCGATTCGTCGCCGCCGCCCTGGAGTTCACCTGCGGCACTTCGTACAACGTGGGGGCGCCGTCCCCCCTCGTCGACAGCTACCGCCGCGAGCGCGCCCTGGAGCTGGCCGCGACCCGGGGCACCAGGCAGCTGGACTTCGCCGAGCGGCTGCTCCTCGACCCGCAGACCGTCCGTGCCTGGGTCCGCCGCCTCCTGGAGGACTGCGACGAGGCGTTCTTCGCGGACACCTGGCGCCGGGTCCGCCTGGAGCTGGCCGCCGACGCCCGCCACAAGACCGAGGTGCTGCGCCACAAGGGCCTCGCCGAGATGCTGTCGACGGTCTCCAGGGCGCTCTCCCTGGACGAGCGGGCGCAGCGCATCGTCGTCGACAAGCTCCCCCTGGGCTCCACGACCGCCGTCGACCCCGCGGTCGGCGCCGGGCTCCTCTTCGTGCCCTCGCACTTCGCCTGGCCGCACCTGATGGTCCTGCACGCCCCCGGCTGGCGCCCCGTCGTGCACTACCCGGTGGCCGCGCCCGAGCTCACCAACCCCACCTCCGTGGAGACCCTGGAGAAGCGCCTGACCGCGCTCGCCCACCCGGTGCGGCTGCGGCTCTGCCGGAACATAGCCCGCGCGCCGTACACGACAGGGGAGTTGGCGCACGCGAACGATCTGAGTGCGCCGGAGGTGTCCCGGCACCTCGCGGTGCTCAAGAAGGCGGGCCTGGTCACCACCCAGCGCCGCGGCCGGTACGTGATGCACCAGCTGGACGTCACGGTGGTCGCGCGGCTCGGCAGCGACTTCCTGGAGGGCATCCTCCGGTAGCCGGCAGGCATCCTCTGTGCAGAAGAGGCACCCTCCGGTGACTTGAGGCGCCGCTCAGGCGCCGCCGCCCCCGGCCCGCACCAGGCCCGTCTCGTACGCGAGGACGACCACCTGCACCCGGTCGCGCAGATCGAGCTTGGTCAGGATCCGCCCCACATGCGTCTTCACGGTCGCCTCGGAGAGGACGAGCCGCGCGGCGATCTCGCCGTTCGACAGGCCCTGCGCGACCAGCACCATCACCTCGCGCTCGCGGTCGGTGAGCCGCTCGAGCTCCTTGAGCTGGGGCTGTCCCCCGGCGCTCGGCAGCATCGGCGCGAAGCGGTCGAGCAGCCGCCGCGTCGTGGACGGCGCGACCACGGCGTCACCGCTGTGCACGGAGCGGATGGCGGCCAGGAGCTCGCCGGGCGGCACGTCCTTCAGCATGAAGCCGGACGCGCCCGCCTTGAGGCCCGAGAAGGCGTACTCGTCGAGGTCGAAGGTGGTCAGGATCAGGACCTTCGGAGGGTTGGGGTCCTGGCAGATCCGCCGGGTCGTCTCCACACCGTCCAGCTTCGGCATGCGGACGTCCATCAGGACCACGTCCACCGCGGTCGACCGCAGCGCCTCCAGGGCCTCGACGCCGTCGCCCGCCTCCGCGACGACCTCCATGTCCGGCTGCGCGGCCAGCACCATCCGGAACCCGGTGCGCAGCAGCACCTGGTCGTCGACGAGCATCACGCGGATCGACATCGGGGGGTCCCTTCAGGGAAATCGGCGACAAGGAGTGGGCTGTGGGGTGATGACAGGTGTCAGTGTGCAGGCTTGAGCGGCAGCAGGGCGCTGATGCGGAACCCCCCGCCGGGGCGCGGCCCCGCGTCCAGCGTGCCGCCGACCATACCGACCCGCTCCCGCATGCCGATCAGGCCGTGCCCGCTGCCGTCGGCACCGCCGTCCTCGTAGAGCTCGTGCGGTGCGCCCTTGCCGTCGTCCTCGACGAGCAGCCCCAGGCCGTCGTCGAAGTAGACGAGCCGGACGCTCGCCCCGGCGTTCTCACCGCCGTGCTTACGGGTGTTGGTGAGCGCCTCCTGGACGATGCGGTAGGCCGTGAGCTCCACGCCGCTGGGCAGCGGGCGCGGGGTGCCCTCGACCTTGAAGTCCACGGGCAGACCCGCGGTGCGCACCTGCTCGATGAGCTCGTCGAGCTGCTCGACGTCGGGCTGCGGGACGTACTCCCCGCTCTCCTGGTGCTCTCCGGTGCGCAGCACACCAAGGAGGCGGCGCATTTCGGCGAGCGCCTGGCGGCCGGTCCCGGAGATCGTCTCCAGGGCCTGCTTGGCCTGGTCCGGGGCGGCGTCCAGGACGTACGCGGCGCCGTCGGCCTGGACCACCATCACGGAGACGTTGTGCGCGACGACGTCGTGGAGCTCACGCGCGATGCGTGCCCGCTCGGCCGCCACCGCGACCTTCGACTGCGCCTCGCGCTCCTTCTCCAGGCGGTCGGCGCGTTCCTCGAGCTGGGCGAGGTAGGCGCGCCGGGTGCGGATGGAGTCGCCGAGCACCCAGGCGAGCGCGAACGGCACTATCAGGAAGCCCGTGAAGAAGATCTGGCCGAAGGTGCTGGCATTGTTCTCGGGCCAGCGCAGCTGCGCGAGCGGCGCCGCGCACAGGCCGCCCACGAGGGCGAACCGGGAGGCCCACTTCGGGCCGTCGGCCGCGGCGGTGTAGATGATCACGAGCATCGCGAAGTTCGCGACGTTCGTCTCCACCCCGAGGATCAGCTGGACCACGCCCGTGAACGCGGCGAGCAGCAGCATCTTCTCCGGCGCCCGGCGGCGCAGCGCCACGACGAGGCAGAGGGTCAGCAGCACGGGCAGCGCGACGAGGCGCGGTTCCTGCTGCTCCGCGTTGGTCTGCGCCACCAGGCTCATGCCGGAGATCCCGAGCAGGATGACGGCCCAGAAGCTGTCGACCCCGGTCGGGTGTCTGCGGAGGAAGTCGTAGAGGCGCTGCACGTAACCCAGCGTAGGCAGGCTCACGGCGCCCCGGGGTCAACCGGAGGTCCGATCCGTGCCTCGAACGCGTACTCCCCAAGGTGGAGGCCCGGCTTAGCCTTCTCGCTGTGATGAACGAGGCCCAGGGGACGAATCGGGACACGCGGCAGGGCTCGCGCGGCTGGCGCGAGGCGATGGAGGCCGCGCTGTACGGGCCCACGGGCTTCTACCGGAGCCCCGAGGGACCCGCGGGACACTTCCGCACCTCGGTGCACGCCTCACCGCTGTTCGCGGGCGCGGTGGCGCGGCTGCTGTGCCTCGTGGACGAAGTCCTTGACCACCCGGACGAGTTGGCCTTCGTCGATCTGGGGGCGGGCCGCGGCGAGCTGACGGCGGGCGTGCTGGCCGCGCTGCCCGCCGACGTGGCGGCACGCACGCGTGCGTATGCGGTGGAGCTGGCCGAGCGCCCTCAGGATGTCGACCCGCGCATCGCGTGGGTCTCCGCCCCGCCCACCGGCGTCACCGGTCTCCTGTTCGCCAACGAGTGGCTCGACAACGTCCCCCTGGACGTCGCGGAGGTCGCCCCCGACGGCACGGCCCGCCTGGTTCTCGTACGCGAGGACGGCACCGAACACCTCGGGGAGCCCGTCACCGGGGCGGACGCCGAGTGGCTGGAGCAGTGGTGGCCGCTGCCGCCGGAGCCGGGCCTGCGCGCCGAGATCGGGCGCCCCCGGGACGCGGCGTGGGCGACGGCGGTGGCGTCCCTGGAGCGGGGCCTCGCGGTCGCCGTGGACTATGCGCACGAGCGCGGCGCACGCCCGCCCTTCGGGACGCTGACGGGCTTCAGGGAGGGCCGCGAGACGGCACCGGTTCCGGACGGCACGGCCGACGTTACGGCCCATGTGGCGCTCGACGCCTGCGCGGACGCCGCCGGGGTTCCCGGTGGGCGGCTGCGCAGCCAGCGGACGGCGCTCGGCGCCCTCGGGGTGAGCGGCGGACGCCCGCCGCTGTCCCTCGCCTCCAGCGACCCGGCCGGGTATGTGCGCGCCCTCACGCGCGCGGGCGAGGCCGCCGAGCTGACGGCGCGCGGCGGTCTCGGCGACTTCGGATGGCTGAGCAAGGCGGTCGGGGTCGCGGACCCGCTGCCCCTCGACCCGCCCCCGGCCGGTCCCCTACTTGTCGATGTCCCCGACCACGAAGAAGAGTGACCCCAGGATCGCCACCATGTCGGCGACGAGCTGGCCGGGCAGCAGCACGGCGAGGGCCTGGATGTTGTTGTACGAGGCCGAGCGGAGCTTCAGGCGGTACGGGGTCTTCTCGCCCTTGGACACCAGGTAGTAGCCGTTGATGCCGAGCGGATTCTCCGTCCACGCGTACGTGTGCCCCTCGGGCGCCTTCAGGACCTTCGGGAGGCGCTGGTTGATCGGGCCCTGCGGGAGGTCCGCGATCCGGTCGAGGCAGGCGTCCGCGAGGTCGAGGGCGTTGTGGGTCTGCTCCAGGAGGCACTCGAAGCGGGCCAGGCAGTCGCCCTCCTCGCGCGTGACGACCTTCAGGGTGTCCTGCAGCTCCCCGTACGCGAGATAGGGCTCGTCGCGGCGCAGGTCGAAGTCGACTCCGGAGGCGCGGGCGATGGGGCCGCTCACTCCGTAGGCGTGCACCGCCTCTTCGGAGAGCACGCCCACGCCGCGCGTCCGTCCCCGGAAGATCTCGTTGCCGAGCACCAGCCGGTCGTACACATCCATGCGGGAGCGCACCGACGCGACCGCCGCCCGCGCGCGGGACGTCCAGCCCGCGGGCAGGTCCTCCTTGAGGCCGCCCACGCGGTTGAACATGTAGTGCATGCGGCCGCCGGAGATCTCCTCCATCACGTTCTGGAGCTCCTCACGCTCCCGGAACGCGTGGAACACCGGCGTGATGCCGCCCAGTTCGAGGGGGTACGAGCCGAGGAACATCAGGTGGTTCAGGACCCGGTTCAGCTCGGCGAGCAGCGTCCGCGTCCACACCGCGCGCGGGGGCACCTCCATGCCGAGCATGCGCTCCACGGAGAGCACGACGCCAAGCTCGTTCGAGAACGCCGACAGCCAGTCGTGCCGGTTGGCCAGCATCACGATCTGCCGGTAGTCACGCGCTTCGAAGAGCTTCTCCGCGCCTCGGTGCATATAGCCGATGACCGGTTCGGCGTGCTCGATCCGCTCGCCGTCCAGGACGAGGCGCAGCCGGAGCACGCCGTGCGTGGACGGGTGCTGGGGGCCGATGTTGAGCACCATGTCGGTGCTCTCCGCCGCACCGCCGATGCCGAACGTGGTCGTCTCCGTCGAGGGGCTCATGCGCACAGTCTGTCGTACGCGCGCGCGGGTGTGACCTCCCGTCCCGCCCCGCCACCCGGTCCGGGGGCGCTGTCGGACGCGGTCCGTACGCTTGAGGCATGGAAACGGGGACGGCACAGACGGCGGAGCCACCGGGGCAGCGGCCCGAACCGGTGTGGACGGGGCTGCCGAAGGCGCTGCTCTCGATGCGGCGGCTCCTTCTCGTGGCGTGGATGGTGCCGATCGCGGTGGCCCTCGGTGTGCTGCTCGGGCTCTTCGTCGGGCCGGTGTGGGCGGCGTTCGCGGTGCTGCCGCTCGCCGCCCTGGCCTGGGGCTGGCCGATGCTGGGGCGCAACTGGCGCTCGTGGCGGTACGCGGAGCGGTCGGACGACCTCCTGATCAGCCGGGGCGTGCTCTGGCGCGAGGAGACGATCGTGCCGTACGGCCGCATGCAGCTCGTCGAGGTGACGTCCGGGCCCGTGGAGCGGCACTTCGGGCTCGCCAGCGTGCAGCTCCACACGGCCGCCGCCGCGACCGACGCCCGCATCCCCGGCCTGCTCCCCGAGGAGGCCGAGCGCCTCCGCGACCGGCTCACGGAGCTGGGCGAGGCCCGATCGGCGGGACTGTGAGCGACGTACGCGAGTCGGAGGAGGCCAAGGACCCCCAGGGCCAACCGGGCTCCGAAGACGTACGAGAGCGGCGTCTGCACCCCTTCACGCCTCTGCGCCGCGCCTGGGCGCCCGTCGCGGTCGTCGTGGGCTGGGCGGTGCACGACCCGAGCGGGGCGCAGCGGCGGGCCGCCGAACTGACCGCCACCACCCTCCTCCTGGGCCTCGCGGCCGTCCTCGTGGCCGGCGCCGTCTACGGCCTGCTCAGCTGGTGGTTCACGCACTTCGCGGTCACCGACACCGAACTGCGCATCCGCACCGGGCTGTTGTTCCGGCGCACCGCCCACATCCGCCTGGACCGGCTCCAGGCGGTGGACGTGACCCAGCCCCTGGTCGCCCGGATCGCGGGCGTCGCCAAGCTGAAGCTGGACGTCGTCGGCGCGGACAAGAAGGACGAGCTGGCCTATCTCGGCCAGGAGGAGGCCGCCGTGCTGCGGGCCGAACTCCTCGCGCGGGCGGCCGGGTTCGCCCCCGAGCAGGCCCGCGAGGTCGGCGAGGCACCGGTGCGCGGCCTCCTCCATGTGCCGCCGCGCATGCTCGCCGTCTCCTTGCTGCTCACCGGTGGACCGTGGGCGATGCTCGTCGCCGCGCTCGTCGTGCCGCCCCTGTTGTGGATGGCCACCCACAGCGTGTGGACGGTCATCGCGACGGGGCTGCCCATGCTGGGCGGCGCGTTCGCCTCCAGCGCGGGGCGCTTCATCGGGGAGTACGACTGGCGGGTGGGCGAGTCCCCGGACGGGCTGCGCATCGACCACGGCCTGCTCGACAAAGCCCACGAGACGGTGCCTCCGGGGCGGGTGCAGACGGTGCGCGTCGTGGAGCCGATGCTGTGGCGGCGGCGCGGGTGGGTGCGCGTGGAGCTGGACGTGGCGGGCTCGTCCAACAGCGTCCTGGTGCCGGTCGCGACGCGCGAGGTGGCGGAGTCGGTGATCTCCGGGATCCTGCCCGGGGTGCGGGTCCCGGCATCCGATGAGTTCTCCCGGCCGCCCACGCGCGCGTGGTGGTGCGTTCCCGTCTGGTGGCGGGGGTTCGGACTCGCGGTCACCGACACGGTCTTCGCGGCCCGGCACGGCCTGCTGCGCCGCCGCACCTCGCTCGTGCCGCACGCGAAGGTGCAGAGCGTGCGGCTGATGCAGGGCCCCTGGGAGCGCTACAGGGGCGTCGCCGACATCCTGGTGGACACGGGCGCCAACAAGACGGTGACCGCCCGCCTGCGCCCCGCGGAGGAGGCGGCCCGGCTCCTGGAGGCCCAGGCCGACCGCTCCCGTACGGGACGCAGGGAGGCGGCCCCGGACCGCTGGATGACGTGAGGGAGGGCCCTTCCTCAGGCACTTGATGACGTGAGGGAGAGCTCTCCCGCAGGCTTCCTCCCGCAGGATCCCTCGGACTTCCTCAGGCTTGCAGCGCCGTCCGCAGCCGGCCCACGTCGATCTGCTCGGTCTCGTCGTGCGCGGTGAGGTCGATGACCTGGCCCACGCCCCGCTCGGCGTCGTCGGGCGAGCCCTGCTTGAACTCCGCCTCGGACTCCGCCTTGTGGACCGCGAGGGCCTCCTCGCCCACCACGTCGGCGAGGTCCTCGTTCTGCACGGCCTCCAGGGCGGCCGGGGCCGCCGCGGCCTTCGCCACGCTCTTCGTACCGAAGAAGTCGAAGCCGCCCTCCACGGCCGGGCGCCGCACCGGCGCGGGCGGCACAACGGCGGCCGCGGCCGGAACCGTGAAGTGCTGCCCGGCGACCGGGTGTTCCTGGCCCCGATCGCGGCCCTGGCTCTCGGCCGTCCCCGACGTCCCCTCCGAGGCCACCTCAGGCTGCCCCTCCGAGGCCACCTCCGACTGACCCGTCGGAGCCGCCTCGGACTGCCCCGACGGGGCCTCGCCCGTGCCGCTCTCCGCGGCAGCCGCCCCCGCGGAACCGCCCTTCTCCAGGCGTGCCAACGCCGCGTTGGCACGCAGGTACAGCGACGGCGTGGGGCTGGTGGCCGGACGGGCATGGCGGGCCGGAGGGGCCGGCTGGGCCGCAGGGGCCGGGCGCGCGGCCTGCTCGGGCCCGGTCGTCGTGGTCCGTGCGTTCCGCACGGGAGCACCCGGCGGCAGCGCCCGCGCCGGGGCCGTCGCCTCGATCGCGAGGAGACGGCGTCCCTCCAGCGCGCTGGCCCGCTCGGTCTCCGCGGTCGCGTACCGCCGCAGCAGCGCCGCGTGTTCGTTGCGCAGCGCCGCCAGCTCGGCCCGCTTCGAGCGCAGCTTCGTCTCCAGCTTGCCCCGCAGCTCCCGGGACTCCTCGAGGTCGGACTCGAACTCGGCTATCCGCTCCTCGTGCCGCCACTCGTCGCTCGCCCGGGACCTGGCGAGGTCGGCGACGCGTTTGCCCGCCGTGAGGTCCCAGCGGCGCATGACGAAGGAGCCGACGACGGCCGCCGCCGCGGCGGCCGAGACCAGGCCGCGGAGCACGACAGGTTCCGTGAAGGCCCAGGCGCCGCCGGCGCAGAGGACGGAGAAGCCTGCGACCGCCGAGGGAGGAAGCAGCCTGTGCAGGGGTGGGGAATGGCGGTGACGTCCACGTGGCATGGCCAGAAACTTACCGCGCGTAGGCGAAGTCTGGTGCCCCGCCTAGCAAAAATACGGGCAGCTCACCAATATCTTCGCTCAACTCCCCTCCCAAGGGGCACACTTCGACGAAAGTTCAGTCGAAACTTCAACTGACCGGCCGCCACTTCAACTGACCGGCGACCGCTTCAACTGACCGTCCGGCCCTTCCCCGGACCGGTCGGGCAGTTGAAGCCCGTCAACGCCCCGTCCGCCTCAGCGGGTCAGATGAGGCCCTTCGACTTCAGATACTCCTCGGCGACATCCGCTTCCTTCTCGCGCTGCTCGTCGACCTTCCTGTTGAGTTCAACAAGATCATTTGTGGTCAGCGTCTTGGTGAGCTTGGCGAGCGCGTCGGCTATGCCCTTGTCGCCCGCGGACTTGGCATTCACGACCGGAAGGATGTTGTCCGCGTTCTGCAGCTTCTTGTCGTCCTCCAGAAGCACCAGGCCGTAGCTCTTGAGCGTCGCGTCGGTCGTCGTGGTCAGCATCATCTGGTCCGTGCCGTTCTTCACGGCCTGCTTGGACTGTGTGGTGCCGACGCCCTTGGGGTCGATTCCGTCGACGTCGATGCCGTACTTCGACTTCAGGCCCGGCGCGCAGAAGGGCCGCGTCTCGCATTCGTCACCGGCCGCGATCTTGACCTTCTGACCCGACTTCCCGAGATCCGAAAGGGTCTTGAGCTTGTGCTCCTTCGCGTAATCCTTGGTCACCGCGAACGCGTTCTGGTCGACCGCACTGCCGGCGGGCAGCACCTTCAGGCCCTGGGGGTCGGCGAGCTTCTTCAACTCGCTCACCGTGGCGTCAAGATCACTCGACGCCACGGGCTTCGCCTTCGGGCCGTTCTTCTTCAGGTTGAGGAATTCGGCGAGCGTCGCGGCGTATTCGGGAGCGACATCGATCGCGCCCTTCTTGAGCTGAGGCTCGTACACCTCGCGGTTCTGCACGATCTGCACCGACGCGTCATATCCCGCGTCCCGCAGCACGCCCGCGTACAGCTCGGCGAGGACCTTCTGCTCGGTGAAGCGGGCCGAACCCACCACGAGCGAGCCCTTCTTGTCGCCGCCCGACTTGTCCGAGCCCTTGTCCTTGTTCTCCAGGCTGTCCCCGCCGCACGCGGTGAGCCCCGCGGTCAGCGCCACGACGGCCACGGCCGCCCCTGCCATCCGTCGCGCGCGACGCGTGTTGCTCTTCATCGGTGAACCACCATTCGAGATCTGGAGAATCGACATTCAGCGCGCGGCGGCCTTCGACCGTCCCCGCATGGGATCAAAGACCCGCCCGGTGACCACCAGGACCCCCTCCACGGCGAGGGCGAGCATCGCCACGAGGAAGGCGCCTGCGACCACTTGAGGCGTGTTCTGGAGGTTGAACCCGGCCGTGATGATCCGCCCGAGTCCCCCCTCGCCCGCCATCGCGGCCAGCGTGGCCGTGGCCACCACCTGCACCCCGGCCGAGCGGACCCCGGTCATGATCAGCGGGTACGCCAGCGGCAGTTCGACGCGCAGGAACAGCTGACGGCCGTTCATGCCCATCCCGCGCGCGGCCTCGACCACCGACCGGTCCACCTCGCGCATCCCGATGTAGGCGTTGGTGAGCAGCGGCGGGATCGCGAAGAGCACCAGGGCGATCAGCGTCGGCGCGTCCCCGTGCTCCCCGAGCGGGGTGAGCGTGAGCAGGATCAGCAGGGCGAGGGTGGGGACCGCACGGCCCACGTTCGAGATGTTGACCGCGAGGGTGCCGCCCTTGCCGATGTGGCCGAGCAGCAGCGCTAGGGGCAGCGCGATCGCGCACGCCACCGCGAGGCACACCCCGCTGAAGTACAGGTGCTCGGCGAGGCGGTGCCACACCCCCTTCTCGCCCTGCCAGTTGGCGCCCGTGGTCAGCCAGTCGTACGCACCGGATATCGCGTTCATGCGGGTTCAGCCACCTTGACCGGGTCCGCCTTGCGCGAGGCGCGGCCGGGACGTATTCGATGGGCCCTCGTCCACGGCGTGAGCAGCCGCTGGAGGCCGAGCAGCAGCAGGTCGGCGACGACGGCCAGGAGCACGCACAGGACCGAGGCCGTGAGGACCTGCGCCTTGAAGGACGTGTCGAGGCCGTCCAGGATCAGCGTGCCGAGGCCGCCGTGGTCCACGATCGCGCCGACCGTGGTCAGGGCCACTGTCGACACCGTGGTGATGCGGACGCCGGCCAGCAGGGCGGGCAGCGCCAGCGGCAGTTCCACCTCCCACAGGAGGCGCAGCGGCCCGTACCCCATGCCGCGCGCGGCGTCCCTGGCCTCTTCGGGGACGGCTCTGAGGCCCGCCAGGATGTTCCGCACGAGGATCGTCAGTGAGTAGAGCACCAGACCCGTCACGACCAGGGACGCCGAGAGTCCGAAGAACGGCAGCAGCAGCGAGAACATCGCGAGGGACGGGATCGAGTAGAGCACCGTCGTCACACCGAGGATCGGGCCGCCGAGGAACGGCCAGCGCCGCGCGAGCAGCGCGAGCGGCAGCGAGACGGCGACCCCGATGGCGACCGCGGCCATGGTGATCCCCACGTGCTGCAGCGTCGCGTCGGTCAACTCCTGACTGCGGGTGCGGAGATATTCGCCGCAGATCCAGTCGTTCGTCACCAGACAGTTCTGCTCGCTCACGCGCCCCACCTCCCCCGAATCCGCGGCCGTATGCCGAACGCCCGGACGCTTTTCCCCCGTGTCTGGCGACCCTAACCCCCAGCACTGACAATCGGTGAGACTCGTCGTACTGGCGCAACATGGCCTTCACACTCCGCCCGCCACAATGGGGAATCATGATCCGGTTCGAGCACGTCACCAAGCGGTACGCGGACGGCACCACGGCCGTCGACGACCTGTCCTTCGAGGTCGCGGAGGGTGAACTGGTCACGCTGGTCGGCCCGTCGGGCTGCGGCAAGACCACGACGATGAAGATGGTGAACCGGCTGATCGAGCCCACGTCCGGCCGGATATTCCTCGAAGGCAAGGACATAGCGGGCGTCGATCCGGTCCAACTCCGGCGCCGCATCGGCTATGTGATCCAGCAGGTCGGCCTCTTCCCGCACAAGACGGTCCTGGAGAACACCGCGACCGTCCCGCACCTCCTCGGCGTGAAGCGCGCCAAGGCCCGCGAGCGCGCCGCCGAGCTCCTCGACCTGGTCGGCCTCGACCCGGCCACGTTCGCTTCCCGCTACCCCGAGCAGCTCTCCGGCGGCCAGCGCCAACGCGTCGGCGTGGCCCGGGCGCTGGCGGCCGATCCGCCGGTGCTCCTGATGGACGAGCCGTTCGGCGCGGTCGACCCGGTCGTACGGGAGCGGCTGCAGAACGAGTTCCTCCGCCTCCAGCAGGCCGTACGCAAGACCGTGCTGTTCGTCACACACGACATCGAGGAAGCCGTCCGGCTCGGGGACCGCATCGCCGTCTACGGGCACGGCCGCATCGAGCAGTTCGACACCCCGTCCACCGTCCTGGGCGCGCCCGCCACGGACTACGTAGCGGACTTCGTCGGCGCGGACCGCGGCCTGAAGCGGCTCTCTGTGACGCCGATCGAGGAGGGCGACCTGGAGCAGCCGCCCGTCGTGCACCTCGACGACCCGCTGCCCGCGGCGCTCGACGCCCGCTGGGCCGTCGTCCTGGACAGCGAGAACAACCTGCACGGCTGGCTCTCCGCCGAGCACGCGCGCCTCGGCAAGGGCACGGTGCGCGAGCACGCCCGCCGCATGGAGGCGTGGCTGCCGGTCGGCGCGAGCCTCAAGCAGGCGTTCGCCACGATGCTGCAGCACGACGCGGGCTGGATCGCCGTCATCGACAAGGAGAGCGAGGGACGCTTCCTCGGGGTCCTCACACCGGCCCGGCTGCACGAGGCGCTGCGGCGCTCGACGGCGGCCGATGCGCGCGACATCGCGCGCGGGGACGTGGAGTTGGAGTCGGTGACGTCGGTCGCCGGGGCCTAGCCCTTGGCGCCCGCCGACCCGGGCGCCTGGTCCCCGAGCCGCCCGCTGATCCACTGGAGGGTGGCGGGGATCTCGCGCCGCCACGTGTTGAAGTTGTGCCCACCGCTGTCGAGCGTGATGGACGAGACCCTGGTGGGCGACTTCACCTTGTCGATGAACTTCAAGGTGTCGTGGTAGTTGTCCTCGCCCTTCTTGCTGCTGCTGACGAGGAGGGAGGTCTTGGGCGGCGGCATGTGGTCGAGGTACCACATCAGGTTCGCGCGGTTCTCCAAGTCCTTGTTCCCGTGGAAGAGATCGCCCGTCGTGACGTCGATGGGCGCCTTGTAGTACGCGGACAGGCCCGCCCCCGCGGCGTAGACGTCGGGGTGGTGCATCGCGAGCTTCAAGGCGCAGTAGCCGCCCGTGGAGTCGCCGATGATGCCCCAGTTGCCGGGCTTCTTGCTGACCCTGTAGTGGTCGGATATCGCCCCGGGCAGGTCCTTGGCGAAGAACGTCTCGGTCTGCGGGCCGCCGGGGATGTCCACGCACTCGGTGTCCCGGGGCGGCGCGACGGTCGGCCGCAGCATCACCAGGATCATCGGCTGCATCTTGCCGTCCTTGGCCTGCTGGTGGGCGGTCTGCGGGTAGTGCAGCCCCTTGATGAGGGCCTCGGCGGTGCCGGGGTAGCCGGTGAGCACGACGGACGCGGGGAACGTGCGGTCCTTGTACTGCGGTTGGAAGTACTCGGGCGGCAGATAGACGTACGCCTGGCTGGCTATGTTCGAGGTGAGGCCGGAGACCTTCACCTTCTGGATCTGGCCGCCGGTCCTGGGCGTCCCGCCGCCCGGCACGTTCACGGTCTGCTTGCCGTCCACCTTGACGGGCCCGTGCGCGCCCGGACCGGTGTCGTGGTCGACGACCACGCCCTGCTCGGTCTCCTGGCCGAAGAGGTCGGCCCACGTCGCGTAGAAGCCGAATGCCTGGTTGGCGGCGAGGCCGACCGAGGCGAAGATCGCCACCTGGGTGGCGAGCAGCAGCCCCACTCGGCCCGTCACGGCCTTCCAGGAACGCCGGGCCAGCCGGGGCCACAGCCAGACCGTCCCGATGAACAGGACGACGGCCAGTAGCACCGCAAGTGCCAGCACTTTGTTACTCGTGAGACCCATGAGGTGATCCTGCCTGCGCTTTCTTCCTGGTGCTCGCGCCCGGTCCCGCGGGACGCTTTTGTCGATCCGGCAGGAGACAGTTTTCGGTCGCTTTTGCCAAGGGGAGTGAACCCACGTCCCCGACCCGACGTCCTAGAGGGCGCAATGTCGCCGGATGCCGCTTTGGCACCGGAATCAAGGTCTCTCGCAGAACCACGGGATGCGATGTCTGTCAGGATAGATGGGGAAATGTCGGGCACGGTTCCGGTTGATGACAGCCGGAACGACGCCAGCCGGATCAGGCGGATCCTTCGCGGACCGCGCCCCGAGGCCGTCCCGACCTTCGTCGCGAGAGCCTGCACTCTCGTCGGCCTGCTCAACATCGCGGCAGGCGTCTTCCCGCGCTTCCGGCACAGCCGGATGCACGCCATCGCCGAGGTCCTGCCCGGCGCCCTCGGCCCCTTCGCCGCCGCCCTGGCGCTCAGCTGCGGCGTCCTGCTGCTCCTGCTCGCCCACGGCCTGCGGCGCAACAAGCGGCGGGCCTGGCGGGCCGCCGTGGTGCTGCTGCCCGCGGGCGCGGTGGCGCAGTTCGCGTACCGGCACTCGGTCATCGGCGTCCTGATCTCCGTCGGCCTTCTCGCGCTCCTGTTGCGCCATCCGGGTGAGTTCAAGGCCCTGCCGGACCCGCGCAGCCGCTGGCGGGCACTGGCCAATTTCGTCCTCCTGGGAGCGGGCTCCATCGGCCTCGGCCTGGTGATCGTCAGCGCCCACCCGAACAAGGTCGTCGGCGACCCGAGCATCACGGACCGGCTGGCCCACGTCATGTACGGCCTGTTCGGCCTGGAGGGCCCCGTCGACTACGCCGGGAACACCTCCTGGACGGTCGGCGCCTCCCTGGGCGCCCTCGGCCTGGTCACCGCCATCACCACGATCTACCTGGCCTTCCGCCCCGAGCACCCGGCCGCCCGTCTCACCGACGACGACGAGGCCCGGCTGCGCACCCTCCTGGAGAAGCACGGCAGCCGCGACTCCCTCGGCCACTTCGCGCTCCGCCGCGACAAGGGCGTCGTGTTCTCGCCCAGCGGCAAGGCGGCGGTCACCTACCGCGTCGTCTCCGGAGTGATGCTCGCGAGCGGCGACCCGATCGGCGACGTGGAGGCATGGCCCGGCGCGATCGAGCGCTTCATGGACGAGGCGAAGGCCCACTCCTGGACCCCGGCCGTCATGGGCTGCTCCGAGACCGGCGGCCAGGTCTGGACCCGCGAGACCGGCCTCGACGCCCTCGAGCTGGGCGACGAGGCGGTGGTGGACGTCGCGGATTTCTCCCTGTCCGGGCGCGCGATGCGCAACGTGCGCCAGATGGTCAAGCGAATCGAGCGCAATGGCTACGAGACGCGGGTCCGGCGCATCCGTGACCTGGGCGAGGCCGAGCTGGAGCGCATCCAGCTCGCCGCCGACGCCTGGCGCGGCACCGACACCGAGCGCGGCTTCTCCATGGCGCTCGGCCGCATCGGCGACCCGAACGACGGGGACTGCCTGATCGCCACCGCCCACAAGGCCGACGAGGAGCCGGGCCCGTACGGGGACCTGAAGGCCGTCCTCCACTTCGTCCCCTGGGGCAAGGACGGCGTCTCCCTGGACCTCATGCGCCGCGACCGCGCGGCCGACCCGGGCATGAACGAACTGCTCATCGTGGCCGCCCTGCAGGCCGCCCCGAAGCTCGGCATCGCCCACGTCTCGCTCAACTTCGCGATGTTCCGCGCCGCACTCGCGCGCGGGGAGAAGATCGGCGCGGGCCCGGTCCTGCGCGCCTGGAGGGGCCTGCTCGTCTTCCTCTCCCGCTGGTTCCAGATCGAGTCGCTGTACAAGTTCAACGCGAAGTTCCGGCCGCGCTGGGAGCCCCGCTTCGTGGTCTACCGCTCCTCCAAGGACCTGCCCCGCATCGGTTTCGCCGCGATGCAGGCCGAGGGCTTCGTGACGCTGGGCCTGCCCGGTTTCCTCCGCCGCGGAGCCCCCAAGCGCCGCCCCTGCCCGCACCACGCCCACGACCACGAGGTGCAGGCGGCCTAGGGCCTGTCCCCACAGCGGCATGGCGGCCCCGCGCGCGGGCCTAGGCTTGGAGGCATGAGTACGTTGCGTGGGCGGGGCCAAGTCGCCGGGCTGCCCGAGTGGGACCGCTGTGCGGTCATGGGCGTCGTGAACGTGACGCCCGACTCCTTCTCCGACGGCGGCCGCTGGTTCGACACCACGGCCGCCGTCAAGCACGGCGTGGACCTGGCCGCCCAGGGCGCCGACCTCGTCGACGTGGGCGGCGAGTCGACCCGGCCCGGCGCCTCGCGCGTGGACGAGGACGAGGAGCTGCGGCGCGTGGTCCCCGTCGTGCGGGGCCTGGCCGCCGAGGGCGTCACGGTCTCCGTGGACACCATGCGCGCCTGTGTCGCCCGGCAGGCGCTCGCCGCGGGCGCCGTCCTCGTCAACGACGTCAGCGGGGGCCTCGCCGACCCCGCCATGGTCCCCTCCGTGGCCGCCGCCGGGGCCCCCTTCGTGGTCATGCACTGGCGCGGCTTCCTCACCGACATCAACGTCAAGCCGGTGTACGAGGACGTGGTCTCCGAAGTCGTCGCCGAGCTCCACGCGCGCGTGGAGGCCGCCGTCGAGGGCGGCATCGCGCCGGAGCACATCGTCGTCGACCCGGGCCTCGGCTTCTCCAAGGAGGCCGAGCACGACCTGGCGCTCCTGGCCCGTCTCGACCGGCTCCAGGAGCTCGGCCGCCCCCTCCTGGTCGCCGCCTCCCGCAAGCGGTTCCTCGGCAGTGTCCTCGCGGGCCCCGAGGGCGCCCCGCCGCCCGCCCGCGAGCGCGACGCCGCCACCGCCGCCGTCTCCGCCATCGCCGCCCACCAGGGCGCCTGGGCGGTGCGCGTGCACGAGGTGCGGGCGACGGCCGACGCCGTCCGCGTGGCCCGCGCCGTGACCGGAGCGGCGGCCCCCCGGTGACGGGCGCATCGGCTCCCAAGGAGACCGACGCCGAGCAGGTCGAGACCGCCAACACGGCGTTCTACGAGGCCCTGGAGCGCGGCGACTTCGACGCGGTGTCCGGCCTCTGGCTGGAGGACGGCGAGTACCACGAGGACGCCGAGATCTCCTGCGTGCACCCCGGCTGGCCGGTGCTCACGGGCCGCGGCGAGGTCCTCAGGTCGTACGCGCTGATCATGGCGAACACGGAGTACATCCAGTTCTTCCTGACCGACGTGCACATCGGCGTCGCCGGTGACACCGCCCTGGTGACCTGTACCGAGAACATCCTCAGCGGCGGCCCCGCGCCCGAGGCCGGCGAGGAGCTCGGCCCGCTCGTCGGTCAGCTCGTCGTCGCCACGAATGTGTTCCGGCGCACATCCGAGGGCTGGAAGCTCTGGTCACACCACGCGTCACCCGTGCTTGCCGAATCCGACGACTCCGAGAGCGACGAGACACCCTCATGAGTGGGTAGGGGCCAAGAAGTGGTTGGGATCACACCGCCTGGGTAGGGGCGGCTACCAGCCCGGACCGCCGTGTTCCGCGAGGGGTCGGGCCCCCCGCGGGCGAGCGCTGTCGGTGCTCGCAGGTAGATTCGATTGAGGCTGCTGTGCCGACCGCACTCGGTACAGGACGGCCGTTACCGACGATTGCAGGAGTGATTCGCGTGGATCGTGTCGCGCTGCGCGGCCTGAAGGCCCGCGGGCACCACGGTGTCTATCCGCGGGAACGCGAAGAGGGCCAGACCTTCATCGTGGATCTTGTCCTTGGCCTGGACACCCGGGCGGCCGCGGCCGACGACGACCTGGCGAAGACCGTGCACTACGGCGTAGTGGCCGAGGAGGTCGTGGCCGTCGTCCAGGGCGAGGCCGTCGACCTGATCGAGACGCTCTCCGAGCGCATCGCCCAAGCCTGCCTGAAGCACGACGGCGTCCTGGAGGTCGAGGTGACCGTGCACAAGCCGGACGCCCCGATCACTGTCCCGTTCGACGACGTGACCATCACGATCACCCGGAGCCGAGTATGACTGCGCCCTTCAAAGCAGGTCAGAGCGACCCGACCGTCCAGCCGGTGCCCGCCTCCGTCGTGGAGCAGGTGGATGCCGCCGACACGACCCTGTCGAACCCGAAACGCGCCGTGATCTCCCTCGGCAGCAATCTCGGCAACCGCCTGGAGACCCTCCAGGGCGCCATCGACGCCCTCGAGGACACCCCCGGCCTGCGCGTGAAGGCCGTCTCCCCGGTGTACGAGACGGAGCCCTGGGGCGTCGAGCCGGGCACCCAGCCGACGTACTTCAACGCGGTCGTCGTGGTGAAGACGACCCTCCCGCCCTCCTCCCTCCTGGAGCGCGCCCACGCCGTCGAGGAGGCGTTCCACCGCGTCCGGGACGAGCACTGGGGCCCCCGCACGATCGACGTGGACATCGTGGCGTACGCGGACGTCGTCTCGGACGACCCGGCGCTCACCCTCCCCCACCCACGCGCGCATGAACGTGCCTTCGTGCTCGCCCCCTGGCACGACATCGAGCCCGAGGCGCAGCTCGCCGACCGCGGCCCGGTGGCCCAGCTCCTGGACACCGTCACCCGCGAGGGCGTCGCGGCACGCGCCGACCTGGAACTCCGGCTGCCCGAGTAATCGTTAGGGTCTACCGGGTACTCGCACAGGGAACAGGGGAAACGGCACTGTGAAGCAGCTGCGCGTCCGGACGCTGGCCGGACTCTTCGTGGTGGCCGGCGTGCTGTCCTGGGCGGGTGCCCGCCTGTGGGACTCGGTCGGTTCGCTGCCGCGGGTCCCGCTGGCCGCGCCCATCGTCCTCGCGGTGATCGCCGCGGTGCTGCTGGCGACGGCCCTCTCGCTCCGGGCCCGGCTGCGCGCCCAGCGCGAGCGGCGCCCCGGCGCCAAGGGCGTGGAGCCGATGATGGCCGCCCGCGCCGTCGTCTTCGGCCAGGCCAGCGCCCTGGTCGCCGCCCTCGTCGCCGGGATGTACGGCGGCACGGGCGTCTTCCTGCTCTCGTACCTGGACGTCCCGGCCCGCCGCGACCAGGCGATCTACGCCGGGTTCTCGACCCTCGCGGGCATCGCGGTGATAGCGACCGCCTTCTTCATGGAGCGCGTCTGCAAGCTCCCTGAGGACGACGACGAGGACGGCCACGGGGGCGCGGCCTCCCCGGTCTGACACGCCCCACACCGGCCTGACCGCGCCCCACGCCCGCCCTTACAGCAGCGTCCCGCCCTCGACCCGCGTCTCGTCGAGGATCCCGTCGAGCCGGGCGAGGACCTCCGCGTCGAGCGTCACGCGCGCGGCGGCGAGGTTCTCCTCGATGTGACCGGGCGTACGGCTGCCGGGAATCGGCACGACGTTCGGGTCCTGGTGCAGCAGCCAGGCGAGCGCCAACTGCGCCGGGGTGATGCCGAGTTCCTCGGCGATGCCGCGCACCGGGGCGAACCGGTCGTTGTTGGCCTTCAGGTTGGCGGCGTCGAAGCGCGGCGAGTTCTGCCGGAAGTCCCCCTCGTCGACCTTGCCGACCTGCCCCGTCAGGAACCCGGCCCCGAGCGGCGACCAGGGCACCAGACCGACCCCCAACTCCCTCGCCGTCGCGAGCAGTTCCGCCTCGGCGGGCCGCCACATGGACCACTCGATCTGCACCGCGGAGACCGGGTGCACGGCGTGCGCGGCCCGCAGCTGCTCGGCGGTCACGTTGGAGAGCCCCAGATGACGTACGAGACCGTCCTGGATCAGCTCCGAGACCGCCCCCACGGTGTCCTCGAAGGGCACCTGCGGGTCCGGGAAGTGCGGGTAGTACAGATCGATGTAGTCCGTCCCGAGCCCGCGCAGGCTGGCCTCGGCATAGCCGCGCACATGCTTGGGCTCGGCGTTGACCGCCAGCTCCCCGAAGGCGTACCCCACGGGGAACGGGTGCGCCTCGACGCCCTCGGGAAGCCGGAAGCCGAACTTGGTGGCTATCGCGACCTGTTCGCGGCGGCCCTTCAGGGCCCTCCCGACGAGCCGCTCATTGTGTCCGTCGGCGCCATAGCCGTCCGAGGTGTCGATGAGCGTGGCACCCGCATCGAGCGCGGCGAGCAGCGCCCGCTCGCCCCGCTCGTCGTCGACCTCCCCGTACACACCGGGCGAGAGCACCATCGCTCCGTAGCCGAGCGCGGAAACCTCAAGACCGCCGAGCCGGCGGGTGGGCAGTGACTGCTGCTGAGCCATGACAGGCATCTCCGTCCGAGACATACGCAAGAACAGGTCCGTAACTGTGATCCGTTACGCCCCGGAGTCTTCCGCCACCCCGCACCGCCGTCCAATGCCTGTTCCCATAACCACCGGCTATCGAAGGGGTCCCTCCTGCGGAAAACCCCCGGCTACAGCAGCGTCGCGCCCTCGACCGGTGTCTCCTTGAGGATCCCGTCGAGCCGCGCCAACACATCTGGACCGAGGACCACTTGTGCTGCGGCGAGGTTCTCCTCGATGTGCTTCGGCGTGCGGCTGCCCGGAATCGGCACCACGTTCGGGCCCTGGTGCAGCAACCAGGCGAGCGCCAACTGACCCGGAGTGACGCCCAGTTCGGCGGCGAAGCCCCGCACGGGCACGAACCGGTCGTTGTTGATCTTCAGGTTGGCGGCGCCGAAGCGCGGCGCGTTCCACCGGAAGTCGCCCTCGTCGACCCTGTTGACCTGCCCCGTCAGAAAGCCGGCCCCGAGCGGCGACCAGGGCACCAGACCCACCCCCAACTCCCGCGCCGCCGCCAGCAGTTCCACATCGATCGGCCGCCACATCGCCCACTCGTTCTGCACCGCCGCGACCGGGCGCTCGGCATGCGCCGCCCGCAGCTGAGCAGCCGTCACGTTGGAGAGCCCCACATGCCGTACGAGACCGGCGTCGATCAGCTCGCCGACCGCCCCCACCGTCTCCGCCAACGGCACCTGCGGGTCCGGGAAGTGCGGGTAGTACAGATCGATGTAGTCCGTGTCCAGCCTGCGCAGACTGGCCTCGGCATAGCCGCGTACGTACCTCGGGTCACCGTTGACCACCAGCTCGCCGAAGGAGTACCCCACGGGGAACGGGTGCGGCTCGGCGCCCTCCACGAGCTGGAGGCCGAACTTCGTGGCGAGCACGACCTGTTCGCGGCGGCCCTTCAGGGCCTTCCCGATGAGCCATTCGTTGTGCCCCTCGGGGCCGTAGTCGTCCGAGGTGTCGATGAACGTGACGCCCGCGTCGACCGCCGCGAGCAGCGCACGCTCACCACGCTCGTCGTCGACCTCCCCGTAGATCCCCGGCGAGAGGGGCACCGCCCCATAGCCGAGCGCGGACACCTCGAGACCGCCGAGCCGACGGGTGGGCAATGACTGCGGATCCATGAAAGGAATCTCCGTCCGTGATGAACGTCAGACCGTGATCCCCCACGACCACCAGTCTTCCCCACCACGGATCGGTGTCCCCTGCAACAGAAGGGAAGTTGAGAGAAATCCTCTGTTCAGCGCCCGATGATCAAGCTCATCGCCTCATTGCGCGTCGCCGGATCCCGCAGCTGGCCGCGGACCGCCGACGTGATCGTCTTGGCGCCCGGCTTGCGCACCCCGCGCATCGTCATGCACATGTGCTCGCACTCGACGACGACGATCACCCCGCGCGGCTCCAGGATCTCCATCAGGGAGTCCGCGATCTGTGTGGTCAAACGCTCCTGCACCTGCGGGCGGCGCGAGTACACGTCCACCAGGCGGGCCAGCTTCGACAGGCCGGTGATCTTCCCGTCCGTCGACGGGATGTAGCCGACGTGGGCGACGCCCACGAACGGCACCAGGTGGTGCTCGCAGCTGCTCTGCACCTCGATGTCCTTGACCAGGACCATCTCGTCGTGCCCCAGGTCGAACGTCGTCGTCAGGACGTCCTCGGGCTTCTGCCACAGACCCGCGAATATCTCCTTGTACGCGCGTGCCACGCGGCCGGGCGTCTCCCTGAGGCCCTCCCGGTCCGGGTCCTCGCCGACCGCGATCAGGAGCTCCCGCACGGCATTCTCGGCTCGCTTCTCGTCGAACTCACCGATCGTGCCCTCGCCGTCGAGCGTCACGGGGTCGGTCATCTGTGCCTCGTTCCTGTGCGTGTCACGCCTGGTTCACCGCGCGGCCGGAAAACGCCGCGCCCCCCAGGCTAAAACCTGGGGGGCGCGGCATCCATTCCGGGCCTGCTGGGGCAGGTGGGATCAGCTCTCGGGGCGGTCCTCCGGGGCCACCTCGATGGGCTGGGTCTCACCCGGGGCGGCGGTCACCGCGGGGGTGGCGCCGTTCGCCCCGTTCGTCAGCGACAGCTCCTTGGGGGAGAGCACCGGCGGGCGGGTCGAGGGCGTACGCCGCGAGGAACCGGTCCACGCCGGGCGGGCCGGGCGCTTCACGATCGGCGCGAAGATCTCGGCGATCTGCTCCTTGCCGAGGGTCTCCTTCTCGAGGAGCTGGAGGACCAGGTTGTCGAGAACGTCGCGGTTCTCGACGAGGATCTCCCACGCCTCGTTGTGCGCGGTCTCGATGAGCTTCTTGACCTCTTCGTCGACCAGCGCCGCGACCTCTTCCGAGTAGTCCCGCTGGTGCGCCATCTCGCGCCCGAGGAACGGCTCGCTGTTGTCGCCGCCGAACTTGATCGCACCGAGGCGCTCGGTCATGCCGTACTGCGTGACCATCGCGCGGGCCGTGGTCGTGGCCTTCTCGATGTCGTTGGCCGCGCCCGTCGTCGGGTCGTGGAAGACGAGCTCCTCGGCCGCGCGGCCGCCCAGCATGTACGCGAGCTGGTCCAGCATCTCGTTGCGCGTGGTCGAGTACTTGTCCTCGTCCGGCAGGACCATGGTGTAGCCCAGGGCCCGGCCGCGCGACAGGATCGTGATCTTGTGGACCGGGTCCGAGTTCGGAGACGCCGCCGCGACCAGGGCGTGACCGCCCTCGTGGTACGCGGTGATCTTCTTCTCCTTGTCGGACATGATCCGCGTGCGCTTCTGCGGACCGGCCACGACGCGGTCGATCGCCTCGTCCAGCATGGAGTTGTCGATCAGCTTCTTGTCGCTGCGGGCGGTGAGCAGCGCGGCCTCGTTCAGCACGTTGCTCAGGTCCGCGCCGGTGAAGCCCGGCGTACGGCGGGCGACCGCGGACAGGTCGACGTCCGGAGCGACCGGCTTGCCCTTCTGGTGGACCTTGAGGATCTCCAGACGGCCCTGCATGTCCGGGCGGTCGACGGCGATCTGCCGGTCGAAGCGGCCGGGGCGCAGGAGCGCCGGGTCGAGGATGTCCGGGCGGTTCGTGGCGGCGATCAGGATGACCCCGCCCTTCACGTCGAAGCCGTCCATCTCGACGAGCAGCTGGTTGAGCGTCTGCTCGCGCTCGTCGTGGCCACCGCCGAGACCGGCGCCGCGGTGACGTCCCACCGCGTCGATCTCGTCGACGAAGACGATCGCCGGGGCGTTCGCCTTGGCCTGCTCGAAGAGGTCACGGACTCGGGAGGCACCGACACCGACGAACATCTCGACGAAGTCGGAACCGGAGATCGAGTAGAACGGCACCCCGGCCTCACCGGCGACGGCACGCGCGAGCAGCGTCTTACCGGTACCGGGCGGGCCGTAGAGCAGCACACCCTTGGGGATCTTGGCGCCGACGGCCTGGAACTTCGCCGGCTCCTGGAGGAACTCCTTGATCTCGTGGAGCTCCTCGACGGCCTCGTCGGACCCCGCCACATCGGAGAAGGTCGTCTTCGGGGTGTCCTTGGTGATCAGCTTGGCCTTGGACTTCCCGAAGTTCATGACCCGGGAGCCGCCGCCCTGCATCTGATTCATCAGGAACAGGAAGACGACGACGATGAGGACGAAGGGGAGCAGCGAGAGCAGGATCCCGACGAAGGGGTTCTGCTTCGACGGCGAGACGGTGTACCCGTCCGGAATCTGCTTGTCCTGGTACTTGGCCTGCAGAGTCTTGGCGATCTCGACGCCCTGGTCGCCGATGTAGCTCGCCTGGATCTTGCTGCTGTCCTTGACCTTCTGGCCGTCCTTGAGCTCGACCTTGATGATCGACTCGTCACCGGTGGTGAGCTTGGCGGACTCGACCTTGTTGTCGTTGATCGCCTGCACGACCTGGCCGGTGTCCACCGTCTTGTAGCCGCCGGACGAACCGACGACCTGCATCAACACGACCACGGCAAGGACGGCCAGCACGATCCACATGACTGGCCCACGGAAGTATCGCTTCACGTCCATCCATACGGAGCGGAATTCGCCCCGTCCCTCCTGCCATAGTGAGTTTGATAAAGACTGTTCTTCGGACGGTACCCCAGCATTGTGACCCGAAGCCGCACGGGACGGCTGCCAATCCCGCCTTCGCATGCTCCAACGGCGGGAAACGGGTGAGGGTTCCCAAGCGTCCTACAGAGGTTGAGCCGTGCGCCAGCGGCGCCGCTCAGCCGCCGTACACGTGCGGCGCGAGCGTGCCGACGAACGGCAGGTTCCGGTACTTCTCCGCGTAGTCAAGGCCGTAGCCCACGACGAACTCGTTGGGGATGTCGAAGCCGACCCACTCCACGTCGATCGCGACCTTGGCGGCCTCCGGCTTGCGCAGCAGCGTGCACACCTTGAGGGAGGCGGGCTCGCGCGAGCCGAGGTTGGAGAGCAGCCAGGACAGCGTCAGCCCGGAGTCGATGATGTCCTCGACGATCAGGACGTGCTTGCCCTTGATGTCGGTGTCCAGGTCCTTGAGGATGCGGACCACTCCGGAGGACTGGGTGCCCGCGCCGTACGAGGACACGGCCATCCAGTCCATCGTGAGCGGGGTGGACAGGGCGCGCGCCAGGTCCGCCATGACCATCACGGCGCCCTTGAGGACACCGACGATCAGCAGGTCCTTGCCCGCGTACTCCACATCGATCTTCGCGGCCAGCTCGGCCAGCTTCGCGTCGATCTCTTCCTTGGTGATGAGCACCGACTGAAGGTCGGTGCCCATGTCTTTCGCGTCCACCCGCATCACTTTCGGTCGTCCCACCGGCCGGGCCGGGTCTCCCTGATCCCCCTGCGGAACAGGACCCTCGTCAGCCTTGCCGGATGACCAGTCTGCCACCCTGCCGCTGAGCGACCACCTTGCCCGGGAGATTGATGGCTCCCTGGCCGCGCCAGCCCGTGATCAGCCGGTCGACTTCCTCGATGTGGCGCGCGAAGAGCGAACCGGCCGGCGCCCCCGCCTCGATGGCGGCACGGCGCAGGATCCGGCGGCGCACCGCGGGCGGCAGGGCGTAGAGCTTGGCGCACTCCAGGAGCCCGGCGGGGTCGCGCACCGTCGACTCGGCCTGGGCGGCCCACTCGTCGAGCGCGTCGGCGTCGTCACGGGACAGCTGGGCCGTCCGGGCGAGGGCCTCGACGACGCCCTTGCCGAGCGCCTTCTCCAGGGCGGGCAGGCCCTCGTGGCGCAGGCGGGAGCGGGTGTACGCGGGGTCGGTGTTGTGCGGGTCGTCCCAGACGGCGAGGGATTGGACCAGGCACGCCTTGCGGGCGGTCTGCCGGTCGATGTGCAGGAAGGGGCGGCGGTAGCGGCGGGGCGCCGCGGGGGTGCCGGAGACGGCGGCCATCCCGGACAGCGAGCGGATGCCGGACCCGCGGGCCAGGCCGAGCAGGACCGTCTCTGCCTGGTCGTCACGGGTGTGGCCGAGCAGGACCGCGGCGGCGCCGAGGCGCTCTGCGGCGGCGTCGAGCGCGGCGTAGCGGGCGTCGCGGGCGGCCGCCTCGGGGCCGCCGTCCCGGCCGACGTCCACGGCCACGGACTCCACGGGGTCCAGGCGCAGGCCGGTGAGCCGGGCGACAACCTCCGCGGCGCGCAGGTCCGAGCCGGGCTGCAGGCCGTGGTCGACGGTGATGCCGCCGGCGCGGATGCCGAGCTTGGGGGCTTCGAAGGCGAGGGCGGAGGCCAGCGCCATGGAGTCGGCGCCGCCGGAGCATGCGACGAGCACGAGCGGCGGGGGCGGCGGCTCGTGTGGGGTCTGTGGGGGGACGTGCTCGATGCGCTGAGCGTGTTCGGTCAGTACGTCGTGGAGTACGCGGCGGACCGCCAGGCGTATCGCCGCGACCGCAGGATGGGGACCCATGTCCGGTATCCCTTCAGGAAATGTCGGTGTGAGCCTCGGACCAGTCACTGAAGACCAACTGGGGAAACCGAGTCTCGTCACGCCCCGGAAGACCCGGACGCCTCGAGAGTTCGGTCACTCAGAGTGTGTCGATGGTGACAGAGCCGAGCCGTTACCCGAGCATTGCACGCCTACCCATGGCTCACGGTCCCTCGGACGGGTGATTGCGGGGGCGTTCTCCTGCCACCGGCCGCATCCAGTTCCTCACTCTGCCTTACGGTGCACCCGCGCGACCCAGTCCGCCGGTTTGGCGATCTCCGCCTTGGTCGGGAGCGTGTTCGGAGAGGTCCAGACGCGGTTGAAGCCGTCCATGCCGACCTCCTCCACGACGGCGCGCACGAAGCGCTCCCCGTCGCGGTACTGGCGCAGCTTCGCGTCCAGGCCGAGGAGCTTGCGCAGCGCCTGGTCGAGGCGGCTCGCGCCGCGGGCCCTGCGCTCCTTGAACTTCTCGCGGATCTCGGCCACCGACGGCACCACGGCCGGGCCCACGCCGTCCATCACGAAGTCCGCGTGGCCCTCCAGGAGGGACATCACGGCGGTGAGGCGGGCGAGGATCTCGCGCTGGGCGGGGGTCTGCACCAGCTCGACGATGGAGCGGCCGCCGTCGTCCTGCTCCCCCTCGGGGCGGCCGCCCGCGAACGACTGGGCGGCCTCGCGCACCCGCTCCAGGACCGTCGTCGGGTCGACCTCGGTCTCGCCCAGGAACGACTGGATCTCGCCCTCGAGGTGGTCGCGGAGCCAGGGGACGGCCGAGAACTGGGTGCGGTGCGTCTCCTCGTGCAGGCAGACCCAGAGCCTGAAGTCATGCGGGTCCACGTCGAGTTCGCGCTCCACGTGGACGACGTTCGGGGCGACGAGGAGGAGCCTGCCGCCGCCGTTCTCCCCGGCCGGGAGCTCTCGGGTGGCGGGGGCGAAGGTCTCGTACTGGCCGAGGACGCGGGAGGCGAGGAAGGAGAGCAGCATCCCGAGCTCCACGCCGGTGACCTTGCCGCCGACCGCGCCGAGCACCGCGCCGCCGGGGCCGCTGCCGCGCTTGTCCTGCATCTTCTCCAGGAGGGGCTTGAGGATCTCCCGGAACCCCGCCACGTTCGCCCGGACCCAGCCTGCTCGGTCCACGACGAGGACGGGGGTGTCGTGGGTCTCGTCCGTCCCCATCCTGGTGAAGGAACGGACGTGCTCCTCCGAGGACTTGGCGTGCCGTCGCAGCTCCGCGACCACCGCGCGCGCCTCGTCCCGGCTCACCTCGGGGCCCGGCCGCACCAGCCGGGTCGCGGTCGCCACCGCGAGATTCCAGTCGACCATCTCGGCACCACCGATGCTCGTCATGGCGTCAACGGTACGTGGTCGGCTCCGCCTGGGGAGGGGGGTTGGTCCCCGAGGTTGCTCCTGGCTTGCCCCTAGGGGGTGGGTCGACCCCCGGGGCTTCGCCCCCGGTCCCCCCATCGGCCTTCGGCCTCGTCCTCAATCGCCGGACGGGCTTATTCGTCGCGGCAGCCGCAGTTCGCCAAGGACGAGGCCATGTGGTCCAGGGCCGCCTGCGCCGCCTGGGGGTCCGTCGTGCCGTCCGCCATGAAGGCGAAGACCAGGAAGCGGCCGTCCGCGTCCACGACCGTGCCCGCGAGCGTGTTCACGCCCGTGAGCGTGCCGGTCTTGGCGCGGACGACGCCCGTGCCCGGGGACTCCTTGGGGTAGCGGTCGACGAGGGTGCCGGTGAAGCCCGCCACGGGGAGGCCCGTGATCACGGAGCGGAGCTGGGGGCGGGCCGGGTCGGCGGCGCGGGCGAGCAGGGTGGAGAGCAGCTCGGCGGAGATGCGGTCGGCGCGGTCCAGGCCGCTGCCGTCGGCGAACTTCGTCCCGGGGAGCGGGAGTTCGAGCTTGCCGAGCTGCTTCTCGACGGCCTTGCCGCCGCCGTCGAAGCTCGCCGGCTCGTCCGAGGCGAGCGCCGTCTGGCGGGCGAGGGCCTCGGCGATGTCGTTGTCGCTGTGCGTCAGCATGCGCTCGACCAGGGAGGACAGGGGCGGGGACTCGACCTTGGCGAGGGATTCGGCGTTGTCGCCCGCCTTGGAGGGGCCGGGGGCGTCGGCCGAGACGTCCACGCCGTGGTCGCGGAGGAGGTCCGCGAACTTCTTGGCCGCGTCGGCCGCCGGGTCACCCGCGCGCGGGGCGGGGCCCGAGGAGGAGTCGTCGAGCCGGCCCTCGTCCGCCATCAGGGCGCTGACCGGCGAGAGGTTCTCGTTCGGGCCGATGGGGTGCAGGGGCGGGCCCGAGTACAGCGACGTGTCGTACGAGATCTTGATCTTGCTCTCGTCGCGGTCCTTCAGGGCGCGGGCCGTGTCCTCGGCGAGGTCGCGCAGGCTCGCGGACTGCGCCACGTACTTGCCGTCCTTGCGGGCGGTCAGCGTGGGGTCGCCGCCGCCGACCAGGACGACCTCCTTGGTGCCGGGTTCGATGACCGCCTTCGTGGCGATGCGGTGGTCGGCGCCCGCCGCGGAGAGGGCCGCGACCGCCGTGGCGATCTTGATCGTGGACGCGGGCGTCGCCGCCGCGCCCGCCTCCTTGCCGTAGATCCGCTTCCCCGTGGCCGCGTCGAGGACGACCGCCGAGCGGTGCGGGCCGAGGGCACGGTTCTTGAGGAGGGGGTCCAGGACGTCCGCGAGGGCGCGGCCCGTCGGCGCGGGCGCCGAGCCCGCGGGGGCGCCGAGCCCGCTGAGCACGGAAGGAGCGCTCGGGGCCGCTTTGGGTGCCCCCGCGGACGTACCGCCGTCGTGATCTGCGCCACCCCCGGCCTCCTGGGAGGCCGCCCGGTCACGCTCCGCCGTACGCTGACCCGAGGAGTCCCAGGGACCGGCCGCGGCCACAGCCCCGGCCGCGATCACCAGCCCGACACCGGCGGCACCCGCCGTGAGCTGCCAGGTCTTGAGCTTTACGGCGCGCTCCGACAGCTTCCGGACAGGAGGCTTCGGAAGCCGACTCAAGAGCTGCGATGGTTTGAGCTCGGGCACGACGACCAGCCCCTTTCGCGATCACACACGTGCGTGAGGGACACTTAACCACCCGAAGTATGTGCTGATCATGGAGGAGCCACCCGTGGAGTTCGACGTCACCATCGAGATTCCGAAGGGTTCGCGGAACAAGTACGAGGTGGACCACGAGACCGGCCGCATCCGCCTTGACCGTCGACTCTTCACGTCCACCAGCTACCCCGCGGACTACGGCTTCGTCGAGAACACCCTCGGCGAGGACGGTGACCCGCTGGACGCGCTGGTCATCCTGGACGAGCCGACGTTCCCCGGCTGCCTCATCAAGTGCCGCGCCATCGGCATGTTCCGGATGACCGACGAGGCGGGCGGCGACGACAAGCTGCTGTGCGTCCCGGCCTCGGACCCGCGCGTGGAGCACCTGCGCGACATCCACCACGTCTCCGAGTTCGACCGCCTGGAGATCCAGCACTTCTTCGAGGTCTACAAGGACCTGGAGCCCGGCAAGTCCGTCGAGGGTGCCGACTGGGTCGGCCGCACGGACGCCGAGGCCGAGATCGAGCGTTCCTACAAGCGCTTCAAGGACGAGGGCGGCCACTGAGAGCCGAGCCACTTCCTGGCCGACGGGCCGCTCGACCTCTGGGGTCGGGCGGCCCGTTCGCGTATTCGTGCGCATACTGACGTACGAGACGTACGTGGGGTACGCACGCGCCAAGTGAGGAGCGAGGGCAGGTCGTGGCGGAGCCGGACGCGGAAGACCGCAAGCCGCAGTCGGACGAGGCGCGCAGCGCCTTCAGCCAGCCCAGCGGGGTGATCGCACAGACACCCGCGCCGGAGGACGAGTCGCAGACGACGTCGGAGTTCGCCCTCCCGGACGGGCTCGCCACACCCGCCTCGACCACCCAGGAGACGGAGCGGTCGGCCTTCAGCACGCCGCACACCTACAGCTCGCGCAATCCTCCGCCCGCGTTCACCCCGGCGCAGGGCATACCCATGGTGCGGCTCACCAAGGACGTGCCCTGGCAGGACCAGATGCGCACGATGCTGCGCCTGCCGGTCGCCGAGCGGCCCGCGCCCGAGCCCTCGCAGAAGCAGGAGGACGACGCGGGGCTCCCGGTGCCGCGCGTGCTCGACCTGACGCTGCGTATCGGGGAGCTGCTGCTCGCGGGCGGCGAGGGCGCCGAGGACGTGGAGGCCGCGATGTTCGCGGTCTGCCGCAGCTACGGGCTCGACCGGGTCGAGCCGACCGTGACGTTCACGCTCCTGTCGATCTCGTACCAGCCGTCCCTGGTGGAC
This sequence comes from Streptomyces sp. NPDC059009, assembly GCF_042740175.1. Taxonomy (NCBI): domain Bacteria; kingdom Bacillati; phylum Actinomycetota; class Actinomycetes; order Kitasatosporales; family Streptomycetaceae; genus Streptomyces; species Streptomyces sp. NPDC059009. The sequence continues at coordinate 168,550 of NZ_JBHYJB010000011.1, read as the reverse complement.
GACCCGGTCACGGCGTCCCGGACGGTGCGGCGCCGCGGCACCGACTACACGCGGCTCGCGGCCGTCTTCCAGCTGGTCCACGACATCAGCGACCCGGAGGTCGACGTCTCCCTGGAGAACGCGTACCGGCAGCTCGCGGAGATCCGCCGCAACCGCCACCCCTACCCGGGGTGGGCCCTGACGGCGGCCAGCGGGCTGCTGGCGGGCGCGGCGTCCGTGCTGGTCGGCGGTGGGGTCCTGGTCTTCGTGATCGCGGCGTGCGGCGCGATGCTCGGCGACCGGCTCGCCTGGCTGTGCGCGGGGCGCGGGCTGCCGGAGTTCTACCAGTTCGTGGTGGCCGCGATGCCGCCCGCGGCGCTCGGCGTCGCGCTGAGCCTCTCGCACACCCAGGAGGTACGGGCGTCCGCGGTCATCACCGGTGGGCTGTTCGCGCTGATCCCGGGGCGGGCGCTGGTGGCGGGCGTGCAGGACGGCCTGACCGGCTACTACATCACCGCCGCCGCACGGCTCCTCGAGGTCGTCTACCTGATCGTGGCGATCGTCTGCGGCGTGCTGCTCGTGCTCTCGCTCGGCGTGATGCTGGACGCGACGGGGCTGAAGCCGGAGACGACCTTCGAGCAGGTTCCGACGCGGCCCGTCGTGCAGATCCTGGCGTCGATGGCGCTGAGTCTCGCCTTCGCGATCCTGCTTCAGCAGGAGCGCAACACGGTGCTCGCCGTGACGCTCAACGGGGGCGTCGCCTGGATCATGTACGGGGCGCTGGCGCAGACCAACCTGAAGCTCTCGCCGGTCGCGGCGACGGCGATCGCGGCGGGGCTCGTGGGGTTGTTCGGGCAGCTCTTCGCTCGGTACCGGTTCACTTCGTCGATGCCGTATGTGACGGCGGCCATCGGGCCGCTGCTGCCCGGTAGCGCGACGTATTTCGGGCTGTTGGCGCTGGCGCAGAACGACATGAACCGGGGGCTCGGCTCGCTCACCAAGGCGGTGGCCACCGCCCTGGCGATCGCGATCGGCGTGAACCTGGGAAGCGAGATCTCCCGGCTGTTCCTCACGGCGCCGGGGGCGACAGCGGCTGCCAGTCGCCGGGCGGCGAAGCGTACGAGGGGTTTCTGAGCCCCGGGCCCGCCCCTTGCCCCCATCGGCGCTGCGCGCCTCGTCCCCACGTCCTCAAACGCCGGACGGGCCGGCAGACCGCCAGAGCGGGCTGGAAGCGCTATCGCTTCGCGTGCCTGCCTCGGACCGGCTGCGGAGCCGCCTCCTCGCCCGCCGCCGGACCTGCCTTCTTCGCCTTGCTGCGCGCCCGCAGGAACTCGACGGCGATAGGGACCACCGAGATCAGGACGATCAGGACGAGGATCGCCTCGATGTTCTTGTGGACGAACTCGATGTTGCCCAGCCAGGCGCCGAGGAGGGTGACGCCGGCGCCCCAGAGGATGCCGCCGAGGATGTTGAAGGTGATGAAGGAGCGGTAGCGCATGCCGCTGACGCCCGCGATGATCGGCGTGAATGTGCGCACGATCGGCACGAAGCGGGCCAGGACCAGGGACTTCGCGCCGTACTTCTCGAAGAACTCGTGGGCCTTGACCACGTTCTCCTGCTTGAAGAGCTTGGAGTCCGGGCGGTTGAAGAGCGAGGGGCCGACCTTCTTGCCGAACAGGTAGCCCGCCTGGTCGCCGACGATCGCAGCCACGCAGATCAGCACGACGGCCAGCCAGAGCGGGAAGTCCAGCTTGTTCGTCGTGATCAGCAGGCCCGTGGTGAACAGGAGCGAGTCGCCCGGCAGGAAGAAGCCGATGAGCAGGCCCGACTCCGCGAAGACGATCAGCAGCAGGCCCCAGATGCCGAACTGGTTGAGCAGGTAATCCGGATCCAGCCAGCTTGGTCCGAGCGCAAGCGTCGTCACGGTTCCGGGCTCCTGAGGGTGAGGGGGCGATGCCGCCAGCGGGGCGTTGCGGCCGGTGTGGCCGCCCAAAACTATCAACGCCAGGTGTCGCCACCAGGTTCCACTGCTCTTCCCAGGGTGCACTCTGCGCCGACCAGGACAAAGCTGTGCTCATGAGCATTGACGATTTCGGCGGCGGCCTGAACCCCCAGTCCGACGTCCTTGTGGTGACCACCAACGACGTCCCCGGCTTCCGCGTGCAGCGCGTCATCGGGGAGGTCTTCGGCCTCACGGTGCGGTCGCGGCACCTCGGGAGCCAGATCGGCGCGGGCCTGAAGTCCATGATCGGCGGCGAGCTCAAGGGGCTGACCAAGACCCTCGTGGAGACCCGCAACCAGGCCATGGACCGGCTCATCGAGCAGGCACGCGCGCGTGGGGCGAATGCCGTGCTGATGTTCCGCTTCGACGTCACGGAGGCGATGGACGGGGCGGCGGAGGTCTGCGCGTACGGCACGGCCGTCGTGATCGAGGCCCAGCCGTAGCCCCGCCGGGACCGGCTGCTCCCTCCGCCCCGCCGGGACCCGCTACTTCTTCCCGCCCTTCCCACTCTTTCCGCCCCGCAGCCTGCCGATGAGCCGCTTCGCCTCGGCCCGGTTCTTGGGGTCGTCGGCGGCGCGGCGGGCTTCACGCATCGCCCGCCGCCCCTCGGGGCTGCGGGCGAACTTCGTGACGCGGGAGAGCAGTCCGGACATGACGCCTCCTTGGAGTCGGTGCGAACCCCCGTACCCCCGCAGTGTCGACCCGCCGCGCCGTCCTGTCACGGGGCGGCGCCCCTCAGGCCGCCCGCGCCTCGTTCGCGAGGATCGCGTCCCGCATGAAGACGGCGAGGCCCGGCCGGATCGCCTCGTACGTGGCCGTGAAGCGCTCGTCGTCCACGTACATCCTGCCGAGGCAGGAGTGCAGCTCGTGCGAGCACGCGTAGTGGGACCGCGTGATGAAGAGGCGGTGCTCCTCGGCGACGTCCATCGCCTCCGTGGAGTCCGCGGCCAGGCCGCGTGCGAGGACGTCGGCCATGCGCGCGTGGATGGCCTCCATCTCCGTGTTGATCCGCTTCCAGTCCTCCTTCGTGTAGGAGGCCGCCTTGCGCTGCGACTCGCGGTACGCCTCGGTGTCGCCCCAGCGCTCGGCGACCTCCTCCGCGTACTGGTCGGGGTCGTGGTCCCCGAAGACCTCGAACTTCTCCTCGGGCGTGAGGTTGATGCCCATCTTCCGCGCCTCCATGGCGTTTTCGACGGCGGCGGCCATCTTCTGGAGCTTCTCGATGCGGGCGGTCAGCAGCTCGTGCTGGCGCCGCAGATGCGCCCGCGGATCGGCCCGCGGGTCGTCGAGCAGGCTCGCCACCTCGTCGAGGGGGAAGCCGAGCTCCCGGTAGAACAGGATCTGCTGCAGCCGGTCCAGGTCCGCGTCGCTGTAGCGGCGGTGGCCCGCATGGCTGCGCTCGCTCGGGGCGAGCAGGCCGATCTCGTCGTAGTGGTGCAGCGTGCGCACCGTGACCCCGGCGAATCCGGCGACCTGTCCCACGGAGTAGCTCATGGCGTCCGGTCCCTCTGGCTCGTGTTTCTTCGTACGCGCTTCAGCCTGGGTCCTCACGTCGCGTGAGGTGCAAGTCCAGTCGCCACGAGACCTTCTAGCGCTCGTCCCCGGGGTGCCGCTCTCCCGTCGCGTACGGGTTCTCCTCGCCCTCCGCGAGCACCCCCACGAAGGGCTCGCCCTCGCCCGCGAAGGTGTAGGCGCCGCCCTCGATGCGGGCGATCAGCTGCTCGGTCCACTCGGCGCCGTTGTCCGCCGAGCTCACCCAGAAGTTCATGATCTCGCCGATGTGGCCCAGCTGCTCGGGGCCGTCCTCGGGCGTGTAGTACTCGGTGACGGAGGTGCGCCAGGCCGCGATGCGGCGCACCCGCTCCTGGAGCAGGCCGACGACCTCCGCGCGCGGCAGGTCCACCATGAAGCCGAGCGCCGCCGCGAGGACGTCGGGCTTCTGGCCGTACGCGGTGAGGGACTCGCGGAGCAGGGCGAGGAACTCCTCGGTGCCCTGCTCCGTGATCTCGTACTCCGTGCGCGGCGGGCCGCCCACCGTGGACGGGGCGATCTCGTGGGCGCGCAGCAGTCCCTGCTTCGCCATCTGCTTCAGGGCGTGGTAGATCGAGCCCGGCTTGGCGTTGGACCAGTCGTTGGCGCCCCAGTACTCCAGGTCGTTGCGGACCTGGTAGCCGTGGGCGCGGCCGTGCTGGCGCACCGCGCCCAGGACCAGGAGCCGGATCGCTGACATCTCGTAACCCTTCGTACCCCTCAGTCTTCAACTTTGACTAGGGTACGCCGGAGCTAGCCCGCCTGTCCGCGCTCCTCGTCGACCAGCTCGAAGGCGGTCCTGCCGTCCAGGGACTCCCGGATGATGTCGGCGTGGCCCGCGTGCCGGGCCATCTCCTCGACGAGGTGCAGCATCAGCCAGCGCATCGACACGGCGCCGTCCTTGGGGAACCAGGGCGCCGGCGGGAGCGGGAAGGTGTCGTCGAGGCTGGGCACCTTGCGGATGAACTCATCGGTCTCCTGGGCGACTTGGTCCCAGAAGGCGAGGACACCGGCGACCGTCTCGGCACCCGTGAGCACGAAACCCTCGCTCCAGGTCTCCTCGGTGCGCTGCCGCTCGTTCGGACGCTGCTGCGCCATGCGCAGCCAGTTCAGCTCCACCTCGGCGACGTGCTTGACGAGCCCCGAGAGGGACAGCTCACTGGCGCTCGGCTTCCGCGCCGCCTGCTCGTCCGTGAGGCCGAGCACGGACCTGCGCAGGCCGCCGCGCTGGGCCTCCACGAAGTTGAGGAGCGCGCCGCGCTCGTCGCCGTGGGCCTCTGCGTTGACGTGAGTAGGCATGGTGACCTCTCCCTGCTCGGGTGCTGCCGGGCTTTCCGACACCACCCACGTTACGAACCCTTGCGGTCAGGTTCTGTCCGCAAGTCCGTACGGGGATCGAGGAGGCCGGGGAGAGCTCAGAACGGGAAGCGCGAGCGCCCGTGCTGCACCGAGATCCACTTGTGCGTGGTGAACGCCTCCACCGTCGCGTCCCCGTTCAGGCGGCCGATGCCGGAGCGCTTCTCGCCGCCGAAGGGCACGATCGGCTCGTCGTGGACGGTGCCGTCGTTGATGTGGACCATGCCGCTGTGCAGGCGCTTCGCGAGCCGGACACCGCGCTCGACGTCGCCGGTGTGGACGGCGCCGCTCAGGCCGTACGGGGTGTCGTTGGCGATGCGGACGGCCTCGTCCTCGCCGTCGAAGGGGACGATGAGGGCGACCGGGCCGAAGATCTCCTGGGCCAGGACCGGGGAGTCGGCGGGGACGTCGGTGAGGACCGAGGGGGCGACCAGATTGCCGTCCGTACGGCCGTGCAGCAGGGCCGTCGCGCCCGCCTCCACCGTCTGCTTCACCACCGACGAAACAGCGTCCGCCTGCGAGGAGTTGATGAGCGGGCCGATGTGTGTCGCCGGGTCCGCCGGGTCGCCGACCTTCAGCGTCTTCACCTTGGCGACGAACTTCTCGGTGAACTCCGCCTGCACCGAGCGGTCCACCAGGACGCGGTTCGCGGCCATGCAGACCTGGCCCTGGTGGACGTAGCGGCTGAAGACGGCCGCGTCCACCGCGTAGTCCACGTCCGCGTCGTCGAGGACGATCAGGGCGCTGTTGCCGCCGAGTTCGAGGACGGAGCGCTTGAAGTTCGCGGCGCAGACCGTGGCGACGTGGCGGCCCACGGCGTCCGAGCCGGTGAAGGAGATGACGCTCGGGACGGGGTGCTCGATGAGGGCGTCGCCTATCTCGGCTATGTCCGTGATCACCACGTTGAGCAGCCCGCCGGGCAGGCCCGCCTGCTCGAAGATCTGGGCCACCAGGCTGCCGCCGAGCACCGGGGCGTTCTGATGCGGCTTCAGGACGACCGCGTTGCCGAGGGCGAGGGCCGGGGCGACCGACTTCAGCGAGAGCAGGAAGGGGAAGTTGAAGGGGCTGATGACGCCGACGACACCGACCGGGACGCGGTAGAGGCGGTTCTCCTTGCCGTCGTCGGGCGAGGGCAGGATGCGCCCCTCGGGGGCGAGCGCCAAGTGCACGGCCTCGCGCAGGAATTCCTTGGCGAGGTGCAGCTCGAAGGCCGCCTTGAGGAGGGTGCCGCCCAGCTCCTGGACGATGGCCTCGGTGATCTCCGCCTCGCGGTCCTCGACGATGCGCAGGGCGCGCTCGAAGACGGCTCGTCTGGCATACGGATTGGTGTTCGCCCAGGCTTCCTGTGCGCGCTCGGCCGCGCGGTACGCCTGGTCCACCTCGTCGGCCGTCGCGACCGTGACGGAGGCGAGCTTCTCCCCGTCGTACGGGTTGAAGTCGATGATGTCCCAGGAGCCCGAGCCGTCCCTCCACTCACCGTCTATGTACTGGTAAGCCAAGTCAGTGAAGAAGGACATGTGACGGACCCCTTGCCGCAGACGCAGACTGAAGCAGAAACCTGAGATTCCGTCATACTACTTGCGTTCTACGTGAGTTGGAGTAGACCACGGAGCAGATCGCGGCTGTCGGCCGGATTCGGACTGTCCTTCTGCAGCTGGCTCACCACCCGCTCGTACTGGGCGACTTCCTCCCTCTTGTCGAGGTAGAGGGCGCCGGTGAGCTGCTCCAGGTACACGACGTCGGAGAGATCCGACTCCGGGAAGCTCAGCATCGTGAACGCCCCGCTCTCGCCCGCATGCCCGCCGAAGCTGAACGGCATCACCTGAAGCGTGACATTCTCCCGCTCCGAGATGTCGATGAGGTGCTGGATCTGGCCACGCATCACCTCACGGGACCCATACGGGCGCCGGAGCGCGGACTCGTCGAGCACGCAGTGGAACTTGGGGGCGTTCTCGGAGACGAGGAGCTTCTGGCGCTCCAGGCGCAGCGCGACGCGGCGCTCGATGTCGGCCTTGCTCGCACCCTTCATGCCGCGCGCGACGACCGCGGCCGCGTACGCCTCCGTCTGCAACAGGCCGTTGATGAACTGGACTTCATAGACACGGATGAGGGAGGCGGCGCCCTCCAGACCGACGTACGTCTGGAACCAGCCGGGCAGGACGTCCGAGTAACTGTGCCACCAGCCCGTGAGGTTGGCCTCCTTGGCCAGCGAGAGGAGCGCGTTCCGCTCGGACTCCTCCGTGACCCCGTAGAGCGTCAGCAAGTCCTCCACGTCCCTCGACTTGAAGCTCACCCGTCCCAACTCCATGCGGCTGATCTTCGATTCGGAGGCCCGGATCGAGTAGCCGGCCTCTTCGCGGGTGATGCCGCGCGACTCCCGCAGGCGCCGCAGCTGTGAGCCGAGCAGGATGCGGCGCACCACCGATCCACCGCCACTGCTCAAAGCCTGGGCGGAACCCCACGACTCCCCTGCGGCCACTGCCCTCAGTCCTCCCCATCGGTTCCGGAAGCCAGCAGTCTGCCATTAAACGCTTCGGGCCGTACACGATCGGTTACGGAAAGGGAAAGCCTTCGAACGCTCTCCACAAGAAGTCGTAGGAAGAAATGGGCAAGAACTGGCGCGTGAGTGCCCAAGTCGGGCGCGTGCACGTGCATCTGCCCTTGCATCTGCTGTACGCATTCGGAACCATGGTCCGCGCGCCACTGCTGTACTGACCGCACCATCGCTGTACCGACCGCGCCACCGCTCCATCGCTATGTACCGCGAAACCGGGGAGTGCCTCGCATGGGGACGAATGGATCGACCATGCTCGAGCCGTTACGGCAGGGGCTACCCCCACTCGACCCCTCGGCCGTGTCGAGCGCGGCCGCCTGCTCCCTGCCCGCCCGCTATGAAGCGGTGGGCAGCGCACGGCAGTTCACCCGCTCGACGCTCTGCCAGTGGGGACTCGAGGAGCGGTTCGACGACATAGCGCTCGTCGTCTCCGAACTCGTCACCAACGCCCTGCGCCACGCCCTGCCCTCGGACACCCCGCGCGAGCAGGACCCGCCCGTGCGGCTGCACTTGATGCACTGGACCGAGCGGCTGGTGTGCGCGGTGCGCGACCCCAGCGAGGAGAGCCCGGTGGCGCGCGAGGCGAAGGAGGACTTCGCCGCCGAGTCGGGGCGCGGGCTCTTCCTCGTCGACTCCTTCAGCGACAGCTGGGGCTGGCACCCGCTCGCGGGCACGCTCGACGGCAAGGTCGTGTGGGCCCTCTTCAGGCTGGCGTGACCAGGCTGGTGTGACCAGGCTGACATGACCAACTCGCTTGACGATCGGTCAAGTTGCGACCGAGGGCTGCCCCTTTGGGACCAACTTCAGGGTCAGCTGCTGATCAAGTGGTCGAACTCGCCGTCCTTCATGCCGAGCAGCATCGCCTCTATCTCGGCGCGCGTATAGACGAGCGCGGGCCCGTCGGGGAACCGTGAGTTGCGCACGGCGACATCGCCGCCCGGCAGCTTCGCGAACTCCACGCACGAGCCCTGCGAGTTGCTGTGCCTGCTCTTCTGCCAGACCACCCCGTGAAGTTCCGTGGCCGCCATGCCGTTGAACACGTGGTGCACAGGTCGCTCCCCGGTGGTGCCGTGGCTGTTGTTGCAGCCGCCAACTGGTCCGGATCATAGCTGTGTTCACATGCCGATGCATGGGCAGATGCACGTGCACGCGGGGTGGTCTCTTGGTTACAGCTTTGCCTAGACCTTCGCTAGATCCCCGCAAGCACCTGCCCCAATGCCCGCATGACATGCGAACGCCAGCCCCCGTCCATGATCTTCCGCGCCATCTGCTGCGCCGGATCGTCCGGATCGAACCCCTCATGTACTAGGAACAGACGCGTGCCACGCCCTTCTGGCTCCACCGTCCACGTAATGGTCCAGTCCGCGGGGTTCGCAGCCCCGGGGTCCGGCTCCGCGTCGGCCCAGCGGACGCTGAGCATCCGCCCCGGCTCGTACGCCAGGACCTGGACGTCGATCGTTCCCGAGAAGTTCGTGTTGGGGCGGGGCACGGAGGTCAGCACGTACCGGTGGCCCACCTCCAGGCGGAAGCCGTCCGCGCCGGGCATCTGCCACTGGGCGAGGAGCTCCGGGTCGGTGAGGGCGCGCCAGACCTTCGCCGGCGGGTGGGGGAAGAACTGGTCGACGCGGAGGGTCGTGAGGTCGTCGTCGGGGGCGGCGCCAGGGGCGTTCAGGCCATCGGGGGCGGCGAGGTCGTCGGGAGCGCCGTGGGCGGCGGGGTCGTCAGGAGTGCTCATGACGGGTCATCGTCGGGCATCCGGTCGAGCAGGTCGCCGAGCCCCTTCAGCCGGTCGCGCCAGAACCGCTCGTACGGGCTGAGCCAGTCCTGCACCTCGGCGAGCGGCACCGCCTCGAGACGGTAGATGCGCTGCCGTCCGGAGCGCTCCTCCGACACGAGGCCCGCGTCCCGGAGCACCTTGAGGTGCTCCGAGAGGCTGGGCCTGCGCATGTCGAAGTGGTCGGCGAGCGCCTGCACGGGCTGCGGGCCCTCGTCGCGCAGGAGGCGCAGGACCTCGCGCCGGGTGCCGTTGGCGAGCGCGGCGAACAGCCGGTCCTCGCGCTCACCGGTGGTGACCATGGGGTGTCAGTCGCCTTCCGTCGTCTCCGTCAGCAGCATCAGACCGTTGCCGTCGGGGTCCTGGAAGGCGGCCATCCGGCCCCAGGGCAGCTCGTCCGGGCCGCTGACCTCGGCACCGGCCGCCGTGAGCCGTGCGCAGTCGGCGTCGACATCGGTCGTGAGGAGCATGATCCCCCGCGCGGAGCCGGGCACGAAACCGCCCATGCCGGGACCGGAGAGCGTGAAGACCGTCTGCGCGCCCTTGGGCGCGACCTGGAGCCAGCGGCCCGGGGGCATCTGACGGTCGGCGGTGACCTCGAAGCCGAGCACGTCCACGTAGAAGCGGAGGGCGCGGTCCTGGTCGGAGACGGGGAGGGTGACGAAGGAGGCGTGGGTGATGTTCATGGGCACGAAGATAGGTAGGCATTTCCCTACCTGTCAAACGTAGGGAAATGCCTACCTATCTTCTCCGTCTGGCTGCGGGGGTGGGCGAGGGGCCTGGTAGCTTGGCGCGCGATTCGCCATGGCGTATCGACAGCACGTCCCGCACCACCAGCAACACACCGCGATATAGGGGGACTTCTGTGCGCAAGCACGTACGTAACGCTCGTAAGGTCCGTATCGGAGCGGCGGCCGTCGTGGCGGCCGCGGCCCTCGTCCTGACGGGCTGCAGCAGCGACAGCGACGACGGCGACAAGGGCAAGGACTCGTCCGCCTCCGACAGCGGTTCGTCCGCGGGCAGCAGCGGCGAGTCGTCGGCGCCGGGCGACGGCGGCGACAGCGGCTCGCAGGGCGGCAGCCTCGACGGGTCCTGGGTCACGACGGCCGACGGGAAGCCGCTCGCGCTCGCCGTCACCGGCAAGACCGCGTCGCTCGTCGGCGAGAACGTCCTGTGCACGGGCACCGTGAGCGGCGGCTCGGGTTCGCAGATGCTCATGCTCAAGTGCGCGAAGGGCAACGACGACCGGTCCATGGGCAAGGTCACGTCCGTCGACGACAAGACCCTGAAGGTCGACTGGGACGCGGTCGGCACGGACACCTTCACGAAGACCGAGGGCGGGAAGCTGCCCAGCGGGCTGCCGACGGCGGATCTGCCGACTTCCTGACCTGGCGTCAGTCAAGCGCGGAGCGTCAGCCAAGCGCGGAGCGTCGGTCAAGCGCGGGCCGCGGGACCCTGAGGGTCTCGCGGCCCGTTCTGCTTGCCCTCGTCCGGTGGGGCGGCCTGCGGCCCGGTGCCGTCGACCAGCATCGGCGCGGGTGCGGTGTCCAGGGCGTCGGAGAGCTCTTCGAGGGTGGTGAGGAGCAGGCCCGCCCCTCTGCGGACGACACGGTCGGGGACGCCCTCGCCGTCCCACGCGTCGATGGCCTTCTCGACGGCGTCCCACTTCGGCACGCGGCGCTCGCGCACGGCCTTGGCGCCCTGTTCGGTGGCGGTGCGCAGGGCCTCGGCGAGGCGGGCGGCGGCCGGGACGGGGGTGGCGCCGCGGTCCGGGAGGTGGGCCTCCATCAGCATGGCGACGCGGGCGAGTTGGGCGAGGGCGTGCTCGGCGTCGTCGGCGGCGGAGCGGGAGAGGCCGCGGTGGCGCACCGGCTCGTTCTTGGCGCGGGCCACGGCGTCCTGCCAGGCGACGCGGGCGGCGCGGGCGTCGAGCAGCGCCTCGCGGACGTCGGGGCAGGTGCGGCCGGCGGGGTGGGCGTAGTGGCCGACGACCGCGGCGGCGTACCGGCCGTCGGCGATCAGCCAGTCGGCGAGGCGGGTGCGCAGGCGCGGGGTCTCCCAGGCGGGGTAGAGGGCGTACGCGATCATCCCCAACAGGCCGCCGAGCAGGGTCAGTTCGACCCGGTCCGGCACCGTCTGCGTCCACTCCTGGCCGCCCATGCCGAGCAGAAAGACGACGTACGCGGCGACGCACGCCTGGGCGGCGACCTGGCCCGTGCGCATCAGCAGGTACATCATCCCGGCGCAGAGCACGGCGAGGGCGCCGGAGAGCGGCGGGCCCGGGTCGGTGAGCTGGACGACGCCGGTGGCGAGGGCGACGCCGACGAGGGTGCCGCCGAAGCGGGCCACGGCGCGCGAGTAGGTCTGGGAGAAGTCCGGGCGCATCACCATGACCGAGGCCATCGGGGCCCAGTAACCGTGGCCGAGCGGGAGCCAGTGCCCGATGAGGTAGCCGGTGGCGGCCACGGCGGTGACCCGGATCGCGTGCCGCGTGACGGGCGACTCGTGCCGCAGCTCGGCCCGCATGGCGCGCAGGACACCGGGGACCAGGGCGGGGAGGGTGGGGCGGGTGCGGTGGGGGGCGGGGGTGGTGGTGGGTGTGGGGGCGGCGGCGTCCGTGCCGGTGCCCGTGCCGGTGCCTGTGCCGGTGCCCGTGCCCGCACCCGCACCCGCACCCGCACCCGCACCCGTGACCGTTTCCGTGTCCGGTGGGGCGGGGGCGACGGGGCTGCCCGCCGTCTCGACCACGTCTCCGAGCAGGGCCACGAGGCGGGTCGCCGCCCGGTGCGGGGGGCCCGAGAGGATGGCGCCGGTGTCGGGGGTGCGCAGGGCGGCGAGGGCCTGCGGGGGGATCTTCACCGGCTCGCCCTGGCGGATCGCGCGGGCCGCCGCGTCCAGGACCGAGGCCGCCGCGGCGAGGAGTTCACGCACCCGGTCGCGCTCCCTGCCCTCCTCGGGCACGCCCACCGAAGGGTCGGCGAGGGAGGCGAGCACGGGGCGGATGCGCTCGGCGACGCCCCGGGCGCCGTGCAGTTCGGCGGGGCGCGTGCGGGCCTGGCGCGGGGTGAGCGCGGCCGCGGCGCGGGCCGCCATCAGGGGCTCCGGGTCGAAGGGCGCGACCGGGTCGTGGCGCAGCCGCCGGGCGTAGTCCGCCTCGGCCGCCAACGCGTCGGCCAGCGCGTCCCGGTGGGCTCCCCATCTCCGTACCGGAAGCAGGATCACGAGCGCCGCCTGGACGCCACCGCCCACCACCATCATCGCGGCGTGCCCGGCCGCCGTGGCGACCGAGGTCGGGAGCGTGACCGTCACCAGCATGATCGCGACGTTCGACGAGGCGATGATGCCGACGGTCGGGCCCGCCGCCCAGCTCAGCCCCGCGAGGAACGTCCACAGGCACAGCAGCGCGAGGAAGAGGAGCAGGTGGGCGCCGGTGAGATAGCCGAGGAAGGTGGAGACGGCGAGGCTCACACCGGAGGCGAGCGCCAGTTCGGGGCGGGGGCGCCAGCTGCGCTGGAAGGTGGCGATGGCTGCCTGGAACGCACCGAAGGCGGAGCTCGCGGCGACGGCCGGGCCGAAGAGGGTGAGGCTGAGGCCGATGACGATCGCGAGGCCGAGCGCGCCGCGCAGCGCCACCAGGGGTTCGAGACGCTTCCGCTCGACCGACAGCCCCGAGCGGGTGGTCTCCTTCAGCGCCCGGAACCAGCTCACCTCGCCAGGATACGGGGCAAGCAGCCCTTAGCTCTCTTAGCTGTCTTTTCTTCGCTTATCACCCAGCTCGGCCCGCCGCTCGCCTCTCCTGCCCCCTCCCCTGCCCCCTCCGCTTCCCCGGCCGCCCACCTCCGCCCGGTCCGCGGCCGCCGCGCCCTCCGTCCAGCCCGCGCCGTCCGTCACGCCGCGCACCCGGGCCGTCGTCGTCTCGGGGAACATGCGTTCCGCGTGTGCGGTGACCGCGATGTCCCGGGCGGCGAGGGCGGGGAGCAGTGAGCCGGGCGGCCCGGCGGCCGCCCCCTCCTCGGCGGTGTGTTCCGTGACGTGCTCGGTGACGTGCTCGCTCACCGCCGCGAGCCGGGTGCCGATCCGATGCGCGTACGCCGTCAGGAACGACTGCCGGAACGTCTTCGTCCGCTTGCGGCCCCCGGCCCGCTGCCGCGCCTCCGCCTTCGTCATCGCCGCCGTGCCCTGGACGAGGAGCGAGGTGTGCAGCAGCTCCACCGCCTCCAGGTCGGACTCGAAGCCGACGACGGTGGAGAAGCCGAACTCGCTGTTCCAGACGGCCCGGCAGCGGTTGGCGCGCGCGACCGCGTCCAGGAGCGTCGCCTTCGCCGTCTCGTACGGGGCGTCCACGCCGATCCGGCAGGCGCCCGGGGTGTCCTTCGCGTGCGTGCGGGCCGCGAGCAGCGCCTCGTCGAGGGAGTGCCGGGCCATCAGCTCCTGGGCCTTCGCCGTGAGGGCCTCGGCCTCCTCCGGGTAGCCGGTCGCCTCCGCCTTGGCGAGCAGGGCGCGGATGCGGGTGAGGGCGCGGGGCTCGCCCTCGGCGGGGGCGGGGAGGGGGGTGCCGGGCACCGGCCCGACCGGCTCGATCGGAGGCAGCCGGACCAGGAGTCGGTACAGCTCCAGGGTCGCCGTCGCGCGGGAGAAGCGGTCCGGGGGCGGGGGCGGGCCAGCAGGCGGGCCGACGGGCAGGTCGGCCAGCTGGGACTGCCAGCGGGGCGGGAGCGGGGCCGGGTACGCGCCGGTCTCGGCCCTGATGAGGTCCGCCGCCAGGGTGACGTGGACCGGGTCCAGGTCGCGCACGACCAGGCGTACGACGTCGGCGGGCTGCCAGCCGCGCTCCCACGCGCGGCGCACGAACTCCCGTCCCCTGCGGGCGAGTTCGTCGTCCGACGACGGGGCGGCGGCGAGGCGGGAGGCGGCCGCGTCCAGGGCGGTGTCGTCGTCCGAGTAGAGCGCGGAGCCCAGCGCCCTCTCGACCGGGGTCTGCGGACCGTCGTTCTCGCTCATGGGTCGATGATCTCAGGGGGCCCGTACGGGTTCGGGAGAGACCTTACGGGTTCGGGAGAACCCTTACGGGTAGGGCTGGCCCTACCTCCAAGACGCCCTCCAGTGGTCGTGATCGGCGCCGCCCCGGACGGTTCGCTGGAGCCATGACCTCAACAGACTCCCGTATCGCTGCCGTACGGCTCAGCGGCGTCCACCGCCGGTACGGCGACCTCGCCGCCCTCGACGGCGTCGACCTGACCGTCCCCGCCGGGACCTTCACCGCGATCATGGGCCCCTCCGGCTCCGGCAAGTCGACGCTCCTGCAGTGCGCGGCGGGGCTCGACCGGCCCACGTCGGGGTCCGTGGAGATCGGCGGGACCGAGCTGAGCGGGCTGAGCGAACGGCGGCTCACGCTGCTGCGGCGGGAGCGGATCGGCTTCGTCTTCCAGTCCTTCAACCTCGTCCCGTCGCTGAGCGCCGCCCAGAACGTCGCGCTGCCCCTGCGGCTGGCCGGGCGCCGCCCCGCGCGTACGGAGGTCCGGGGCGCCCTCGCCCGCGTGGGCCTCGCCGACCGCGCCCGGCACCGGCCCGCCGAGCTCTCCGGCGGCCAGCAGCAGCGGGTCGCGCTCGCCCGTGCGCTGATCACCCGGCCCGCGGTGCTGTTCGGGGACGAGCCGACGGGCGCGCTCGACACCGTGACCAGCCGTCAAGTCCTGGGGATGCTCCGGCAGTTGGTGGATGAGGAGGGGCAGACCACCGTGATGGTGACGCACGACCCGGTGGCGGCGTCGTACGCGGACCGGGTGGTGTTCCTGGTCGACGGGCGGGTGGCGGACGAGCTGCGGGCGCCGGAGGCGGAGGGGGTGGCGGAGCGGATGGCCGCGCTGGAGACGGCCGGGGCGGGCGCCGTGCGCGGGGCGGACACTGTGCGCGGGGCGGGCGCCGTTCCCGGCCCCGGCTCCGCCGTCGTCGAGGTGGCCGGACGATGATGATGGTGCTCTCCTCCCTGCGGGCCCGCTGGACCAGCCTCATCGGGGCCTTCCTCGCCGTCGCGATCGGTGTCGCCCTCGTCGCGGGCATGGGGCTCGGGCTCGCCGCGGCGGCCGACGCCCCGGGCCGCGCCCCCGAGCGGTTCACCTCGTCGCCCGTGATCGTCATGGGCCACGACACGCTGCGGGTCGGCGACGACCGGCAGCGGCTCACTCATCCACACCCTGTGGATATCGAACTTCTGCGCGACCTTCGCGCCCTCGGCCCCGTCGAGCGGGACGACCGGGGCGGGCGGGGCGGGCGGGACGACCGGGGCGAGCGGGGCGGGCAGGGCGAGCAGGGCGGGCGCCCCGACGCCGTCGGTGTCACCGCGCCCGCGGCGCAGGTCCGCGCCGTCGTCGGCGACCGCGCCCAGGTCCTGACCGGTGCCGACCGCGCCCGCGCCAACCCCGACCCGGACCGGGACGAGCGCGCCCTCGTGGCCGTCAACTCCTTCCTCGGCACGGCGGGCGGCGTCGCGGCCTTCGTGTCCGTCTTCGTCACGGCGGCCACGTTCGCCTTCGTCGTGGCGCTGCGGCGGCGGGAGTTGGGGCTGCTGCGGATGGCGGGGGCGACGCCCGGGCAGGTGCGGAGGCTGCTGCTGGCCGAGGCCGTGACGGTCGGGGGCGTGGCGGCCGTGGCCGGGTGCGCGGCGGGGGCGTGGGCGGCGCCGCTGCTCGGGGACGCCCTGGTGGAGGCGGGGATCGCCCCGTCGTGGTTCTCCGTGCCGGCGCTCACCTGGACGGCCTGGCCGTATCAAATGGCCTTCTGGACCGGGCTGTTGGTGGCGTTCAGCGGTGCGTGGACGGCGGCGCGGCGGGCCGGGCGGACCGGCCCCGTGGAGGCGCTGCGGGAGGCGTCGGTCGACACAGGCGTCATGCCGGCCGGCCGCCGCCTCGTGGGTGCGGCGCTGCTCGCGACGGGGATCGGGCTGCTCGCGTGGACCCTGTGGACGGACCCGTCGGACCTGCTGAAGCGCAAGACCTACACGACGCAGCCGATGATCCTGATCACGGCCGTCGCCGCGCTCGCGCCGCTCCTCGTCCGCCCCCTGGTGCGCGCCGTGCGTCTGCCGGGCGCGATCGGACTCCTCGTACGGGAGAACGCCGCGACCTCCGTGCGCCGCACCGCAGCCGTCGCCGCCCCGGTCCTGGTCACCGTCGCCCTCGCGGGCTCGCTGCTCGGCTCGGCGACCTCGGTGGGCGAGGCGAAGGCGGCGGAGGCGCGGGAGCGGACGCGGGCCGAACTGGTCGTGACGGGCGGCGACTTGGACACCAACTCGAGCACCGGCTCAGGCACCGACGGCTCAGGCACCGGCGGCTCAGGCACCGGCTTGAAGGTCCCACCACGCCCGGTCCAGGGCGTACGGGTGCTCTCCCCCTCCGTCTCGACCCCCGTCCACGTACGCGAGGAGGGCACCGCCCTGATCCGCTCCGAGGCCCGCGCGGTGTCCGACCCGGCGGCCCTCGCGCGGACGGCCCGCCTCCCCGTGGTCGCGGGCGACGTGCGCGACCTCGACGACCAGTCGATCGTGGTGAACGAGGAGTGGGCACACCACCGGGTCGGCGAGCGCGTGCGGGTCTGGCTGGGCGACGGGCGCCCCGTCACGCTGCGGATCGCGGCGGTGCTCGCGCAGGGCACGGGCGACAACGGGGCGTACGTGACGTCAGCCAACTCAGGTGCCGGCGGCGGCGGTTCGGGTGCTGCGGTGGACCGTATCGACGTACGCCTGGACGCGGGTGCCGACCGGGCCGCGGTGGCGCGGGCGCTGCGCGCGGCGACCGGCGGCGAGGTGCGCACGGCGGACGCGTGGCTGGCGGCCACGCATCCGCGCACCAAGGAGCAGACCCGCCTCGGCCTGCTGATGCTCCTGGGCATCTCCCTCCTCTACACGGCCATTTCACTGGCGAGCACGCTGCTGATGGCCTCGTCCGTACGCGGCCCCGAGCTGCGGTCGCTGCGCCTGGCGGGCGCAACACGGGCACAGATACGCCTGGTCGCCGCCGGGGAGGCCACCGTGGCGGTCGCGGTCGGCGCCCTGCTCGGCCTCGCCGTGACCCTGGTCAACCTGGGCGGCCTGAACACAGCCCTCACCCGGCTCTCGGCCCCGGTCGCCGGCTTGGCGGGGGTGCCGTGGGGGACGGTGGGGGCGTGTGCGGCGGTGTGCTGGGTGGTGGCCCTGGTCGCGGGGGTGGCTACGGCTGCGCGTGGGCTATAGCCGTGCGGGGGGGCTATGACTGCCCGTGGGGCTACGGCTGCGCGGGCGGCGGGAACGGGACGTCGGTGAGCACCGGGACCAGCCACTCCTCCTCGTAGTCGAGGTGCGCGGTCAACTCCTTGGTGAGCCGGTCGATGTGCGCGAGGAGCTCGTCCGGTGCGGGCGTCGCGAGGTCGGCGAGGAGAGCGAGCAACTCCTCCTTGATGCGGGCCACTTCGCGGTGCTCGGCCCGGAGCCGGTCCAGGACGGGGATCAGCTCCGGGTGATGCCGCTCGACCCCCGGGAAGACGGCGCCGTCCTCGCCGGTGTGGTGAAAGGTCAGGGCGTCGCAGAAGGCGAGACAGCGCCGGCGGATCTGGAAACCGAGGCCGGGGGGAGGCAGTTCGGCATCGGCTTCGTGGTCGTGGGCGGCCCGCGCATCGAGGTGCGCGGCCGCCTCGTCCCGCATCTCGGCCAGCTGCTCACGCAGCCAGGTGTGCACTTCGAGGAGTTTGTCGGCGAGGGTGGTGACGGGTGTGGGCATGGGGTTCTCTGGTCTCCATGAGGTGATGGGGCGCCCTGCCAGGGGCGCGGGGAACTGCGCGACCAGCCACGACGAACCCGCGCAGACCAGCGGCGGGATTCATGGCGGACGCGCACGCCGCAGGATCGGCGAAGCGAAGCTGAGCGAGCCGGAAGGAAACCCGCGGCCTACAGGCGCACGGAGCGCAAACGCGCGAAGAAGAAGGAACTCAAGGCGTATCCCTTGGTGAAGGCGCTCGCCCGGCCACCGGTCTGCCCACTGCTCTTTGACCGGTGCCACGCGGCACGTGCCCCATTAGAGACAGCGATCCCACCCCCTGTCAAAGGGTCCAGTGTCAAAGGATCCAGCTGTCCCCGCCGCCCCCGCCCGAAGGGTCTAGCTGTCCCCGCCCTCGTCGATGAGCCTGCGTACCTCCCGGTCGACCAGACCGAGACGCGCCTCCGCGACCAGCGGAACCGCGCGGCGCCTGCGCCGGGCCTCGCTCACGTCGATGTCGACCGTGACCAGGCCCGGCTCCCACTTCGGAGCCTGGGCGACGACCGCGCCGCGCGGATCGACGACGCGGGAGCCGCCCCAGAAGGACGCCCCGTGCTCGTTGCCGACCCGGTTCACGAAGACGACCCAGCACTGGAGCATGCGGGCGGTGTACGAGAGCAGCGTGTCCCAGTAGAGGCCGGTGTCCATGGCCTCCGGGTCGAGGCTCGCGGCACTGTTGGTCGGCACGACGATGACCTCCGCGCCGTCCTGCACGGCCAGCCACGGCAGGACCGGCTGCCACGCGTCGTTGCAGACCAGCGTGGCCGCGCGCCCGTGCCCGCCCGGCAGGTCGTACGCGCGCAGGTGCTGGCCGGGGCTGACGTGCTTGCGCTCCTCCCAGGCCAGGTAGTTGGGTAGGTACAACTTGCGGTGGGCGTGCAGGAGTTGGCCCTCGGAGTAGTACGCCGACGTGTTGTACGCGCGCAGGCTCGTGTGCTCGTGCAGGCCGACCAGCACGTCCGGGCCGAGCCGGGAGAGGGCCAGCAGGCGCGGGTCGCGGGCGTCGACGGAGGCGTCCCGCTTCAGGGCGCCCAGGTGGTAGCCGTGCAGGCTCAGCTCGGGGAAGACCACGAGGTCGGCGCCCTGGGCCGCCGCCTGGCCGATCTGCTCCTCGGCCACCGCGATGTTCTCGTCCACCTCACCGAGCGCACAGTCGGTCTGTGCCAGCGCCACTCTCATGGGGCGAGCCTCGCAAAGGCTCGCCCCTCCGGCATCCGGTGACCGGCCGATCAGGCGCCGGGGCGGGCGCCGGGGCAGGCGCCGGGTCCGGCGCCTGTGCGGAATCCGGTGATTGTCAGTGCCGGGTGCCACACTCGCGCTCATGACCGAGAGGTGGGCCCTTGCCGCCACCGAGGGCGGCGGGGCCGAGCTCGCCGCCCTCGGGGACGACGGGCTGCCCGCCGGGCCCGTGCTGCGCGAGCCGGACCTGGTCGAGGCCGTGCGGGCGCGGCCCGGCGTCGACCGCTGGATCTGGCGCTCGACCCCAGCGGTGTACCCCCGCCTGCTCGCCGCCGGCGTCCGCGTCGAGCGGTGCTACGACATCGAGGCGGCCGAGCTGCTCCTGCTCGGCCACGAGGGCCGCCTCGGGGAGCCCCGCTCCGCGGCCGCCGCCCTGGCCCGGCTGCACCACCGCCCCGTACCGCCCGATCCGCCCCCGCGCACCGCCGAGCCCGGCTCCCAGTCCTCGCTCTTCGAGCCGCAGTCGGTCCCCGTCACGCTCGCGGAGCTCCTGGAGGTGTACGCGGACCAGCAGCGCCGCCATGACGCGAGCGCGCACCCGGGCCGGCTGCGGCTGCTCACCGCGTCCGAGTCGGCGGGCATGCTCGTCGCCGCCGAGATGAAGGCGGCGGGACTGCCCTGGCGTGCCGACGTGCACCGGCAGGTCCTGGACGAGCTGCTCGGCGAGCGGTACGCGGGCGGCGGCGAGCCCCGCCGCCTCGCCGAGCTGGCCGACGAGGTCTCGGCCGCGTTCGGCCGCCGCGTCCGCCCGGACCTGCCCGCCGACGTGGTGCGGGCCTTCGCGCAGGCCGGGATCAAGGTGCGCTCGACGCGCCGCTGGGAGCTCGCGGAGGTCGACCACCCCGCGGTCGCCCCGCTCATCGAGTACAAGAAGCTGTACCGCGTCTGGACCGCCCACGGCTGGGGCTGGCTGCAGGACTGGGTGCGTGACGGCCGCTTCCGCCCCGAGTACACGCCGGGCGGCGCCGTCAGCGGCCGCTGGACGACCAACGGCGGCGGGGCGCTGCAGATCCCCAAGGCCATCCGGCGGGCGGTCGTGGCCGACCCCGGCCGGCGTCTCGTCGTCGCGGACGCCGACCAGCTGGAGCCGCGCGTGCTCGCCGCGATCTCCCGCGACCGGGGCCTGATGGAGGTCGCGGGCAGCAGCGGCGACCTCTACACCACCCTGTCCGACCGGGCCTTCTCCGGCGACCGCGAGCATGCGAAGCTCGCGCTCCTGGGCGCCGTCTACGGCCAGACGTCGGGGGACGGCCTGAAGAACCTCGCCGCGCTGCGCCGCCGCTTCCCGCTCGCGGTGGCGTACGTGGACGACGCCGCCCAGGCGGGCGAGGAGGGCCGCCTGGTGCGCACCTGGCTGGGCCGCACCAGCCCGCCCGCGGTGACCTCGGGCGACCCGGACGAGGCGGCGGGCGAGGCGGGCCTCCCCCAGGAAAGCCCGGGGAGCCCTGGGAGCCCTGGAAGTCCTTGGAGCCCCGGGGGCTTCGGGGGCTCCGAAGTACCCTCCGCCAACGGCGAGTTCACACCGGGCTACGCCTCGACCAACACCCGCGCGCGGGGCCGCTTCACCCGCAACTTCGTCGTGCAGGGCAGCGCCGCCGACTGGGCCCTGCTGATGCTCGCCGCACTCCGCCGCGCCACCGCACAGATGGCCGCCGAGCTGGTCTTCTTCCAGCACGACGAGGTGATCGTGCACTGCCCGGAGGAGGAGGCCGAGGCGGTGGTGGCGGCGATCCAGGAGGCGGGAAACCTCGCGGGGCGCATCGCGTTCGGCGAGACGCCGGTGCGGTTCCCGTTCACGACGGCGGTGGTGGAGTGCTACGCGGACGCGAAGTAGGGAAGTAGGAGGGTCTCCCGAGAAGCAGGAGGGCCCCCTACAAGCAGGAGGGCCCCAAAGGGCCCCTAGAGAGGACGGTTGCCGCCACCGCCCCCTGGGGAGTTCAGCAACTCCCGCAGCTCCCCCACCACTTGGCTGCTGTCCGTCCCGTCCAGCGCCGCCAGGGCCGCGCGCCAGTCCTCGTACGCCTCCTCGGCGCGCCCCTCGGCGTGCAGCAGGTGTCCCCGCTGGTGCCGGGCGAGGCCCTCCATGTGGGCGTCGGCGCGCTGCCCGGCGAGCTCCAGCAGATCGTCGCAGGCGCGCGCCGCGTCGGCCGGGCGTGCGACCTCGCGCAGGGTGCGGACCAGGCCGAGGCGCGCCTGCGACTCGTTGTGCCAGTTCTCGAAGCTGCCGTGGACGCGCAGGCACTCCTCGAAGTGGTCGAGCGCGGCCTCCGGTTCGCCGAGCGCGAGCCGGGCGATGCCGATGTTGCGGTGGGCGTGCTGGCAGATGTTGATGTCGCCGATCTCCGCGCCGATCTCCAGGCACCGCTCGTGCAGGGCGATCCCGGAGCGCGGGTCGGTGTGCTCGTACAGATTGCCGAGGTGGCTGAGGGCGAACGCCTCGCCCAGCAGATCGCCCTGGGCCTTCGACAGCTCGAGGCTCTCCCGCAGCGCGTCGGCGGCCTCCTCGTCGCGGCCGAGCGCTTCGAGCAGCAGGCCGCGGTTGGTGGAGCCCCGGTGGACGCACGACACCAGGTCGAGCTTCCGGTACAGGGCCAGTGCCTCGTCGTTCAGCTCGAGCGCCGCGCCGCTGCGGCCCGAGATGTAGTGCAGCCCGGCGAGGTCGACGAGGGCCTGCGCCCTGGCCTCGTCGTCCCCGAGCCGGCCCGCGACGGTCAGGGCGATCCCGCCGAGCGCCTCCGCCTCGGTGATCCGCCCGCGCCGCACGAGGTAGGACCACAGACACCGGACGAGGACGGACACCAGCGGCGAGTCACGGCGCTCGCGCTCCTCCCGCCCGGCGAGGGCAAGGATGTTGGCGAGCTCGGTGTCGCACCAGTCGAAGGCCCCCTCGGTGGTCATCTCCGGTGGCCCGCCCATGAGTTGCTCGGACCCGCACCCCCCGGCCAACCGCTCCACCACCCCCCGCAACCGGTCCTCGCGGTCCAGCCCCTCCTCCATGATCGCCAGCAGGCTCTGCCGCGCCGACCCCGCGTACCAGCACAGCGCCGCCGCCACGACGACGTCCGCGCCGCCCTCCTCGCGCGCCGTCTCCCGGGCGAACTCGCGCACCAGGTCATGCGGGGCGTAGCGCCCGTACGCCGTCTCGTCGAGCAGGGCGACGTCGACGAGCCGGTCGAGGGCCGACTCGGCGGCGCGCTCGTCCGTGCCCAACAGGGCGGCCAGCAGCGGGACTCCGTACGTCGGCAGGTCGAGCGCGCCGATGCGGACCAGCGCGGCCGCCGCGTCCCGGTCGGCCCGCCGGTCCGAGGCGCGCAGCGCGTCCAGAGCGACGGCCAGCGAACGGCGCACGCTCAGGTCGTCGTACTCCAGGTGGTGCAGCCGGCCGCCACGCGCCGTGAGCAGGTCGGCGAGCGCGTCCGGGGTGAGCGCCCGGCGCGCGGCGAGCCGGGCCGCGAGGATGCGCAGCGCGAGCGGCAGCCGCCCGGCGAGCCCGACGAGCGGGTGCCCGGCGTCGAGCCCGCCCCGCCCGGAGACGGCGCGCAGCAGCGCCGCGCTGTCCCCGTCGGTGAGCGGCTCCAGCGGGAAGCGGGTGGCGCCGTCGAGCGCGGCGAGCGGCGAGCGGCTGGTCACGACGACCGCGCAGCCGGACCCGCCGGGCAGCAGCGGCCGCACCTGCGCGGCGCTCTCGGCGTCGTCCAGGACCATCAGGGTGCGGGTGGGCGCGAGCAGCGAACGCAGCAACGCGGCCGCCGCGGCCGGATCTTCGCCGTGCTCGGGGACCCGCCTGGTGTCGGCGCCGACGTCGCGCAGCAGCGCAGTGAGGGCCTGTTCCGGGGTGAGCGGCGTCATGCCGGGCGTCGCACCGCGCAGGTTCACGTACAACTGCCCGTCCGGGAACGCCTCGCGCAGCCCGTGCGCGACGTGCAGGGCGAGCGCGCTCTTGCCGACCCCGGCCATCCCGGAGACCACGGCGACGCGGGGCACCCCGGGCCCGCCGCCCCCGGCGAGGACCTCGCCCACCCCTCGTACGACAGCGTCCCGGCCCGTGAAGTGGGCGGGCGCAGGCGGCAGTTGAGCGAGCGGCGGCCGACCCGACAACGGCGATGACGAAGACGAAGACGAAGATGAGGACGAGGACGACGCTGAGGCCGACGCACCGGACGCGCCGGAGTCAGCGGATGCGCCGGATGCGCCGGAGTCGGCGGACGCGGCGGATGGGGCGAGTGCCGTCGCGGGTGCCGCGACACCCACCGCCCCCGTCGGCGTCCGCAGCACCTCCCGGTGCGCCTCCCGCACGCCCGTGCCCGGCTCGATGCCCAGCTCCTCCACCAGGCGGGCGCGCAGCTCGCGGTGGACGGCGAGGGCCTCCGCCTGGCGGCCGGTGCGGTGCAGGGCGAGCATCAGCTGGCGGTGGAACGCCTCCCGCAGCGGATGCTCGGCGACCAGTTCCGCCAACTCCGTTGCCAGGCGCGCCACTTCAAGACCGCGCGCCAGATCCGCTTCGTGCCGCCATTCGAGGGCGAGCAGCCGCGCCTCCTCCAGCCGCGGTACGAGGGCGTGGCCCGCCAGGTCCTCGGGCAGCCCGCACAGCGGCGTGCCCCGCCACAGCGCGAGGGCGTCCGAGGCGGCCTGGGCGGCCCCGGCCCAGTCCTGTGCGGCGTGCGCGGCCCGGGCCCGGCCGATCAGCCGCTCGAAGACCCGTACGTCCAGCTCCCCCTCGCCGACCCGCAGCTGATACCCGGGTGGCACCGCGCGCAGCCGGTCCGGGTCGTCCAGGAGGCGGCGCAGGCGGGTGGCGTGGTTCTGCAGCGAGGCATGCGCGGAGACCGGCGGGGCGCCGCTCCACAGGGCGTCCTTGAGGAAGTCGACCGAGACCACCCGGCCCGGTTCGAGCAGCAGCGCGGCCAGCAGGGCGCGGACCTTGGGGCTGCGCACCGGGCGCGACTCGCCCCCGGAGTCATGGATCACGACCGGGCCGAGCAGTCCGAACCGCAGTCCGCCCGCCATGTCTGATCCCCTTCGAAACCCCTTCGAAGCCTTCCGCAGGCCATTACGTGGGGAACATGTTAGCGATCTGTTGGCGGCGCCTGATGTGCTCTGTTCATCGGATCCGGCCGCCGCCGCTCGCGTCACGCGCAAAGCTCGGGGGAGTGCCGCAACGGCGGCCGGATCCGCTCACTTTCTGCGCTGTTCCTGCGCCGTTCCTGTGCCGCTCCCGTGCCGCTCCTGCGCCACTTCTTCGCTACTTCTGCGCTGCATCTCCGCTGTCGCTCCGCGGTGCGAGCTCGCCGTTCGTCCACGCGTACACCTGCTTGCCCTGGACCGCGACGCGGTACGCGAGGTGGTCGCCGCACTGCGGCCGGGACTTCTTGATCACACTGTCCCGCCACCAACTGGCCCCCAGGTCAGGGGCGTCCACGTACTTGCCCTTGCACCCACCGTCCCCCGGCAGCGACTCGGCGCCCAGCGTGAACCGGATCAGCTTGGCGTCACCGGTCGTCCTGACCTTGACCTTGATGTTCTTGGCGTCCTTCGGCATCCACTCGGGCAGCACGAACGCCAGGTCGCCCTTCCTGGGGGCGTCGGCGGCGGTCGCGAAGGACTTCGTCTTCTCCTTGAAGACGTGCTCGCTCACGGCGTCCGGCACGAACGCACTGTTCCTGAGCCCCGGCCCCGCGAACGCGACGGCACCACCGGCCGCGGCCACGGCGGCGAGCGTGACGGTGGCGACGACGGCGGTGCGGGACTTCTTCTTCTCAGCGGGCATACGTCCAGTCTTCGGCCCGCCCGGCCCCGTTTCGTACGGCCGTGGGACGAATCGCGGCCACCCCGGCCTCTGCCCTAAGGCAGAGGCCATCCGCCTCAAGATGTACGAGAAGGCGGCATTCCCTGTCCAATACTTGGCGTTATGTCCGCCCCGAGCCCCGAGCCCTTCCCCCCTGATCCCGCCCCGCGCCCCGGCCCACGGCCCGCTCCTCACCGCCTGCTGCGCATCGCCCTGGAGGTCTTCGCCTCCGGGCTTCTGCTCCTCCTCGCGTATGAGGGCGCCACCATCGGCGCGGGCGCCCTGCCGCACTCGGTGAAGATCGCGCTCGGCGTCACCGCGATCGTCGCCCTCGTGGCCCGGCGCCGCTTCCCGACCCTCGGCCTGCTGTTCCTCGCCGCGCTCGCCGGGCTGTTCCCGCCCGCCGGACTCCTGGTCGCCGTCGCCGCCTATCTGGCCGCCCGCCGCCAGGCGAACCCGCACCGCCGCCTCATCACGCTGCTCGGCGCCACCGCCCTGCCCATGCTGGTGGCCGCGGCGACGGCCCGGTCGCTGTCCATGGGGAGCTGGCAGTTCGGGCTCGCGCTCGGGGCGGTGCTCGCGGCCGTGACAGTGATCGTGCCGGGCCTCGTCGGCACGGCGGCGGGCCAGCAGGACCGTCTCGTACGGGCGCTGCGCGAGCGCACCGCCGCGGCCGAGGAGGCCCGCCGCCTCGCCGAGAGCGAGTCCCGCATCCACGAGCGCTCCCGCATCGCCGCCGAGATGCACGACCTGGTCGGCCACCGCCTCAGCCTGATCTCGCTGCACGCGGGCGGCCTGGAGCTGGCCCTCTCCGGCCAGTCGCCCGAGCTGCGCGAGGAGGCCAGCCTGCTGCGCGGCGCGACCCGCGACGCGATGCGCGAGCTGCGCGAGGTCCTCGGCGTGCTCGGCCCCCTCGGCCGCGACACCGGCACCGATGCCCTCACCGACGCGACCGGCACCCGCTCGGACATCGAGGCCCTGGTCGAGGAGTCACGCGGCGGCGGCATCCCCGTGACCCTGACCTGGCAGGGCCCCGACCTGGACCCGGCCGACGGCCCCTCGGTGCGCCGGGCGGTGCACCGGGTGGTGCGCGAGTCCCTGACGAACGTCCACCGGTACGCGACGGGGGCCCCGGTCGCGGTGACGGTCACACACACGCCCGAGCACGTCGGCATCTCCGTACGCAATGAGGAGCCGCCTGCCGAGCCCGCCGCCACCACCGGCCTCGGCACCGGACGCGGGCTGACCGGCCTGCGCGAGCGCGTGACCCTGCTCGGCGGCACCTTCGAGGCGGGCCCGGCGCCCGAGGGCGGCTTCGCGGTGGCGGCGGCGATCCCCACGGGCCCGGAGGCGCGCGGTCCGGTCCCTGTTTCACATGAAACCAAGGAGCCGGAGCTGCCCCCGGAGATCACCGCCGTCGACAGCCCCGGCGGCGACCTCCAGCGCAGGCTCGCGGGCGTCCTGACGACCGGACTCGGCATGGCGGGCGTGGCCCTGATGCTCGGCCTCGGTCTGAGCCTGGTGGACGAGGCGAAGCCGGGCCCCGACATCCCGCCCCAGCACGACCTCGCGGTCGGGATGACGAAGGCCGAGGTCGAGCGGGCGGTGCACGGGGACAACGAGGCGGTGCGGGCGGCGGCGGCCGGGCACGGCCCCGCGTACCCGAAGGGGACGACGAGCTGCCTGTACCCGTGGGGGAGTGGCTCGACCGGCACCACTGACGGTGACCGTTTTGAGGTGACCCGTTACTGTTTCAACGGAGATGTTCTTACGGCCATCGACCACTTCACAGTGCCGCTGGCCCACCCGTAGGAGCGCCTGGGGAGCACCCACAGGAGCCCGCCCGCAGGAGCCCGCCCGCAGGAGGAGCGCCCATGCCGAACGAAGAGCAGCCCGGCCCCGGCCCCGTCCGTGTTCTCCTCGCCGACGACGAGGAGATGATCCGCCGCGGCGTCGGCATGATCCTGCGGCACGCGGACGGCATCGAGGTCGTGGGCGAGGCGGTCAACGGCGCCGAGGCGGTGACCCTCGCGGCCGAGCTCCGCCCGGACGTGGCTCTGGTCGACATCCGCATGCCCGTCCTCGACGGCCTCGCGGCGATCGCCCCGCTGGTCGCGCTCGACCCGAAGCCGCAGGTCGTCATGCTCACCACGTTCGGCGACGAGGAGAACGTGATGCGCGCGCTCCAGGCCGGGGCGGGCGGCTTCCTGCTCAAGGACGAGGGCCCCGACGAGCTGATCCGCGCCGTGCGGGCCGCGGCCGCCGGGGACGCGGTCCTCTCCCCCGGCGTCACCGGAACGGTGATCAAGCGCATGCTGGCGGGCGGCACCGCCCCGGGCTCCCCGGCGGGCGCACCCGCCCCCGAGGACCGCCTCGCCACCCTCACCGCCCGCGAACGCGAGGTCCTCTCGATGCTCGGCGCGGGCCTGCCCAACGTGGAGATCGGCCTCCGTCTCGGCATCGGCCTCGGCACGGTGAAGACGCACGTCGGCGCGATCCTCGACAAGACGGGCAGCGACAGCCGGGTCCAGGCGGCGCTCCTCGCACACCAGGCGGGGCTTGCCAGTTGAGGCGCCGGCGGTCGTCTTGAGGCGCTAGCGGCCGTCGCCGTACGGCACGACCACGACCTGCACGTCGTCCTCGTACACCACCCGGCCGGGGTCGTCCGAGCGCACCATCCGGCACTCGACGCCGTGCGCGGCGAGAATCTCCAGATAGCCGGGGACCCGCTCCAGGAGATGGGTGGCGGTGGGCTTGAACCAGGCCACGGCGCCCGGGTTGATCTCACGGTCGTAGACGGTGTCGTCCACGTGCATGGGGTTCTGGTACGCGGCGTCGTACCAGTCGTTGTTGGCCCGCCGGAACCGCTCCTGCTCCTCGGTCAGGAGCCCGTCCCTCGCCAGCCCGTTGACGAGGACGAACACCCCTGGAAAATGGCCGCGTTCATGCCGGACGGTCCCCTGGAAGCGCACATACGTCGAGGTCATCACGGCAGTATCGACGACGGCTCCTGTGGCCGAAGACGCCCCCTCCCCCGAAACTGAAGAGAGCCCCTCCCTCGTACCTCCGAAGGAGCCCCGGATGTCCCCCACGGCCCCCGTCCCCGAGCCGGGCACCGACCCCGTCGCCACCCGCACCGTCGACCGCATCGAGCGCCGCCTGGTCGCGGGCCCCGACAGCCAGGTCGACAACAAGGCCCTGGTCATCGCGCCCGGCGACTTCCGCCGCACGGATCCGTTTCTCCTCATGGCCGAGGACTGGTTCTCCCAGACGGGCTTCGACTGGCACCCGCACCGCGGCCTGGAGACGGTGACGGTGGTTCTCGGCGGCGTCCTCGAACACGGCGACAGCCTCGGCAACGCGGGCGCCCTGGAGGAGGGCGACATCCAGTGGATGACGGCGGGCCGCGGCATCATCCACCGCGAACTCGCCTACAAGAACGAGTACGTGCACACCCTCCAGCTCTGGCTGAACCTCCCCGCCACGTCGAAGCTGACCGAGACGCACTACCAGGACCTGTACGCGAAGACGTACGCGACGTACACCGAGCCCGGCGTCACCGTGAAGGTCGTCTCGGGCGAGACGGGCGGCGAGCGCGGCCCGGCCATCAACCAGCACCCGGTCCTCGGCCTGCTGATCACCCTCGACCCGGAGACCGACTACATCCAGCTGCTCGCCGCCCACGACCGGGCCTTCGCGTACGTCATCTCCGGCGAGGTCACCATCGGCGGCCGCCGGGTCGCGGAGGGCGAGACGGCGTGGACGGACCCGGTCGAAGCGGCGGACGACGGCGGCGTCAGCGCCCTCTGCCTCGCCACGGGCCGCGCCACCGCGCAGAGCCGCCTGCTCCTCTTCGCGGGCGAGCCCCTGCGCGAACCGGTCGTGGCGGGCGGCCCGTTCGTGATGAACAGCGAGTCGGAGATCTACCAGGCATACGTGGACTACGAGCACGGAAAGTTCGGCCCGGTCCCACGCCTGGGCCGCCTCCAGACCCGCTAGCGACGCCCGGCCAGGGCCCTGCCCAAGGGATCCAAGGGATCCAAGGGGTCTGAAGGGCCCAAGGTCTGAGAGCTCAGTCCGCCTGCTTGGCCAGCAGCGACTCGAGCCCGTCCAGCACCCGGTTGAGCCCGAACTCGAAGTTGTCGTCGCGGATCTGCCGGGGGTCCTGGTCCTGCACGGCCTCGAAGCCGGTGCGCACCCTCGGGTGCCCCTCGGTCGCCTCGCGGACCACCGGGCGCAGGCTGTGCACCCACTCCTCCTCGGTCATCCCGCTGCGGGCGAGCAGCGACAGATACGCGGCCTCGCTGGTGACCGTCCCGACGACGTACGCGATGACGGTGTTCATCGACTGGTCGGCG
The DNA here is from genome assembly GCF_042740175.1 of Streptomyces sp. NPDC059009. Classification (NCBI taxonomy): domain Bacteria; kingdom Bacillati; phylum Actinomycetota; class Actinomycetes; order Kitasatosporales; family Streptomycetaceae; genus Streptomyces; species Streptomyces sp. NPDC059009. The sequence goes on along the minus strand of NZ_JBHYJB010000011.1, from coordinate 139,187 downwards.
ACCTTCAGCTCGAAGCCCGCCTTCTCGAAGACGGCGAGCAGCCGCTCCGACATCCCCATCAGGTTCGGCCCGAGGTCCGAGAAGCCGATCTGGCCGAGCACGGAGGCGAGCCAGGGGTGGCGCAGCGCCATCGCGCGCAGGCTGCACGCGGACTCGGCGACCGCGTCGCGCCAGTCCGCGGGGTCGTCGATGGCCCGCACCTCGAGCTCGCCGTACACCTCGTCGACGACCAGCTCGATGAGCTCGTCCTTGTTGGCCACGTGCCGGTAGAGCGAGGTGGCACCGGCGTTGAGCCTGATGCCGAGCTTGCGCATGCTCAGCGCCTCGACCCCTTCGGCGTCCAGGAGCCGGACCGCCTCGGCCACGATCTGCTCCTGGCTCAGCGCCTGCTGCTCCCGCCGACGCGGCCGGGTCCACACCGATGAGATCGTCTGCTGCTTGTCGGCTGACACGTGGCCTCCTCCTTCTTCCTGGTCACCGTAGGGGACACCGTACGCAGGGGATGAACGGCCGAAAGACAACGGCCATCAAGCACAGCGTACGGCATTGCGCACAACGTTCCAAGCTGCGTACAGTGTTCGCATCGAGGGAACGGCGTACGGGCCGCCCCTCCGACCTCCGACCGGAACCCGAGAGGTGCACGATGAATTCGGCACAAGCGGCACAATCAGCACAAACGACCCAGGCAGCACGGAACCCGCGCCGCTGGCTGATCCTGATCGTGCTGTGCCTGAGCACGCTGGCGCTGATCATCGACAACATGGCGCTGACGGTGGCCATCCCGTCGATGTCCGAGGACCTCGGCGCCGGCGCCCAGGACACCCAGTGGATCCTCGAGTCCTACATGCTGGTCTTCGCGGGCCTGCTGCTCACGGCGGGCAGTCTCTCGGACCGGTTCGGACGCCGGAAGGTCATGATCATCGGCCTCGCGTCCTTCGGCCTCTCCTCGCTGGCGGCCACCTTCGCCGCCACCCCCGGCCAACTCATCGCGGCCCGCGTCGTCATGGGCATCGGCGGCGCGCTCGTCATGCCCAGCACCCTCTCGATCCTCATCACCGTCTTCGACGACGACGAGCGCCGCAAGGCCATGGCGGCCTGGAGCGCGGTCGCGATGCTCGGCCTGGTGGGCGGCCCGGTCCTCGGCGGCGCACTGATCGCCTGGTTCTCCTGGAGCGCCATCTTCTTCATCAACGTGCCGATCGCGGCCGTGGCCATCCTCGCGGCGGTCCTCCTGATGCCCGAGTCCAAGGGCCCCTGGCAGAAGCCGGATCCGATCGGCGCGATCCTCTCGGTCATCGGCATGACCGCCCTGGTCTGGACGATCAACGAGCTCCCGAAGCACGGCCTGACGGCCCCCGCGACCCTCACCACGGCGGCCATCGCAGTCGCCGCCCTTACCGCCTTCATCTCCTGGGAGATCCGCACCGGCTCCCCGATGGTCCCGCTCGGCCTCTTCCGCAACCGCAACTTCACCGGCGGCAGCCTCTCCCTGACCCTGGTCCAGATCGGCAACGGCGGCCTGCTCCTCATCCTGACCCAGTACCTCCAGTCCGTACTCGGCTACTCCCCCACCGAGGCCGGCCTCGCCTTCATCCCGCTGGCCGTCGCGTCGCTCCTCTTCAACACCCTCGCCGCCACCCTGGGCGCGAAGATCGGCAACCGCTTCCTCGCGGTCAGCGGCCTCGTGGTGACCGCGATCGGCTTCGCCGTCCTCGCGACCCTCTCTGCCGGCGACGGCTTCGCCCTCCTCGCCGTCGCGCTCTTCCTGCTCGGCGCGGGCGGCGGCCTAGCGGCCCCGGCCGCCATCGCGGCCCTGATGGCCACGGTCCCGGAGGAGCAGGCGGGCGTCGGCTCCGCGCTCAACGACACCATCCAGCAGCTCGGCGCCGCCCTCGGCGTGGCCATCCTCGGCTCGGTCGTCACCAGCACGTTCGCGAACTCGATGCCCGCCGACACCCCCGAGTCCGCCACCCACTCCATCGGCGACGCCCTCGACACGGCCGCCAGGACCCACGACACCGGCCTCGTCGACTCGGCCCGCGACGCCTTCTCCTCCGCGATGTCGACCGGCTTCACGGTCGCAGCGGCAGCGGTCCTCGCGGCAGCGGCCCTGGCCCTGTTCGTCATGCGGGACAGCAGGCCCACGAACGAGACGGCCCCGACGACGAACCCGGAGCCGAAGCCGAAGCCGGAGCCCACGAACGAGACCGAGACCGACCTGGTCACCACAGCCTGACCCCACAGCACCGACCGGCCCACACAAAGAACCCCAGGTCACGGTTTCCGTGACCTGGGGTTCCAGTTGAGCCGCCTTCGGGATTCGAACCCGAGACCTACGCATTACGAGTGCGTTGCTCTGGCCATCTGAGCTAAGGCGGCACGCCGTCCGCACCTATGGTGCGATCAGCAACGTCGCCAAGTCTACACAGTTTCCGGGGGTGCTCCGCACACCCCCGTCCCGCTCGACCGGCGGGCCCCCGGCGGGCCGCCGACGGGCCGCCCTCAGTCCGCTCTCACCCCTGCGAGCAGCGCTTTCCGTCCGCGGGTGGCGTGCCCTTCAGCAGGTAGGTGTTGATCGTCGAGTCCACGCACTCGCTGCCGCGCCCGTACGCGGTGTGGCCGTCGCCCTCGTAGGTGAGGAGCTTGCCGGAGGAGAGCTGGGCGGCGAGGGAGCGGGCCCAGCGGTAGGGGGTGGCGGGGTCGCGGGTGGTGCCGACCACCGTGATGGGGGCCGCCCCGTCCGCCTCGATGCGGTGGGCCTCGCCGGTGGGCTTCACCTTCCAGTACGCACAGTTCAGGGACGCCCAGGCCAGGCCCTCGCCGAAGACGGGGGACGCCTTCTCGAATTCGGGGAGGGCGGCGCGGACCTCGTCGGGGGACGTGAAGGAGGGGGCCAGGTCCAGGCAGTTCACGGCGGCGTTGGCGTACATCAGGTTCCCGTAGGAGCCGTCGCCGTCGCGCTCGTAGTAGCTGTCGGAGAGGGCGAGCAGGCCCGCGCCGTCCTTGTCGCGCATCGCGGCCGCGAGGGCGTCGCGGAGCTGGGGCCAGGCCGCCTCGTCGTACATCGCGGCGATCACGCCCGTGGTGGCCAGGGACTCGCCCAGTTCGCGGCCGTCGCCGCCGGGGACCGGCTTGCGGTCCACGTCCTTGAAGAAGGCTTTGAGGCGGGTGCCCGCGTCCGCCGCGCTCCCACCGCCCAGCGGGCAGTCCGCACGCTTCACGCAGTCCGCCGCGAACGACCGGAACGCCGTCTCGAAGCCCGCCGTCTGGTCGCGGTTCATACGGCGGGCGGACAGGGCCGGGTCCATCGCGCCGTCCAGGACGAGGCGGCCCACCCGGTCCGGGTAGAGGCCCGCGTACGTCGCGCCCAGGAAGGTTCCGTAGGAGGCACCCACGTAGGCGAGCCTGTCGTCGCCGAGCGCCGCGCGCAGCACGTCCATGTCGCGGGCCGCCTCCACCGTCGACACGTGCGGGAGGATCTTCGCCGAGCGCTTCTCGCAGCCTGCCGCGAACTCCTTGAAGGACCTGGTCAGTTCGGCCGTCTCGCGCGCGTCGTCGGGGGTCATGTCGGTCTGTGTGTACGCGTCCATCTGCTTGCCGTCGAGGCAGGTGACGGGTTCGCTGCGGGCCACTCCGCGCGGGTCCACGGCGACCATGTCGTAGCGGGCGCGGACCTCTTCGGGGTAGCCGAGCGCCGCGTACGACTGGAGGTAGCCGACCGCTGAGCCGCCCGGGCCGCCGGGGTTCACCAGGAGCGAGCCCAGCGGCTTGCCCTTGCCGGTGGCCTTCTTGCGGGCCACGGCCAGCTCGATGTCGCCGGAGCCGGGGTCCGCGTAGTCCAGCGGGGCCTTCATCGTGGCGCACTGGAAGCCGGGGACGCCGCACTCGCGCCAGCTCAACTGCTGTTCGTAGTAAGCCGACAGCTCGCGGGGGGTCGAGCGGGGCAGCGCGGCCATCGAGGCGTCCGCCGTCGAACCCCCCGCCGAGCAGCCGGAGATGAGCAGGCCGGCGGCGAGGGGGAGGGAGAGGAGGGCGGTGGCGGGGGTGGTGCGGAGCCGCCGGGTACGGAGCCGCCGGGCGCGGCGGAAGCCTTTGGTGCGCATCACGCGAGCGTAACCGTCCGCGACCGGGCGGTCACCATGAGCGCTCGTACGAGTGACCTCGTCAACCGGCCCGTGCGACCGGGCCGTTGAGGGCCCTCCCCCCTGCGGGAGCTAGCCCGCCCGCAGCGCCACCGTCATCGCCTCCACCGCGAGCAGCGGCGCCACATTGCGGTCGAGTGCCGTGCGGCACGCGCCGATCGCCTCGATGCGGCGGAGCGTGGACTCGGGTGACGTGCCGACCGCCATGCGCTGGAGCATGTCCTGCACCTCCGTGTTGGCGAGGGCCAGGTGAGAGCCCAGCTGGAGGGCGAGGACATCGCGGTACAGGCCGGTCAGGTCGATGAGGGCGAGGTCGAGGCTGTCGCGCTGCGTGCGGGTCCTACGGCGCTTCTGCTTGTCCTCGAGCTCCTTCATCACGCCCGCCGTGCCGCGCGGCATCCGGCCGCCCTGCGCCGCGCCGAGCGCCGCCTTCAGCTCCTCGGTCTCCTTGGTGTCGAGCTCCTCGGCCATCTGCTTCGCGTCCTCCCCGGCCGAGTCGATGAGCTCCTGGGCGGCCCGCAGACAGCCGCCGATCTCCTCGACCCGCAGGGGCAGCTTGAGGACGGCGGCGCGGCGCGCGCGGGCCCGCTCGTCCGTCGCGAGGCGGCGGGCGCGGCCGATGTGGCCCTGCGTCGCGCGCGCGGCGGCGGCCGCGGCCTCCGGCTCGATGCCGTCCCTGCGCATCAGGACGTCGGCGACCGCGTCGACCGGAGGTGTGCGCAGTGTGAGGTGGCGGCAGCGGGAGCGGATCGTGGGCAGCACGTCCTCGATGGAGGGGGCGCACAGGAGCCAGACCGTGCGCGGAGCGGGCTCTTCCACCGCCTTCAGCAGGACGTTGCCCGCGCCCTCCGTGAGGCGGTCGGCGTCCTCCAGGACGATGACCTGCCAGCGCCCGCCCGCCGGGGAGAGCTGGGCCCTGCGGACCAGGTCGCGGGTCTCCTTGACGCCGATGGACAGCAGGTCCGTGCGGACCACTTCCACGTCCGCGTGCGTGCCGACGAGGCTGGTGTGGCAGCCGTCGCAGAAGCCGCAGCCGGGGGCGCCGCCGAGTGCGCGGTCCGGGCTGACGCACTGGAGCGCGGCCGCGAAGGCGCGCGCCGCGGTGGAGCGGCCCGAGCCGGGCGGGCCCGTGAACAGCCAGGCGTGGGTCATCTTGGACGCCTCGGGCGGCGGGGCGTCCGTGCCCGCCGCCGTCACCAGAGCGTCCGCGTCACGGGCGGCGGCGTCGAGCTGCGCGCTGACGCGCTCCTGACCCACCACGTCGTCCCATACGGTCATGGGTCACCGCCCTCACTTCGCCCCGTCGATCCCGCGACGCCCGGTTCGCGCCGCGGGATTCATTGTGGAGCACGGCACTGACAACGCCGCTCCACGCCTCCTGCGCCCGGCCACTGAGCCCCGGGTCAGCGGCGGCGACCCCGCCGCCCGCTCTCGTCGTCCTCGTCCGGCGAGCCGAGCAACTCGTCCGCCAGCGACGGGAGATCGTCCAGCGGCGTCTCCTCGGCCCAGTCCGAGCGGGGGCGCCTGCGCGGCGTCCCCTCGGCGTCGACCTGGGGCAGCTCGCGCGTCCGGTCGTTCCCGTCGGCCGCCGGCTGGGCCGGGGCGGCGGGCCGCTCGTCGCGGAAGTACCCCGGCGGGACCTTGTCGGCCGGAGGCTCGTCTCGTACGGGGGGACGCTCTTCCCGTACGGGACGACGCTGATCCCGTACGGGAGGCAGCACCGCCGTCTCGTCCGCCGCACCGGACGGCGCACCCGGCGCGGGAGGCTGCGGCAGCACCTCTGTCTGCTCCGCGTCGGGCTGCACGGAAGGCAGCACCGTGGTCTCGTCCGCCGCACCGGACGGCGCGGGCGGCTGCACGACCGGCGTAGGCACCGTCGTCTCGTTGTCGGGGTGCGACGTGTCGGGGTGCGACGTGTCGGGGTGCGACGTGTCGGAGTGCGACTTCTCAGGGCGCGGCTTGTCGAGGTGCGGCTTGTCGAGAGGCGCCGCACTCCGGGACTGCGCGGCCGCGGCCGCCGAGGCCGCAGCCGCCTCCGCGAGGCGCCGCGCCTCCTCCGCGCGCAGCAGCGCCTCCTCCGCCTTGCGCTGCTTCTCGACCCGACGCTCCTCGGCCTCGGCCCGCAGCCGCGCCTCTTCCTCCTGCTCCCGGCGGCGGCGCTCCTCCTCGGCCTTGCGCACCTTCTCCTCGGCGAGCAGGCGCGCCTGCTCCTCCTCGGCCCGGCGCCGGGCCTCCTCGGCGCGCTGCCTGGCCTCTTCGGCCTGACGCTCGGCCTCGCGGCGCTGCGCCTCCTCCAACTCGCGCTGCTTGCGCTCCTCTTCCTCGGCGCGGAGCTTGGCGAGCTGCTCCTGACGCTCGCGTTCGAGGCGCTCCTCCTCGGCCTTGCGCGCGGCCTCTTCCTCGGCCTTGCGGCGCGCCTCTTCCTCGGCGGCCCTGCGCGCCTCCTCCTTGGCCTTGATCTCGGCTTCGGAGAGGGGCAGGACGACGTCGAGCCGGTGCCGGACCACGGTGGTGACCGCCTCCGGCTCCTGGGCCGCGTCCACCACCAGGTAGCGGCCGGGGTCGGCAGCGGCGAGGGTCAGGAAACCGGAGCGCACGCGCGCGTGGAACTCGGCGGGCTCCGACTCCAGCCGGTCCGGCGCCTCCGTGAACCGCTCCCGCGCGGCCTCGGGCGCCACGTCGAGCAGCACCGTCAGATGCGGCACGAGCCCGCCCGTGGCCCACCGGTTGATGCGGGCGACCTCGGTCGGGGACAGGTCGCGGCCCGCCCCCTGGTAGGCCACCGACGAGTCGATGTAGCGGTCGGAGATGACGACGGCACCGCGCTCGAGGGCGGGCCGCACCACCGTGTCCACGTGCTCGGCGCGGTCCGCCGCGTACAGCAGGGCCTCCGCGCGGTGCGAGAGTCCGGCGCTCGACACGTCCAGGAGGATCGACCGCAGCCGCTTGCCGACGGGCGTCGCCCCCGGCTCGCGGGTCACCACGACCTCGTGGCCCTTGGCGCGGATCCACTCGGCGAGGGCCTCCGCCTGCGTCGACTTGCCCGCTCCGTCGCCGCCCTCCAGGGCGATGAAGAAGCCCGTGGCGGCGGGCGCCTGCGCCGGGTCGTCGCCGCCGCGCAGAGCGTCGAGGAGGTCCTGGCGCAGCGGTACGCCCTGCCGGTCGTCGGCCTTGGCGAGGACCAGGGCGGCCACCGGGAGCAGCAGCGCGCCCACCAGCATCAGCGTGAAGGCGGCGCCCCCGTGGTCGAACACGAACTTGCCGTTGACCAGCCGGTGCGGCCCGATCAGCGCGGCGAGCACCGGGGCGGCCAGCGCGCCGAGCGCGATGAACAGCCGTACGACGGCCTGGAGGTGCTCCGTCGTGCGCACCCGGCGGTAGTCCTCGACCTCCTGGTCGAGCAGCGCGTGCCCGGTGTGGGCGGCGACACCGGCCGCGACACCCGCGAGCGTCAGGATCAGCAGCACCGTCGTCGGGTCGGGCACCAGGCCCCCGGCGAGCAGCGCCACACCGGTGACGGCGATCGCGAGCGAGAGGAGGCGCCGACGCGACAGGGAGGGCAGCACCGACGGCGCGGTGCGGATGCCGACGACGGTGCCGCCGGTCAGTCCGAAGACGAGCAGGCCGTACGTGACGGGCCCGCCCTCCAGGTCCTTGGCCTCCAGCACGGCGACGGCGACGGCCGCCGCGATGGCTCCGGCGACGGCGGCGCAGGCCGCGACGAGCAGCGGGATCGCGCCGGTGCGGCCCTTGTCGGTGCCGCTGCCGGTGCGCGGCCGGCGCAAGCCCTCGAGCGGGCTCCGCGCGCGGGGCGTCTGCGCGTCGGGCAGCTCCAGGAAGTAGACGATCGACAAGGAGGCGGCGAACAGCCCGGCCGCGACAAAGGAGGAGAGCCCCGCCTGGTGCAGCTCGAACCAGTCGAGCCCCGAGCCGAGCAGGTTGTTGACGAGGGCGACCGCGATCAGCGTGGCGGCCGCGAGGGGCAGCGCCACGAAACTCGTCCGCAAGGAGAGGCGCCGCAGCGCTTCCATGTGGTCCGGCAGCGGCCGCACCGTGGCGCCTTCGAGCGGCGGTGCGGGCAGCAGCGCGGGGGCCGCGCTCTCCTTGGCGACCGTCCAGAAGCGCTCGGCGACGCCGACGACGAAGGCGGTGACGAGGAGCATGGCGAGCGCGTCGTCAGGGGTCCAGTCGATCCACAGCGGGGCGACGATCAGCAGCGCCGCCCGCACCCCGTCCGCGCCGACCATGGTCCAGCGCCGGTCGAGGGGACCGTCGGGCGACGTCAGGGAGGTCAGCGGCCCGAGCAGCACCGCCCCGAAGAGCAGCGTCGCGAGCACGCGCGCCCCGAACACGGCCGTGACCGCGAAGGCCACACCTCGGTAGCCGCCCCCGAAGGAGCCCTCGGCGATGGCCGATTGGAGGGCCAGGATCACCAGGACGAACAGGCCGAGCGCGTCACCCACCCCGCCCACGAGCTGTGCGCTCCACAGCCGCTTGAGCTGCGGCACCCGCAGCAGGGCGCGGACGGCACGCTCTCGGGAATCTGCGACCAGGGCGTCGTCGGGGGCCGGGTCTGAGACCGGTGGCTGCTCGGCACGCGTCATCCGTCCAGCCTATCTGGAGGGGATGCCTCCCCGAAGAGGCGCCCGAACATACGGGCACCCCTTCGGTGGCGACGATTCCGGCGTACGAGACGTACGCGTACGAGGCGTACCGCTCGCTCTGCTCGCCCTCGGCCGACGCAGTCTGCTCGCCCTCGGACGAAGCCGTCTACTCGCCGTCGGACGAAGCCGTCTTCGCGGCGGCCGTCGTCTTGGCAGCGGCCTTCTTCGTAGTCGTCTTCTTCGCGGCCGTCGTCTTCTTTGCCGCTGTTTTCTTGGCCGTCGTCTTCTTGGCGGCGGTCTTCTTCGCAGCGGTCTTCTTGGCGGGCGCCTTCTTGGCCGTCTTCTTCTTGGCGGGCCCCTTCGCCCGCTTCTCCGCGAGCAGCTCGTAGCCCCGCTCCGGAGTGATGTCCTCGACGGAGTCCGCCGCCCGCAGCGTCGCGTTCGTCTCGCCGTCCGTGACGTACGCGCCGAAGCGGCCGTCCTTCACCACGACGGGCTTGCCGCTGACCGGGTCCTCACCGAGCTCCTTCAGCGGCGGCTTCGCGGCCGCGCGCCCGCGCTGCTTGGGCTTGGAGTAGATCTCCAGGGCCTCTTCGAGCGTGATGGAGAAGATCTGGTCCTCGGTGTCGATCGACCGCGAGTCCGTGCCCTTCTTCAGGTACGGGCCGTAGCGGCCGTTCTGCGCGGTGATCTCGACGCCCTCGGCGTCGGCGCCCACGACGCGCGGCAGCGACATCAGCTTCAGGGCGTCCGCGAGCGTCACCGTGTCCAGGGACATCGACTTGAAGAGCGAGGCCGTGCGCGGCTTCACCGCGTTCTTGCCGGTCTTCGGGGTGCCCTCGGGGAGCACCTCGGTGACGTACGGGCCGTAGCGGCCGTCCTTGGCGATGATCTCGCGGCCCGACTCCGGGTCGGTGCCGAGCGCGAAGTCGCCGCTGGGCTTGGCGAGCAGCTCCTCCGCGTACTCGACGGTGAGCTCGTCCGGCGCCAGGTCGTCGGGGACGTCCGCGCGCTGGTGGTTCTCGGAGTCGCGCTCGCCGCGCTCGATGTAGGGGCCGTAGCGCCCGACGCGCAGCACGATGTCGTTGCCGACCGGGAACGACGACACCTCGCGGGCGTCGATGGCGCCCAGGTCGGTGACGAGTTCCTTGAGGCCGCCGAGGTGGTCGCCGTCGCCGTTGCCCGCGTCGGCGGCGCCGCCGGTGCCCTCGCCCTCACCGAAGTAGAAGCGCCGCAGCCACGGCACGGCCTGCGCCTCACCGCGCGCGATGCGGTCGAGGTCGTCCTCCATCTTGGCGGTGAAGTCGTAGTCGACGAGCCGCCCGAAGTGCTTCTCCAGGAGGTTGACCACGGCGAACGACAGGAAGGACGGCACGAGCGCCGTGCCCTTCTTGAAGACATAGCCCCGGTCGAGGATCGTCCCGATGATCGACGCGTACGTCGACGGGCGGCCGATCTCGCGCTCTTCCAGCTCCTTGACGAGGCTGGCCTCGGTGTAGCGGGCCGGCGGCTTGGTCGCGTGGCCGTCCACCGAGATCTCGTCGGCGGACAGCGCGTCGCCCTCGCTGACCTGCGGGAGCCTGCGCTCGCGGTCGTCCAGCTCCGCGTTCGGGTCGTCGGCGCCTTCCACGTACGCCTTGAGGAAGCCGTGGAAGGTGATGGTCTTGCCGGACGCGCTGAACTCGGCGTCGCGGCCGTCGGCGGCGCGGCCACCGATCTTGACCGTGACCGAGTTGCCGGTCGCGTCCTTCATCTGGGAGGCGACGGTCCGCTTCCAGATCAGCTCGTAGAGGCGGAACTGGTCGCCGGTCAGGCCGGTCTCGGCGGGCGTGCGGAAACGGTCCCCCGAGGGGCGGATCGCCTCGTGCGCCTCCTGGGCGTTCTTGACCTTCCCGGCGTACGTGCGCGGCTTGTCCGGCAGGTAGTCGCTGCCGTACAGCTGCGTGACCTGCGCCCGGGCGGCGGTGACCGCCGTGTCGGACAGCGTCGTGGAGTCCGTACGCATATAGGTGATGAAGCCGTTCTCGTACAGCTTCTGCGCCACCTGCATCGTCGCCTTCGCGCCGAAGCCCAGCTTGCGCGATGCCTCCTGCTGCATCGTCGTCGTGCGGAAGGGGGCGTACGGGGAGCGGCGGTAGGGCTTGGACTCGACCGACCGCACGGAGAAGTTCGTGTCCTGCAGCGCGGCGGCGAGCGCGCGGGCGTTCGCCTCGTCCAGGTGCAGGGTGTCGGACTTGAGCTGCCCGACCGAGTTGAAGTCGCGGCCCTGCGCGATGCGCTTGCCGTCGACCGTGGTGAGGCGGGCGACGAGCTGCGAGGGATCGCTGGCGTCACCGGCGCGGCCGGTGCCGAAGGTGCCCGTCAGATCCCAGTACTCGGCGGAGCGGAAGGCGATGCGCTCGCGCTCGCGCTCGACGACGAGCCGGGTGGCCACGGACTGGACGCGCCCGGCCGAGAGCCGCGGCATGACCTTCTTCCACAGCACCGGCGAGACCTCGTAGCCGTACAGGCGGTCGAGGATGCGGCGGGTCTCCTGGGCGTCGACCATGCGCTTGTTGAGCTCGCGCGGGTTGCGGACGGCGCCCTGGATGGCGTCCTTGGTGATCTCGTGGAACACCATGCGCTTGACAGGGACCTTGGGCTTCAGGACCTCGAGGAGGTGCCACGCGATGGCTTCGCCCTCGCGGTCCTCATCGGTGGCGAGGAAGAGCTCGTCCGAGTCCTTCAGGAGGTCCTTGAGCTTCTTGACCTGCGCCTTCTTGTCGGCATTGACGACATAGATGGGCTCGAAGTCGTTCTCGACGTCGACACCGAGGCGGCGCACCTCGCCGGTGTACTTGTCCGGCACCTCGGCGGCGCCGTTCGGGAGGTCGCGGATGTGCCCGACGCTCGCCTCGACTACGTATCCGGGGCCGAGGTAGCCCTTGATCGTCTTCGCCTTGGCAGGCGACTCGACGATGACGAGTCGGCGGCCGCCCTGTGCGGTCTCGCTGGTCGGGGACAACTTCGCTCTTCTCTCCGGTCGACGCTCGGTGGCAGGCGTACGGCGCTGCGTACGCGGTATGCGTTGCGCTGTCGCTGCGGAGTGTGACGGTACATCCCGCCCCCGTGTCAAACGGGAAAAGCCCGCAACGGCCACTCGAACGGTAACCCGACTACCGCCATTCCTGCCGCCCGGAGTGGCGACCCGTGGAGTCGGCCCCGGCCCGCGGCCCCGGTCAGAGCCGCGTGAAGCACCACGCCCCGAGGACCAGCGCCCCCGCCCCGGCCAGCGCGGCGAGCGTCGCCGACGCGACCGGGCTCACCCCGTGCGCGACCGGCGAGCGATGGGCCACGCGCACCCCCGTCCAGAGCAGCAGCGCCGCTCCGAACAGCGCGAACACCGTTCCGGCGAAGATCGCTGGTGCGCTCTCCATGGCCTGCACTCCCCCTCTGACGCCGCTGCGGGTTCCCCGGCCTGGGAGGCTGACACGGCGGGACGGCGGGAGCGCGAACTCGGGGTGAACGGCGGGAGGCGCCGGTGGCGACTGTGGCGCACGTATCTTTTCTGCGCACGGACCCGCGCACGTCTGTGCACCGGCGTATACGGCCTGCCGCTTCCCGCGTACGGTCCCACCCCCGATGCGCGTACGCGTGATGTTGGCCGGATTCCCCCGCCGCCCCGGCCCGAGGGACCACCGGGCCCGGGGGTGGTCCCCCGCCGCCCGAACCCAAGGAACCACCCCGAGCCCGAGGGACCACCCCGGGCTCCGAGGAGGCGCCCCGGGCTCCGAGGGGCTCAGCCCTCGACCGGCTCCAGGAACCCCTGCTCGACCAGGAGGCGGATCTGCGCCGGAGTGCGCTCCCGCAGCAACGCCGGGTCCTCGCCCACCAGTTGGGCGATCGCGTCGATGATCCGGCCCGCGCTCAGCGTCCCGTCGCACACGCCCGCGAAGCCGGCGCCCACCGTGTCCACCTGCGTCGCCCGCCGCATCCCGCGGTGCTGGCGCAGCACCACATGCTCCGGGTCCTCGGCGCCGGGCAGCCCGACCTGCTCCTGCACGACGGCGTCGGCGAGCTTGAAGTGCCCGGCGAGCAGCGCCGCGTCGTCGTGGCTCCGCAGGTAGTCCTGGCGCTCGAAGAACCCGCGCACCACCTCGCCGAGCGGCTGCTCCACGGGGTGCGGCCACTCCTCGACGGTCACGGACGGCTCGGCCGCGCCGGTCCTGCGCAGCGTGATCCACCCGAAGCCGACGGCCCGCGTGCCGCTCGCCTCGAACTCGTCCAGCCAGGCGTCGTAGCGGGCCGCGTACTCGGCGGGGTCCGTGCGGTGGTCGCCCGCGTCCCGCAGCCACAGCTCCGCGTACTGCGTGATGTCCTGCACCTCGCGCTGCACGATCCACGCGTCACAGCCGCGCGGCACCCAGGACCGCACCCGGTCCTGCCACTCCTCCCCTTCCACGTGCTGCCAGTTGGCGAGGAACTGCGCGTACCCCCCGTCGTTCAACCGCTCCCCCGCTCCCTGAACGAGCGAGCGGCACAGATCGTCCCCGCTCATCCCGCCGTCGCGGTACGTGAGCCGCGCCCCCGGAGAGATCACGAAGGGCGGATTGGAGACGATCACGTCGTACGTCTCCGTGGCCACCGGCGCGAACAGCGAGCCCTCCCGGAGGTCGGCCTCGGGCGCACCCGACAGCGCGAGGGTGAGCCGGGTCATGTGCAGGGCACGGGGGTTGAGGTCGGTCGCGGTCACCCGGGTCGCGTGCTGGGCGGCGTGCAGGGCCTGGATCCCGGAACCGGTACCGAGGTCGAGCGCGCTCGCGACGGGCGTGCGCACGGTGATCCCGGCGAGCGTCGTGGACGCCCCACCGACTCCGAGCACGACTCCTTCGTCCCGGCTCCCGATCCCCCCGGCGCCGCCGACGGCACACCCCAGGTCGGAGACGACGAACCAGTCCTCCCCATCGGGCCCGCCGTACGGCCGCACATCCACGCCGGCCCGTACGCCGTCACCGTCGCCGTCCTCGGCGAGCCACCCGCTCTCCAGGCACGCGTCCACCGGCAGAACGCCCTCCACGCGCGCGCGTGGAACGGCCTGCTGCAACAAGAAGAGCCGGACGACCGCCTCAAGGGCCCCGTCCCCCCGAGTCGCCCGCAAGGCAGGCACGGTCTCGCTCCGCGCGAGCGCGGCATAGGCGGGCGCACCGAGCAGTTCGAGCAGACCGTCGGCGGTGAAGTCGACGGCGAGAAGCGCTTCGCGCAGCTGGGCGGCTGCGTCGGGGCTGTCGGACGAGGGAAGAGAGGAGGGGCTGCTGTTACTCACGTCGCCCATTGTGACGCGCAGCTGCCCCTGCTGCGGGCAATCGTGCCGCAGGGCGGCACGGGTGGGCGCAGCACCCCGTCGCCGGTCAACCCCCCGACACAACGCCGCCCCCGTCGCCGGGAAGGGAACACCGACGACAGGGGCGACGAAGCAAGAAGGGAGCCCAACTCCCCGTAAGGGAGCGCCCTAGCTCTTGGCCGAAGGCGTGGCCGAAGCGCTCTTGCAGCTCTCCTGCTTGCCCATCGCCTTCCCCACGTCCCCGTCCTGCAACTTGTCCAGCGCCTCGTTCCCGCTCTTGCTCAGCTTGTCCAGCTCGCCCGCGACCCCCTTGAGGCCGTCGGCGAACGCGGCCTGGTCCTTGGTGTCCAGGCCGTCGACCTTCTTCTTCAAGTCCCCGTACGACTTGGAGATGTCGTTGAGCTCCTTGACCGCGTCGTCCATCTTCTTCTGGCCGCCGTCGACCGGCGGAGCACCCGCGTTCTTCACGGAGGTGCCCATCGCCTTGTAGGCGTCGGACATGTCCTGGAACGCCTTGGAGTCGGTCTTCTGGACGTCGGCCGGCGCGCTGTTGTCCGAGGTCTCCTTCTGGATCGCGGCGTTGGCGTCCGCGATCTTCTTCGACTGCGGCTGCACCTGGTCGCAGACCTTCTTGGCCCAGTCGTCGAGCTTCTTGTTGCCGTCGTCACTGCTGCATCCCGACAACGCCAGTACCAGTACCGCACCGCCGGACAGTGCGGCCGCGAGCTTCTTGTTCACCGGATTGGTCCCTTCCATGGCCTCTCGGCCCCGGAACTTACACGCCAACTGGGCGACCTTTGCACGACAGGGGTCCGGTACAACCGCTATTGCAGCCATTTGCACCAAGGGGCGGCGGGGCGTGCGAGGCGAGAGAAGGCTCACGGGAGGGAAACGCACGCGGGCGGACGGCGCCTCAAAAAGCGCCGCCCGCCCGCGTGTTGGGCCGTACCCGGGTCTTGCCCCGGGTCTTATACGGACCCGCTCACGACACCACCGCTGGATCGGCTGACGACTTGTTGGCGACCCGGTCGGAGTCACCTTCGTCACCCACGGCGATCCCGCGCCGCTTGGACACGTACACCGCGCCGATGATGACCGCGATGGAGAGCACCGCGATCAGCACCCGCATCCCGACGCTCGCGTTGTCCCCGTAGCTGAACTTGATGACCGCGGGCGCGATGAGCAGCGCCACCAGGTTCATCACCTTCAGCAGGGGGTTGATGGCCGGGCCCGCGGTGTCCTTGAACGGGTCACCCACGGTGTCGCCGATGACGGTCGCGGCGTGGGCCTCGGAGCCCTTGCCGCCGTGGTGACCGTCCTCGACGAGCTTCTTCGCGTTGTCCCACGCGCCACCGGAGTTGGCGAGGAAGACCGCCATCAGCGTGCCCGTGCCGATGGCGCCCGCGAGGAACGAGCCGAGCGCGCCGACGCCGAGCGAGAAGCCGACCGCGATCGGCGTGAGCACGGCGAGCAGGCCGGGGGTGGCCAGTTCGCGCAGCGCGTCCTTGGTGCAGATGTCGACGACGCGCCCGTACTCGGGCTCCTCGCTGTAGTCCATGATCCCGGGGTGCTCGCGGAACTGCCGCCGCACCTCGTAGACCACCGCTCCGGCGGACCTGGACACGGCGTTGATCGCGAGCCCCGAGAAGAGGAACACGACCGCGGCGCCGAGGATCAGGCCGACCAGGTTGTTGGGCTGCGAGATGTCCATGACGAGGTTCATGGGCGCCCCGTCGCCGAGCTTCTCGCCCACGTCCTTGGCGGCGGTGGCGATGGCGTCCCGGTACGAGCCGAAGAGCGCCGACGCGGCGAGCACGGCCGTCGCGATGGCGATGCCCTTGGTGATCGCCTTCGTCGTGTTGCCGACGGCGTCCAGGTCGGTGAGGACCTGCGCGCCCGCGCCCTCGACGTCGCCGGACATCTCGGCGATGCCCTGCGCGTTGTCGGAGACCGGCCCGAAGGTGTCCATGGCGACGATGACGCCGACCGTGGTGAGCAGGCCGGTACCGGCGAGCGCCACCGCGAACAGCGCGAGCATGATCGACGTACCGCCGAGCAGGAACGCCCCGTACACACCGAGCCCGATCAACAGGGCGGTGTAGACGGCCGATTCGAGCCCGATGGAGATGCCCGCGAGCACAACCGTGGCGGGACCGGTCAGCGAGGTCTTGCCGATGTCCTGGACGGGACGCCGGTTGGTCTCGGTGAAGTACCCGGTGAGCTGCTGGATCAGCGCGGCCATCACGATGCCGATGGCGACGGCGACGACCGCGAGGATCCGCGGGTCCCCGTCCTTGGCCTTGATCGCCGCGTCCGTGACGCCGTCCAAGTCGGCGTACGTGGACGGGAGATAGACGAAGACGGCCGCGGCCACCAGCACGAGCGAGATCACCGCGGAGATGAAGAAGCCACGGTTGATGGCGCTCATGCCGGAGCGGTCGGCCCTGCGCGGGGCCACCGCGAAGATGCCGATCATCGCTGTGACGACACCGATCGCGGGCACGATCAGCGGGAACGCGAGCCCGGAGTCACCGAACGCCGCCTTCCCGAGGATCAGGGCGGCGACCAGGGTCACCGCGTACGACTCGAAGAGGTCAGCGGCCATACCGGCGCAGTCGCCGACGTTGTCGCCCACGTTGTCGGCGATGGTCGCGGCATTGCGCGGATCGTCCTCCGGAATGCCCTGCTCGACCTTGCCGACCAGGTCGGCGCCGACGTCGGCGGCCTTGGTGAAGATGCCGCCGCCGACACGCATGAACATCGCGATCAGCGCGGCCCCGAGGCCGAAGCCCTCGAGCACCTTCGGCGCATCGGCCGCGTAGACGAGCACCACACAGGAGGCGCCCAGAAGACCGAGCCCCACCGTGAACATGCCGACGACGCCGCCCGTGCGGAAAGCGATCTTCATGGCTTTGTGCGAGACGGCGGTGAGATCCTTTTCGGGCTCACCTTCCGCAGGGGTCGCTTCCCTGGCGGCCGCCGCCACACGGACATTGCTGCGCACGGCGAGCCACATGCCGATATAGCCGGTGGTCGCCGAGAACGCCGCACCGATCAAGAAGAAGATCGACCGTCCGGCGCGCTGATTCCAGTCGTCCGCGGGTAGCAGCATGAGCAGGAAGAACACCACGACGGCGAATACGCCGAGGGTGCGCAACTGCCGCCCCAGATAGGCTTTTGCGCCTTCCTGGACCGCCGCTGCGATCTTCTTCATGCTGTCGGTGCCCTCGCCGGCCGCGAGCACCTGGCGTACGAGCACCCAGGCGACGGCGAGCGCCGCCACCGCGACGGCCGCGATGACCATCACGATGAGGCGGTTGTCGTCGGTCAGTACTGCGGCTGCGAAGGTTGAGGGGTGGTCAAACTGTTGAGGGGTAGAAAGCCCCGCCATTCGTCCTCCTTGACGCTTGGGCTGAGCTCAAGATGTGGACGGATTGTAGGGAGCGGAACCTGATCAAAACAGTGCGCCACAAACGGAATTGGCGCGAGCTTGCTACTCAGCAAATGATCGACGCCACCGACTACCCCCCGAAAGCGGTAATGCCCCAAAAGCGTTGACGAAAGATCAACGATCTAGGTCGATGCGCCGGGCAAAGTCCAAAAGCAATTTCCGAACCCCGGCCACCAGCAGGAATACCCTGCTCATCGACACGATGCGCGTCCGCTCCGCACGGCACAACGATCAAGCAGGCTTACGGAGTTGGGGCCTCGTCGCGGTCCACCGGACCGTCGCACGGCCGCCCCCGGCCCGCGGGAGACACCCTCTCCACCGGGCGAGAACAGGTCAGTCACAGTCCGGCATCGGCCCACCCGGGACCGGGGACTTCGGGACGCTCAGGGCACGGAAGGTGCTGCGGACGCCCGACGCACGGAAGACGCCGCCGGATACTCAGCGCACGGAGGGTGCTGCGAGACGCTCAGCGCACGGAAGACGCTGCCGGACGCTCAGCGCACGGAAGGCGCTGCCGGACGCTCAGGGCAGCAGCGTCGCCGGAGTCGTCGGCCAGCTCATCCGGATCAGGCCGCCGCTCTCGCCCGCGGTGACCTCCACGTCGTCCACGAGTCCGCTGATGACGGCGAGGCCCATCTCGTCCTCGCCCTCGCTCTCGGCGGCGTCCGGTTCGTCGGCGCCGTCGGCCCTGGCCCCCGGCACCCGCTCGCCGGCCGTGGCACGGGGAGCCTCGTCGCCCACCTCGATGGAGAACTGCTTCTCGTCCTCGATCAGTGCGACGCGCACCGGAGCGGAGATCCCGCTGCTCTGGTGCAGTCCGACGGCGCGGGTGCAGGCTTCGCCCACCGCGAGCCGGACCTCGTCGAGGACCGCCTCGTCCACTCCGGCCCTGCGCGCGACCGCGGCCGCCACCAGGCGGGCGGTCCGGACGTGCTCGGGCAGCGCGCTGAAGCGGAGTTCAACGGTGGCCATGCATCCCCCTCGGACTTACGCGCGTGCTGTCAGGGGGCCGGGCCAGCGGCCCGGTCCCCTGCTGCTGTGCCGCCCCGGGCCGAGGCCCGGGGCATCCCACTCGGTCGGCCTCAGTCAGTGGCCGCGACCGCTTCCTCGACCGAGGTGTGAATGGGGAACACCTTGGTCAGGCCAGTGATACGGAAGATCTTGAGAATGCGCTCCTGGTTGCAGACCAGGCGCAGCGAGCCCTCGTGGGCACGCACCCGCTTCAGTCCACCGACCAGCACGCCGAGCCCGGTCGAGTCCAGGAAGTCCACGCCTTCCATGTCGACGACCAGGTGGAAACTGCCGTCGTTCACCAACTCGACCAACTGCTCGCGCAACTTGGGCGCGGTATATACATCGATTTCGCCACCGACCTCGACGACCGTACGATCGCCGACGGTACGGGTCGACAGGGACAGGTCCACGGATCCTCCAGCACCTTGCTATCGAGCGGTCGTCCCTCGGGACACCTCGGCCCACGCCCCCGGGACGGATCGCCAGCCGCGATGGCATTCAATCACTTACCGGCAGGCGAGCACGACGCCTTGGGACCATTGTCCATCCCGCCAGTGACACACTCGGGGTCGATGGCCAACTTTTCCCCTACCGGCGGACCCTCGGCGGACACCCCGGCACGCCCCTCTCCGAGGACCGTCCTCGACCGGCTGACCTCGGGGCCGAGCCGTGCTGCGCGCGTCACTCATACGGAGCACTTGCCCCCACGGGCGGCCCGGTATGCCGTCTGGCCCGACCGCATCCGTGCCGAGGTCATCGCCGCCGTGCAGTCGGCCGGAATCGAGCACCCCTGGGCCCATCAGGCCCGCGCCGCCGAGCACGCCCTGGACGGGGAGTCGGTCGTCGTCGCCACCGGCACCGCGTCCGGCAAGTCCCTGGCCTATCTCACCCCGGTGCTCTCCGCCCTCCTCGACGGCTCCGAGGCCCCCAACGGCAGGGGCGCCACCGCCCTGTACCTGGCCCCGACCAAGGCCCTCGCAGCCGATCAGCGCCGCGCGGTCCGCGAGCTCGCGAACCCCCTCGGCAACGCGATCCGCCCCGCGGTGTACGACGGCGACACCCCCGTCGAGGAGCGCGAGTGGGTCCGGCAGTACGCCAACTACGTCCTGACCAACCCCGACATGCTGCACCGCGGGATACTCCCGTCCCATCCGCGCTGGTCCTCCTTCCTGCGCGCCCTGCGCTACGTCGTCATCGACGAGTGCCACACCTACCGCGGCGTCTTCGGCTCACACGTCGCCCAGGTGCTGCGGCGCCTCCGCCGCCTGTGTGCCCGCTACGGCTCCGAGCCCGTCTTCCTCCTCGCCTCCGCCACCGCCGCCGAACCGGCCGTGGCCGCCCGCCGCCTCACCGGCCTGACCGTCCACGAGGTCGCCGACGACGCCTCGCCCCGCGGCGACCTGGTCTTCGCCCTCTGGGAGCCCCCGCTCACCGAGCTCCACGGCGAGAAGGGCGCCCCCGTCCGCCGTACCGCCACCGCCGAGACCGCCGACCTCCTCACCGACCTGACCGTGCAGGGCGTCCGCTCCGTCGCCTTCGTACGGTCCCGCAGGGGCGCCGAGCTGATCTCCGTGATCGCCCAGGAGCGGCTCGCCGAGGTCGACCGCTCCCTGGCCCGCCGCGTCGCCGCCTACCGGGGCGGCTACCTTCCCGAGGAGCGCCGGGCTCTCGAGCGGGCCCTGCACTCCGGCGAGCTCCTCGGACTCGCGGCCACCACCGCCCTCGAACTCGGCGTCGACGTCTCGGGGTTGGACGCCGTCGTCATCGCGGGCTACCCCGGCACCCGGGCCTCCCTCTGGCAGCAGGCGGGCCGCGCGGGCCGCTCCGGGCAGGGTGCCCTCGCGGTCCTCGTCGCCCGCGACGACCCGCTGGACACGTATCTCGTCCACCACCCCGAGGCCCTGTTCCAGCAGCCCGTGGAGTCGACGGTCCTCGACCCGGACAACCCGTACGTCCTCGCGCCCCACCTCTGCGCGGCCGCAGCGGAACTCCCCCTCACCGAAGCCGACTTCGGCCCGGAGCTCTTCGGCCCGGCCGGGGCGGAGCTGCTGCCCCAGCTGGAGGCCGCCAAGCTGCTGCGCCGCCGCACCAAGGCGTGGCACTGGACCCGCCGGGAGCGCGCCGCCGACCTCACCGACATCCGCGGCGAGGGCGGCAAGCCCGTCCAGATCGTCGAGGAGGGCACGGGGCGCCTCCTCGGCACCGTGGACGCCTCCGCCGCGCACACCACCGTCCACGAGGGCGCGGTCCACCTGCACCAGGGCCGCACGTATCTCGTCCGCCACCTGGACCTGGAGGACTCGGTGGCCCTCGTCGAGGAGGCCGCCCCGCCCTACTCCACGACGGCCCGCGACACCACCGCCATCTCCGTCCTGGAGACCGACGTCGAAGTCCCCTGGGGTGCGGGGCGGTTGTGCTACGGCTCCGTCGAGGTCACCAATCAGGTCGTCTCCTTTCTGCGGCGCAGGCTCATCACGGGCGAGGTGCTCGGCGAGACCAAGCTGGACCTGCCGCCCCGCACCCTGCGCACCCGCGCGGTGTGGTGGACGGTCACCGAGGACCAGCTGGACGCCGCCCGTGTGAACCCGGAGATCCTCGGCGGCGCCCTGCACGCCGCCGAGCACGCCTCGATCGGCATGCTGCCGCTCTTCGCCACCTGTGACCGCTGGGACATCGGCGGCGTCTCGGTGCCCCTGCACCCGGACACCCTGCTGCCGACCGTCTTCGTGTACGACGGGCATCCCGGCGGGGCGGGCTTCGCCGAGCGCGCCTTCCACACGGCGCGGGAATGGCTGACGGCCACCCGCCACGCCATCGCCTCCTGCGAGTGCGACGCGGGCTGCCCCTCCTGCATCCAGTCCCCCAAGTGCGGCAACGGCAACGACCCACTGCACAAGCGCGGCGCGGTCCGCCTCCTCTCGGTCCTGCTCAGAGACGCCCCGGACGTCGACCCGGACCCGGACTCGGACTCGGACTCCGCCCCGGACCTGGACCCCGGCCCGGACTCGGACCCGGACTTGGACTCGGACTTGGACTCGGGCTCCGCCCCGGATCTGGAACCCGCCCCGGACTCGGACCTGAACCCCGCCCCGGACTCAGATCCCGACCCGGGCCCGACCCCCGGCCAGCCCACCGACCCGGCACCCGCCACCCCGGGCCCTTGAGAGCCCCAACTGGCCCTCCCGCCTAGCCGGTTCAGCCACGCCCGGCCCTGCCCAGCCCTGCCCACCTCGGCCCCCTCACCAGCCCCGCAGGCTCCGCAGACCCCACGCCCCTGGCCTACCTCCTCTCTGGCTCCATCTGCCCCATCTGCCCTACCCGCCCCACCTGCCCCACCGGCCCCGCAGGCCCGGCCCGCGCCCTGACCCGCGCCACGAACGGCCCGAACTCCGCTGCGGCCTCCACATCCGAGACCTCTCCCACAACCGCGCACCGCACCACACGCGTCCCCTGCGCCGCAGCCACCTGTCTCGCCCGCGCACAGGCCCCCGCCCGCCCCTCCATCCAGTGATCCGCTGCCGCGAGCGCGGCCAGGTCCGCCGCGCCACCCGCCCGGTGCCGGGCCACCACGACCTGCCCCAGCGCAAGCCCGGCGCCGCACACCACGCACAGCGCGGCCATCACCACGACGACCCACACAGTCGCCGCTCCTCGGTCCCCCCTCCCCCTCACGGGCCCACCCCCACCGTCTCCTCCGCCAACGCCACCGCCTCGGACCTGAGCCGCAGCCCGAGCCCCAACGCCCTGGGCCCCGGGGCGTCGGCGATGACCTCGACGCGCACCAGATCGCCGGTTCTCCGCACCGACACCCGGGCACCGCCCGGAGCCGCCTGCCGGGCAGCCGCGACAGCCACCCCCTCCGGGTCCTGCCGGGCCACCGAGCGGGCCCCCGCCCTGGCCGCGTCCACGCACTGGATCTGCGCGGCCGCGGCCAACAACGCCCAGACCAGGGCCATCGCGAACAGCACCAGCGTGGGCAGCACCACGGCCGCCTCAGCCGTCACGAACCCACCGTCACCATCCCCGTCCCGCCCCGCACCAGCACCGAACTCAGGACCGGCCCCAGAACTGAGCCGAGAGCCGGCCTCAGAACTGAACATCGAGCGCCTTCTCCACCACCGCCTGCAGCGCCGCCCGGACCTGCCCACTCGTCACCACCTTGTAGAGCAGCCCGGCGAACCCCACCGCGGCGATCAACCCCATCGCGTACTCCGAGGTCACCATCCCCGCCTCTCGGCCCCGCGCACGGACCATCCGGCACCACACCGCTCGCACCCACCTGTTTGCCCGCATCCCAATCCCCCAGATTCCCGCAAATTTCTGCAGATTCCGGCCGAGTTGTCTCAGCCACCCGTCATGCCACCCAGCACTCCGCCGGCCAACCCGATCACCACCGGCAACACCCCGACCGCGATGAACGCGGGCAGGAAACACAGCCCCACAGGAGCCGTCATCAGCACCGCCGCCCGGCGCGCACCGGCCGTCGCCGCCCGCCCCCGCTCGGACCGGCAGTCCGCGGCGAGCCGCGCCACCGGCCCCGCCGCGGGCGCCCCCGAGTCACCCGCCCGCTCCAGGTGGCGGGCGAGCGGACCGGCGCCCGGTATTGCGCCCAACCACCGCCACGCCTCGGTCGGTTCACCCCCGAGCCGCACCTCCGCCGCACCCCGGGCGAGCCGGTCTCCCACCGGGCCCTCCAGCGACTCCCCCACGGCCTGCGCCGCCACGACCGGCCCCGCCCCCGCCGCCACACACGCGGCCAACAGGTCGGCCGCCAGGGGAAGTTGCCGCCCGGCCTCAGCGACGTCGAACCCGTCCTCCGGATCCGGGCCCCGACCGCGCCGCAGCCACCACACCCCGACTCCCGCGACCACCCCCACAAGCACCCCGGCACCACCGCCGACCAGCACGTACCCAGCGCACCCCACCCCGGCCGCAACGACCGGACCCCGCGCCCCGGCCGACCGAACAAGCCGCCCCAGCACCAGACTCGGCCCCGACCCCGACCACGACCACCATCGCCGCACCGGGGACCTCGCGAGCCCGAGCACCACCGCACCCCGCCGCCGCAGCACCCGCTCGCGCCGCGCGGCCGTCACCGTCAGGACCAGCCACAGCGCGGCCGTCACACCCCACACGACCACCCCCACCCTGTGGACAACGCTCATCGCTCCTCCGCTCCCCGCATGATCCGCAACGCCCACCACACACCGACCCCCTCAAGTGCCGCACCCACGGCCAGACAGCCGAGCCCCGCGCCCGTGTGCAGCAGCACCCGCAAGGGATCCGCGCCCAGGGCCGTGCCCATCAAGAGGCCCATCACGGGCAGCCCCGCGAGCAGCACCGCCGTCGAGCGAGCACCCGCCAACTGGGCCCGGAGATCGGACCGTTGATCGCGCTCGGTCCGCAGCACCTCCTCCAGCCGCTCGAGGCCCGCCGCGAGTCCGGCACCCCGGTCCACTGCGACCCGCCAGCACGCCGCGAGCCCCAACAGCCCCTCCGCACCCGGCTCCCGCCCCGCCGCACGCAGCGCCCCCGGCACATCCCCGCCGAACCGCACCGCCGCCAGGACCGCACCCCGCGCCGCCCCGAACGCGTCCCCCGCGACGTCACACAGCGCCTCCCCCGGCTGTCTCCCGGCGCGCACCTCGCCCGCGAGCGCCCCGCACACCGCGATCACCTGCTCGGCCCGCCGCTCCCGCTCCCGGCGCGCCCACCCGGCCTTCCGCGCCCGCCCGGCAACCGGTATCCCCAGCGCCCCCACGGCCAGCGGCACCAAGGACTCCCCCAGGAACGCGATCACCAACCCGCCGACCAGGCACCACAGTTCGGGCCGCAACCGATCCCGCACGACCGCGAGCCCCCGACGCCACCGCACCCCGACCGCCGCCGGACCGGGCTCCGCGGTCCCGGCCAACCCCCGAGCCCGCCGCAACACCCCATCCCGCCCACCCACCGTCAGCCAAGCCGCGCTCCCCGCACACAGCACCGCCGCACCGACCACCGCGCTCACAACCCCTCCCCCGGCTCCTCGAACTCCCCGGACTCCCCGGACTCCCCGAGCAAGGAGCTCAGTTGCTCCCAGCCCCGCTCACGGACGAACGCCTCCGCTCCCCACCGCAGCGCCGGAACCGTCACCACAAGCCCGGAGCCCTCCCGCTCCAGCACGTGCACCTCGGCGATGCGGCGCCGCCCGGCCCGGTCCCGTACGAGATGGAGCACCACCGACAGGGCGGCCGCCACCTGGCTGTGCAGGGCCGCCCGGTCGAGCCCGGCCGCCATGCCGAGGGCCTCGAGACGGGCCGGGACGTCCGACGCCGCGTTCGCGTGCAGCGTGCCGCAGCCGCCCTCATGGCCCGTGTTCAGAGCGGCCAACAGATGGACGACCTCCGTGCCCCGCACCTCGCCGACGACCAGGCGGTCAGGGCGCATCCGCAGCGCCTGCCGCACGAGGTCGTCCAGGCCGACCAGACCGGCGCCTTCCTGATTCGCCGGCCGGCCCTCCAGCCGTACGACATGGGGGTGATCGGGCCTCAACTCGGCTGAGTCCTCGGCGAGTACGATCCGCTCCCCGCGTCCGACGAGACCGAGGAGGGCGCTCAGGAGCGTCGTCTTGCCCGAGCCCGTCCCTCCGCTGATCAGGAAGGACAGCCTGGCGTCGAGGAGCGCCCGCAGCATCCGGTCGCCGCCAGGGGGCGCCGTCCCCGCCTCGACCAGCTCCGCGAGGGTGAAGGCCCGCGGCCGGACCACCCGCAGGGAGAGGCACGTCGAGCCGACGGCCACCGGGGGCAGCACCGCGTGCAGCCGCGTCCCGTCAGGGAGCCGGGCGTCCACCCAGGGGCGCGCGTCGTCCAGGCGCCGCCCCGCCACGGCGGCGAGGCGCTGGGCGAGCCTGCGCACCGCTGTCACGTCCGGGAAGGACACCTGGGTCAGCTCCAGACCACCGCCGCGGTCCACCCACACCCGGTCCGGCGCGGAGACCAGCACATCGGTCACGGACGGATCCGCGAGGAGCGGCTCCAGCGGGCCCGCGCCCACCAGCTCCGAGCGCAACTGGGCTGCCACACCGAGGACTTCGGCGTCCCCGAGGACACCGCCCTGGGCCCGGAGCGCCTCCGCCACACGCGCGGGGGTCGGCTCGATGCCCTTCTCCGCGAGCCACTGCCGCACGCCGTCCAGCAGGCGCGCCCCGACGACCGCGCTCATACGCCCCCTCCGGCGCTCTCCGCGACGACCGCCCGCTCCCAGAAGGCGGCGCCGAACCGGGCCAGCGGCCCACGCGCGTCGCCCCCGGGCGGCACCCCTGCGGCCTGCGCCTCCAACAGCCCCGACTCCATGGGCACTTCACCCACCAGGGGCAGGCCGAGCAGCCGCGCCACCTCCTCCGCGTCAAGCCCGCCGAGTCCCGTGCCGCCCGCGGTCACGACGCGCAGGTCCCGCAGCACCATCCCGACGGACTCCGCCACCCGGCGCGCCCCCGCCACCGCACGCAGCTCCGACGGCACCACGAGCAACCCCAGGTCCAGCTGCGCCAGCGCCTCGGCCACGCCCTCGTCGACCCGCCGCGGCAGGTCCACGACGACCACGCCACCGCGCCGCCGGGCCGCCGCGAGGACCGCTCGCATCGCCTCCGGGGGAATGGCGACCGCGTCCCCGCGGTCCCAGCTCAGCACCCGCAGCGCGTGCAGCTCGGGCAGCGACTCCTCCAGGGCGCCGCCGCCGACCCGACCCCGCGACTGCGCGAACGCGGGCCAGCGCAGCCCGTCCGCCGTCTCGCCGCCGAGGAGGACGTCGAGGCCGCCGCCCAGCGGGTCGCCGTCCACGAGCATCGTGCGCCGCCCCGCCCGCGCCGCCGTGACGGCAAGGGCGCACGCCAGCGTGGAGGTCCCGGCCCCGCCGCAGCCGCCGATCACCCCCACCGTGAGCGCGGGACGGCCCGCGCCCTCGGCGACGTCGGCGATGCGGTCCACCAGCCACCGCTCGCCGTCGGGCAGGAGCAGCACGTCGTCGGCGCCGATCTCCACCGCACGCCGCCACACCCCCGGATCGTCCTGGTCGCGCCCCACGAGCACGACCCCGCGCCGCCGCGGAGCCGACCGCACCCGGGCGGCCGCGTCGTCCCCGACCAGCACGAGCGGTGCCGTCTCCCAGCCGCCTCTGCGCTCGGGCGGGCCGTGGTGCACCTCCGGCCGCGCCCCCGCCGCGGCGCACAGCCGCAGCAGATCGTCGAGGAGATCCATGTCCTCCGTGACGATCAGCGGCCCGCCCTGCTGCTCCTGCCCCAACGGCGGCCCGTCCTCCGTGATGACCCCAGCCACGATCCCCAGCCCCCTTCTCGCCGCGAGCCCCTGCGGCTCCTCGGCGAATGCCGCTTGCCCCACGCCTCATCGCACGTCACGAAGAACCGGCCAATGCAAACCGGCCATGAACTTCGCGGACTGGAATCAGCGTGCAGCGATCCCGGATTACGTGTGGATCTTGGTCAATAACTGTGGACATCGCAGTGGCTGTGAATATCCCCTTCACCCATACCAGTGACATCAAGGCGACTTCCGCAGAGCAGCCCTACGACTACACACAGTGACGGATCTTGATGCGCCTTACCCGAGGCCGAAGCGGGCGGCCGAGCCGCCAAGAGGTCGGGAAGAACCGGAGAAAACCCATCCGGACATGCGACGACCCCCGCCGGGGGGGAGAGCGGGGGTCGTCCCCACGGTCCGACTCGGGGGGGGAGGAGCCAGACCGGGTTAGCACGGTCGCGAACGATCCGTGACTTCCATGGTGTACCCGAGAGCCTTCTCAGGCAAACCCACGCGCCCCAGCTTACGCCGAATGGTGGGCCCCTATGCTCGAGCTCGTGGAAAACCACTCGTTGCCCCGCACAGCGGCCTTCTTTGACCTGGACAAGACGGTCATTGCGAAGTCGAGCACGCTCACCTTCAGCAAGTCGTTCTACCAAGGTGGCCTGATCAACCGCCGGGCCGTACTGCGGACCGCGTACGCGCAGTTCGTCTTCCTCGCGGGCGGAGCCGACCACGACCAGATCGAGCGGATGCGCGAGTACCTCTCGGCGCTCTGCCGCGGCTGGAACGTCCAGCAGGTCAGAGAGATCGTCGCCGAGACGCTGCATGACATCATCGATCCCATCATCTACGACGAGGCCGCGTCCCTCATCGAGGAGCACCACACCGCGGGCCGCGACGTCGTCATCGTCTCCACCTCGGGCGCCGAGGTGGTCGAGCCGATCGGTGAACTCCTGGGCGCGGACCGGGTGGTGGCGACCCGCATGGTCGTCGGCGACGACGGCTGCTTCACGGGTGAGGTGGAGTACTACGCCTATGGGCCCACCAAGGCGGAGGCCATCAGGGAGCTCGCGGAGTCCGAGGGATACGACCTCGAGCGCTGCTACGCCTACAGCGACTCGGCGACCGACGTACCGATGCTGGAGACCGTCGGGCACCCCTACGCCGTCAACCCCGACCGCGCGCTGCGCCGTGAGGCCCTGGCCCGGGAGTGGCCGATTCTCGACTTCCACCGCCCGGTCCGGCTGAAGCAGCGGCTGCCCGCGCTCTCCGTCCCGCCCCGCCCCGCGCTCGTCGCGGTGGCCGCCGTCGGGGCCGCCGCGGCCACCGCCGGGCTCGTCTGGTTCGCAAGCCGGCGCCGGGCGGCGGCCGGCTGAATCACCGCGCGGGGCAGGTGAATCGCGTACGTACGGCCGCGGGACACGGGCGTTCGGCGGGCGACCGAAACCGATGTCCGATTCACCCTTGTTTGAACCTAAAAGTAAAGAAGTACAGCCAGGACTTCCGCTTACTCCAGGACAGGAGTACAAAGGAGTCAACGGCCCGCGAGACCAAGGACATCCGAGAGGATCACCTTTAAACGCAAACAAGGCCCCACGGACCGAAGCATGAACATCGAGCACCCACGCGACGTCGACCCGTCGATTACGGGCCAGCCGCACCAGGTGACGGGCGAAGTACCCGACCTGATGGGCAACTTTTCGAGGACGCTTGGTAACCCGGTGAACATGCCAGCGGCGGTACGGAACTCCGTACCGCCGCAACCCTTTTCAGGGACTTTTCAGGCCGCGCCGCGCTGCAGCGCCTCGCAGACCGCCGTCGACTCCCGCACCCCCAGCTCGACCGCCCGGCCGCAGTGGGCGATCCAGGCGGCCATGCCCTCCGGGGTGCCGGACGCGTAGCCGTCGAGCGCGGCCACATAGGCCGCCCGGCCGAGCTCCGCGTGGCCCGCCTCCGCCGGGCAGACGGACTTCGGGTCGAGGCCGCTGCCCACCAGGACGATGCGCTCGGCGGCGCGCGCCACGAGGCCGTTGTGCGAACCGAAGGGGCGCAGGCTGAGCAGCTCGCCGTGGACCACGGCGGCCGTGACCAGGGCGGGCGCCTCGCTGCCCGCGATGATCAGCTCCGAGAGGCCCTCGAGGCGGCCCGCCACCTCGTCGGCGTCCGGCACCGGCAGCTCCACCAGCGGCTCGTCGACCGGCTCGTCGACCGGCTCGTCGGCCAGGCGCGGACGGCCCGCGGAGGCATCGGCCTCGGCCGCGGCGACCAGGTGCAGACGGGCCAGGACGCGCAGCGGCGACTGCCGCCAGATGGACAGGAGTTGCCCCGCCTCGGCGGTCAGGCGCAGGGCGGCGCCGAGCGTGCGCGCCTCGCCGTCGCCGCTGAAGTCGCTACGCCTGCGCACCTCTTCGAGGGCCCAGTCGGCCCCCGAGAGCGCGGCGGAACCACGGGCCCCGCGCAGCGCGGCCTCGGAGGTGATCTCGTTGCTGCGACGGCGCATGATCCGGTGCCCGTAGACCCGGTCCACGGCCTTGCGCACGGAGTCCACGGAGTCGGCCGCGCCGGGCAGGGCCCCCAGGGCGGCGAGGGGATCGGTCGTACTCATGAGTACGACCCTACGCACCCAAGTCCGCCGCCCCACTAAGGAGTGGTCTTCTTCACGAGACCCGGACACCCAAGGTGACGCAGCCGCTACCCTAAGTGGCTATGAAAATCGCTTTCGTAGGGAAGGGCGGCAGCGGCAAGACCACGCTGTCCTCGCTCTTCATCCGCCACCTCGCCGCCACCGGAGCCCCGGTCATCGCGGTGGACGCCGACATCAACCAGCACCTGGGCGCCGCGCTCGGGCTCGACGAGGCGGAGGCCGTCGAGCTGCCCGCCATGGGGGCGCGGCTGCCCCTGATCAAGGACTACTTGCGGGGCTCCAACCCGCGGATCACCTCCGCCGACACGATGATCAAGACGACGCCGCCCGGCGAGGGCTCCCGACTGCTGCGGGTGCGCGAGGACAACCCGGTGTACGACGCGTGCGCCCGGCCCGTCGAACTCGACGGCGGCGCCGTGCGGTTGATGGTCACCGGACCCTTCACCGAGGCCGACCTCGGGGTGGCCTGCTACCACTCGAAGACGGGTGCGGTGGAGCTGTGCCTGAACCACCTGGTCGACGGGCGGGACGAGTACGCCGTGGTCGACATGACCGCAGGCTCGGACTCCTTCGCCTCCGGGATGTTCACCCGCTTCGACATGACCTTCCTGGTGGCCGAGCCGACCCGCAAGGGCGTCTCCGTCTACCGCCAGTACAAGGAGTACGCACGGGACTTCGGCGTCTCCTTGAAGGTCGTCGGCAACAAGGTGCAGGGCCAGGACGACGTGGACTTCCTGCGCGAGGAGGCCGGCGACGACCTCCTGGTGACGGTCGGGCACTCGGACTGGGTGCGCGCCATGGAGAAGGGCCGTCCGCCCGCCTTCGAGCTCCTGGAGGACGCCAACCGCCGCTCCCTGCAGGCCCTTCAGGACGCCGCGGACGCCTCGTACGAGCATCGGGACTGGGAGCGCTACACGCGCCAGATGGTCCACTTCCACCTGAAGAACGCGCAGAGCTGGGGCAACGAACGCACCGGGGCCGACCTGACGGCTCAGGTCGACCCCGACTTCGTGCTGCGCGAGCGCGTCGGCGCTACGGCTTGACCGCCGGGGCTCCCGGCACGCCCTTGGGAGCCGGGGCGGCCTTGCCCGAGAGGTAGGCCGCCCAGCCCTCCTTGGGAGCCTTGCCGACCCCGAGCCCGGCCAGCTTGTCCAGGGCCTTGGGGTCCTGGGCGTCCAGCCAGTCGGAGAGCTGGCGGAACGAGACGCAGCGGACCTCCGGCTTGTTGCAGACGTTCTGGATGGTCTCCTCGACGGCACGCATGTACGTGCCGCCGTTCCACGACTCGAAGTGGTTGCCGATGATCAGCGGGGCGCGGTTGCCCTTGTAGGCGCGGTTGAAGCCCTGGATGAGGCTGTCGCGCATCTGGTCACCCCAGAACTCCTGCTTGTCCGGGTCGCCCTGGGTGGCCGAACCCGACTGGTTCACCATGTAGTTGTAGTCCATGGTGAGTTGCTCATAGGAGTGGCCGGGGAACGGAACCAGCTGCATGGAGAGGTCCCACAGGCCCTCCTTCTTCTTGGGCCACAGCTGGTTGTTGACGCCGCTGGTGTCGTAGCGGAAGCCCATGTCGCGGGCCGCGCGCATGAAGTTCTTCTGCCCCTCCAGGCAAGGGGTGCGGGCGCCGACCAGCTCCTTGTCGTAGTCGAAGGGCAGCGGGCTCGCCTTCTTCATGCCCGTGTTGGACTTCCACGCCTTCACAAAGGACTTGGCCTGGTTGATCTCGCTCTTCCAGTCGTCGACGGACCACTCGCCGACGCCGCCGCCCTTGCCGCAGAAGTGGCCGTTGAAGTGGGTGCCGATCTCATTGCCCTCGAGCCAGGCGCCGCGGAGCTGGTCCACGGTGTCCTTGATGCCCTTGCGGTCATTGAAGCCGATGTCCGAGCGGCCCGCCGAGTGCTGGGGCGGGCGGTACTGGTTCTTCTTCGCCTCGGGGAGCATGTACACGCCGCTGAGGAAGTACGTCATGGTGGCGTTGTTGGCCTTGGCCACCTTGCGGAAGTGGGAGAACAGCTTCTGGCTGTCCTCGCCCGCGCCGTCCCAGGAGAACACCACGAACTGAGGCGGCTTCTGCCCCGGTCTCATCCGCTCGGGTCTGGGCAGGTGCGGCTGGGTTCCGGTGAACGCGGTGGAGCCGTCGCCGATCAGGCGGACCGCGCTCTTGGGGGCCGGGGCACCGGCCGCCTTCTTCGCGCCAGGGGCGCCTTCCTTGGTGCCGTGCTGACCACTCTCGCCGCTCGCGCAGCCGGCCAGTGCCATGACGCAGGCCACGAGGGCGGCGAGGCTCGCGGCGGTCCTCCGGGTGGCGGCCATCTTCCGCCCACCTCTCTCCGTGCAAATAGGGACAGATAGGCACAAAAACTCGCACGGAGGCATGGGCGGACAGGTACGACAAGCCGACGACCCTTCTTGTTCACTCATCAGGGTGAGGGATTGCCCCATTTGCCCCGATAATCCTTCCTAGCTCTTTACTCTGCATTACGGTTCATTTACCGAGAGTTGAGATATCCCGCCGCTGCACGCCGTGACCCACGGCCGCGACCCGCCCTCCGGCAGCCCCGGAGGACCCCTTGTTCCGCGACCGCGCTGCCCCGGAGGAGACGGGAAACATGTCTGCCTGCGTCCCCACTCGCACCACCGACTCGGCTCACGCTCCACGCGCCCCGAGGCCCCACACCCCGCCCCCGCACCGCAGATTCCGCATCGCGGGCGCGGATGTGTCCGCCTCGATCGCCGTCTTCCTGATCGCCCTGCCGCTCTCCCTGGGCATCGCCCTGGCCACCGGCGCCCCGCTCCAGGCGGGCCTGGTCGCCGCCGCCGTGGGCGGTCTGGTCGCCGGGCGGTTCGGGGGCTCCGCGCTCCAGGTGAGCGGGCCCGCCGCCGGGCTCACCGTCGTCACGGCCGACCTCATCCAGAAGTACGGCTGGCGCGCGACGTGCGGCATCACCGTGCTCGCCGGGGTCGCCCAACTCGGCCTCGGCTGCCTGCGGGTGGCCCGCACCGCGCTCGCCGTCAGCCCCGCCGTGGTGCACGGCATGCTGGCCGGGATCGGCGTGACCATCGCCGTGGCGCAGCTGCACATCGTGCTCGGCGGGACGCCGCACAGCTCGGTGATCGGCAACGTCCGTGAGCTGCCCGACCAGTTGGCGCACCTGCATCCGGCCGCGCTGTCGATGAGCGTGCTCACGCTGGTGGTGCTGTTGCTGTGGCCGCGGATTCCGGGGCGGGCCGGGCGGATGGCGAAGGTTGTGCCCGCGGCGCTGGTGGCCGTGGCCGCGGCGACGGCCTGCGCCTCGCTCTCCGGGATCGGCCTGGACAAGGTGCACCTGCCGTCGTGGCGGAGTCACGCACTGGCGGGGCTGCCCGAGGGGCCCGTGCTCGGGATCGTCGCGGCGGTGCTCACGATCATGCTGGTGTGCAGCGTGCAGTCGCTGCTCGGCGCCGTCGCCGTGGACAAGCTGGTCGCCCAGGATCCCGCGCTGCACGCGCGCGTGGGGCGCTCCGACCTCGACCGGGAGCTGCTCGGGCAAGGGGCGGCCAATGTGGTGTCGGGGGCGCTCGGCGGGCTGCCCGTCGCGGGGGTGGCGGTGCGGAGTGTGACCAATGTGCGCGCCGGTGCCGTGAGCAGGAACTCCTCGATGCTGCACGGCGTTTGGGTTCTTGTGGCCGCCCTGCTCCTGGTGCCCGTCCTGGAGCTGATCCCGCTCGCCTCGCTCGCCGCCCTGGTGATGGCCGTCGGCATCCAGATGGTGAGCCTCAACCACATCCGTACGGTCACGCGCCACCGCGAGATCCTCGTCTACGCGGTCACCACGCTCGGCGTCGTCCTCGTCGGCGTCCTCGAAGGGGTCGCCCTCGGCGTCGCCGTGGCCGTCGCCGTCGCCCTGCACCGCCTCGCCCGCACCCGCATCACGCACACGGAGGACGAGGACGGGGTCCACCACGTGCGCGTGCGCGGCCAGTTGACCTTCCTCGCGGTTCCCCGGCTGAGCCGCACCCTGCACCTCGTACCCCAAGGAGCTGATGCTGTCGTGGAGTTGGACGGGTCCTTCATGGACCACGCCGCGTTCGAGTCGCTGCAGTGCTGGCAGGACGGGCACACCGGGCAGGGCGGGACCGTGGAGATGACCGGGCGGGCCGGGACGCGGATCGCCGAGCCCGCGAGCTCCGCGCACTCCTGCTGCCGCCCCTGGACCCCGTGGCGCAACCACCACTGCGACCGCCCCCAGGAGGCCGAGCAGGGCGCGCACGACACCGCCGGGCCCAGGCCCAGTGGGCACCAACTGGCCAGCGGCATCAGCGCGTTCCAGCGGAACACCGCGCCGCATGTGCGGGGCGAGCTGGCGCGGCTCGCGCGCGAGGGGCAGCGGCCCGCGCAGCTCTTCCTGACCTGTGCGGACTCCCGGGTGGTCACGTCGATGATCACGTCGAGCGGTCCGGGCGACCTCTTCGTCGTACGGAACGTGGGCAATCTCGTGCCGCTGCCGGGCGCCGAGAGCGGGGACGATTCGGTGGCGGCCGCGATCGAGTACGCGGTGGACGTGCTGCAGGTCAAGTCCATCACCGTGTGCGGGCACTCCGGGTGCGGGGCGATGCAGGCGCTGCTGGGCACGCCGCCCGGGGGCGCCCAGACGCCGCTGAAGCGGTGGCTGCGGCACGGTCTGCCGAGCCTGGAGCGGATGGGACGGGACGACCGGGACGACGGGCTGTGGCCGCGGCTCGCGGGGCGGGCCCCGGCCGACGCCGTC
Organism: Streptomyces sp. NPDC059009; assembly: GCF_042740175.1. NCBI lineage: Bacteria > Bacillati > Actinomycetota > Actinomycetes > Kitasatosporales > Streptomycetaceae > Streptomyces > Streptomyces sp. NPDC059009. The sequence goes on along the minus strand of NZ_JBHYJB010000011.1, from coordinate 104,964 downwards.
GAGCAGCTCTGTCTCACCAATGTGGTGCAGCAGTTGGAGCACCTGAGGGCGCACGAGTCGGTGGCGCGCCGACTTGCCGAGGGCAGTCTCGAACTGCACGGTATGTACTTCCACGTGGGAGAGGCCCAGGCGTATCTGCTCACGGGCGCCACCAGTGATGACGCGGTGTTGGACGAGGTCTTCGATCAGGTCGCCCCGGCGGGCCGAGTAAAGGTCTAAACCAATTTCCCGCCAGCCCTTGTCACCAGGGCTGTCCGTCTGATGAGCTGTGGCTTGGGACACAACGGTCGCCCCGGCAAAGCACCGTAAGGGAGATGTCGTGAGCAACGAAAGCCTGGCCAACCTGCTCAAGGAAGAGCGCAGGTTCGCGCCGCCGGCGGAGCTGGCGGCCGACGCCAACGTCACCGCGGAGGCGTATGAACAGGCCAAGGCTGACAGGCTCGGCTTCTGGGCCGAGCAGGCCCGTCGGCTGACCTGGGCCACCGAACCGACCGAGACCCTCGACTGGTCGAACCCGCCCTTCGCGAAGTGGTTCGCCGACGGGAAGCTCAACGTCGCGTACAACTGCGTCGACCGGCATGTGGAGGCGGGGAACGGCGACCGGGTCGCGATCCACTTCGAGGGCGAGCCCGGCGACAGCCGGGCCATCACCTACGCCGAGCTCAAGGACGAGGTCAGCAGGGCCGCGAACGCCCTGACGGAGCTGGGAGTTCAGGCGGGCGACCGGGTCGCGGTCTATCTGCCGATGATCCCGGAGGCCGTCGTCGCGATGCTGGCGTGCGCGCGCATCGGCGCCGCCCACTCCGTCGTCTTCGGCGGCTTCTCCGCCGACGCCATCGCCGCCCGCATCCAGGACGCGGACGCGAAGCTCGTCATCACGGCGGACGGCGGCTACCGCAGGGGCAAGCCGTCCGCGCTCAAGCCCGCCGTGGACGAGGCCGTGAGCCGGGTCGACGGCGTCTCCAAGGTGCTCGTCGTGCGCCGCACCGAGCAGGACGTGGCGTGGACCGAGGGCCGCGACGTGTGGTGGCACGACGTCGTCGCGCGGCAGTCGGCCGAGCACACCCCGGAGGCGTTCGACGCCGAGCACCCGCTCTTCATCCTCTACACGTCCGGTACGACGGGTAAGCCGAAGGGCATCCTGCACACCTCGGGCGGCTACCTCACGCAGGCGTCGTACACGCACCACGCGGTCTTCGACCTCAAGCCGGAGACCGATGTCTACTGGTGCACGGCCGACATCGGCTGGGTCACCGGCCACTCCTACATCACCTACGGCCCGCTCTCGAACGGCGCGACGCAGGTCATGTACGAGGGCACGCCCGACACCCCGCACCAGGGCCGCTTCTGGGAGATCGTGCAGAAGTACGGGGTCACGATCCTGTACACGGCGCCCACCGCCATCCGTACGTTCATGAAGTGGGGCGACGACATCCCCGCCAAGTTCGACCTGAGCAGCCTGCGGGTCCTCGGGTCGGTCGGTGAGCCGATCAACCCCGAGGCGTGGATCTGGTACCGGAAGAACATCGGCGGCGACACCTGCCCGATCGTGGACACCTGGTGGCAGACCGAGACCGGGGCGATGATGATCTCCCCGCTGCCCGGCGTGACGGAGACGAAGCCGGGTTCGGCGCAGCGTGCGCTGCCCGGCATCTCGGCGACCGTCGTCGACGACGAGGCGAACGAGGTCCCGAACGGCGGGGGCGGCTACCTCGTCCTGACCGAGCCGTGGCCCTCCATGCTGCGCACCATCTGGGGCGACGACCAGCGGTTCATCGACACCTACTGGTCGCGCTTCGAGGGCAAGTACTTCGCCGGTGACGGGGCGAAGAAGGACGAGGACGGGGACATCTGGCTCCTCGGCCGGGTCGATGACGTCATGCTCGTCTCCGGGCACAACATCTCCACCACCGAGGTCGAGTCGGCGCTCGTCTCGCACCCGGCCGTCGCCGAGGCCGCCGTGGTCGGCGCCGCCGACGAGACCACCGGGCAGGCCATCGTCGCCTTCGTGATCCTGCGGGGCACCGCGAACGCCGAGGACGAGGGGCTCGTCGCCGAGCTGCGCAACCACGTGGGCGCGACGCTCGGGCCGATCGCCAAACCGAAGCGGGTGCTTCCGGTGGCGGAGCTGCCCAAGACCCGGTCCGGCAAGATCATGCGGCGTCTGCTGCGGGACGTCGCGGAGAACCGCGCGCTCGGGGACGTCACGACGCTCACCGACTCCTCCGTGATGGACCTGATCCAGTCGAAGCTGCCGGCGGCGCCGAGCGAGGACTGATCCCCGTACGGCATCCCCGTACGACTTCCCCGTACAACTGCGAAAAGGGCATCCGGCGAGCGCGCCGGGTGCCCCTTTCGCGCTTAAGGTGAAGATCGCCGGATAGGTCCGCGCGCACGTTAGGTACCCTAAGGATCGCGTCAACAACGCGACAAGAAACATCTAGGTGCGCCGGGAAGTCTGGTCGGCATGTGCTCTGTCCTGCCTACCCGACCGGAGGTCGACCCCCGTGGCCGCGCCCGCACCCCAGAACAACCGCAAGGTCCTCGGACGCCTCTCCCTGCCCGAGCGCACTTTCGTGGCGAACGCGCTGCGTACCGAGACCGTCGGCGGCGTGCTGCTGCTCATCGCCGCCATCGCCGCCCTGATCTGGGCGAACACCCCGCTCAAAGAGAGCTACGAGTCCGTCCGTGACTTCCACATCGGGCCCGGCTCGCTCGGCCTGAACCTCTCCATCCAGCACTGGGCGGCCGACGGGCTGCTCGCGGTCTTCTTCTTCGTCGCCGGGATCGAGCTCAAGCGCGAGCTGGTCGCGGGCGATCTGCGCGACCCCAAGGCGGCCGCATTGCCCGTGATCGCCGCGGTCTGCGGCATGGCCGTGCCCGCGCTCGTGTACGTCCTGGTCACCACCTTCGGCAGCGGATCGACGGACGGCTGGGCGGTGCCGACGGCCACCGACATCGCCTTCGCGCTCGCCGTGCTCGCCGTCATCGGCACCTCGCTGCCGTCGGCGCTGCGCGCCTTCCTGCTCACCCTCGCCGTCGTCGACGACCTCTTCGCGATCCTGATCATCGCGGTCTTCTTCACCAGCGACCTCAACTTCGCCGCGCTCGGCGGCGCCGTCGTCGGCCTCGCCGTCTTCTGGCTGCTGCTCAGGAAGCGCGTGCGCGGCTGGTACATCTACGTGCCGCTGGCGCTGGCGATCTGGGGCCTGATGTACAACAGCGGCGTCCACGCCACCATCGCCGGTGTCGCCATGGGTCTGATGCTGCGCTGCCACCGCGAGAACGGCGAGGAGGACTCCCCCGGTGAACACATCGAGCACCTCGTACGCCCGGTCAGCGCCGGGCTCGCGGTGCCGCTGTTCGCGCTGTTCAGCGCCGGGGTCGCGGTCTCGGGCGGGGCGCTCGGCGACGTCTTCACCCGGCCCGAGACGCTGGGTGTGGTGCTCGGCCTCGTGGTCGGCAAGGCGGTCGGCATCTTCGGCGGGACCTGGCTGGCCGCGCGGTTCACCAAGGCCGAGCTGAATGACGAGCTGGCCTGGCCCGATGTGTTCGCGGTCGCCTCGCTGGCCGGGATCGGCTTCACCGTCTCGCTCCTGATCGGTGAACTCGCCTTCAAGGGCGACCAGCTGATGACGGACGAGATCAAGGCCGCCGTCCTGATGGGCTCCCTGATCGCGGCCGTGCTCGCCTCCGTACTCCTGAAGATCCGGAACGCCAAGTACCGCAAGCTGTGCGAGGACGAGGAGCGCGACGAGGACCAGGACGGCATCCCGGACGTCTACGAACAGGACAAGCCCGACTACCACCTGCGGATGGCGGAGATCTACGAGCGGAAGGCCGCCGAGCACCGCAGGCTCGCTGAAGTGGCGGGTGGGTCGCGCAGCGGGGGCGACGGTCCGGCATGATCTGAGGCAGACACCCGGAAATGAAGAGGGAGTACGCGATGAGCGCACCCGACGGCCCCGTCGGCGCCGAGCGCAGCCTCGGCCAGCTGGTCGCCACGGCGACGAGCGAGATGTCCGCCCTGGTGCACGACGAGATCGCCCTGGCCAAGGCCCAGTTGCGCCAGGACGTCAAGCGCGGCGCGGTCAGCGGCGGCGCGTTCATGGCGGCGGTGGCGGTGCTCATCTTCTCGCTGCCGATGCTGAGCTTCGCGCTCGCGTACGGGATCCGGACGTGGAGCCACTGGAACATGGCGATCTGCTTCGTGCTGTCGTTCGCCGCGAACGTTCTGGTGGCCGGGCTGCTCGCGCTGATCGGCGTCGTCTTCGCGAAGAAGGCCAAGAAGGGCAAGGGCCCGCAGAAGGTCGCCGCGTCCGCCAAGGAGACCGCCGCCGTACTGGGGAACGTCAAGCCGCACCCGCGCGCCGTGAGCCCTGCGGGTACTGCTGCCGGTGACCGCGCCCTCGAGGCCGCCGACGCTGTGGCACGCTCGTCTTCATGACGGACCCCGCCCCGCACACCACGTCCTCGTCCCCCACGCCCACGGCGCCCCCTTCACTGGTACGCATCGAAGGGCCCTGGACCCACCGGGACGTCGCCGCGAACGGGGCGCGCTTCCACATCGCCGAGCTCGGTGAGGGGCCGCTGGTCCTGTTCCTGCACGGCTTCCCGCAGTTCTGGTGGTCGTGGCGGCACCAGCTGACGGCGCTCGCCGACGCGGGCTTCCGCGCCGTCGCGATGGACCTGCGCGGCGTGGGCGGCAGCGACCGCACCCCGCGCGGCTACGACCCGGCGAACCTCGCGCTCGACATCACCGGCGTCGTGCGCTCCCTCGGCGAGCCGGACGCGGCGCTCGTCGGCCACGACCTGGGCGGCTATCTCGCCTGGACGGCGGCCGTGATGCGGCCCAAGCTGGTGCGCCGCCTGGTCGTCTCGTCGATGCCGCACCCGCGCCGCTGGCGCTCGGCGATGCTGCGCGACCGGAAGCAGACCGCGGCCGGGTCCTACATCTGGGGCTTCCAGCGGCCCTGGCTGCCGGAGCGTCAACTCGTCGCGGACGACGGGGCGTTGGTGGGGCGGCTGATCCGGGACTGGTCCGGGCCCGGGCTGCCGGACGACGAGGCCGTGGAGACGTACCGGCGCGCGATGTGCATCCCGTCGACGGCGCACTGCTCGATCGAACCGTACCGGTGGATGGTGCGCTCGCTCGCGCGGCCCGACGGCATCCAGTTCAACCGGCGCATGAAGCGGCCGGTCCGGGTGCCCACGCTGCATCTGCACGGCTCGCTCGACCCGGTCCTGCGCACGCGCAGCGCGGCCGGCTCCGGGGAGTACGTCGAAGCCCCGTACCGCTGGCGGCTGTTCGACGGTCTGGGGCACTTCCCGCACGAGGAGGACCCGGTGGCCTTCTCCAGCGAGCTGGTGAGCTGGCTGAAGGATCCTGAGCCGGACCGCTGAAGGATCCCGAGCCGGACCGCTGAGGGGCCCGGGTGCGTCCGGCTGAGGTGACGCGTGTCCACTGGGAACACCTGGGAACATCTGTCCTACGAACGCCAATTGCCTGCCGCATAGGCCAATTGGGGCCCCTGTGCGCGGTTACCGACCATGAGGCACGGGCACACGTCGGGGTATGGGCTGGACGCACGACTACAGTGACGCAGCACGCAATCGCCGCTCGGCCACAGCGGTGAACAGCCACGAAAGGGGTGGCCCGCACGATCCGGGGTACCCCGGGCAGGCCGTCTCCGCTCAAGGCATCGGCATCCCCCACATCCTGCGCCGCAGGGCCCGCTGGGTCTCGGCGCGGCTACGCCACAACCGCGACTGAGCCGTTCCCTCCCGCCACAGCTCCCCTCACAGCGCGCAACCCTGGCTGTCGACCTGCTGGTTGGCGGTGCGGCCGCGCCGGATGTCCTCGCGGATCTCGTCCGCGGTGAGCGCGTACCCGGTGTCCGGATCGTCGAGGGACTTGGCGAACACCACTCCGTAGACCTGCCCCTCGGGTGTGAGGAGCGGGCCGCCGGAATTGCCCTGGCGGACGGTCGCGAACAGCGAGTAGACGTCACGGCGGACGGTGCCCCGGTGGTAGATGTCCGGGCCGTTGGCCGTGATGCGGCCGCGCACGCGCGCGGGGCGGACGTCGTACGCGCCGTTCTCGGGGAAGCCCGCGACGATCGCGTTGTCCCCGCTGCTCGCGTCGCGCTCGGTGAACTTGAGCGCGGGCGCCCGCAGGGACGGCACGTCCAGTACGGCGATGTCGCGCTCCCAGTCGTAGAGGACGACCTTCGCGTCGTACAGGCGGCCCTGGCCGCCGATCTGGACGGTGGGCTCGTCGACGCCGCCGACCACGTGGGCGTTGGTCATCACGCGGCGGTTGTCGAAGACGAAGCCGGTGCCTTCCAGGACCTTGCCGCAGCCGGACGCCTGGCCGACGACCTTCACGATGGACTTCTGCGCGGTCGTGGCGACGCGGCTCTTGGCGAGCTTCGGGTCGGGCGGGCTGACTTCCTTGATGGGCTCGTTCGAGAACGGGCTGAAGACCTGCGGGAAGCCGTTGCGCGCGAGGACCGAGGAGAAGTCGTCGAACCAGGTGCCGGCCTCGTCCGGGAGCGCGTCGTTGACGCCGTGGAGCACCTTCGAGCCCTTGACCTCTTTGGTGAGCGACTGCAGCGACGTGCCGCCGAGCGCGCTGCCGATCAGCCAGGCGACCAGCAGCATCGCCAGTACGTTGACGAGCGCGCCGCCCGTCGCGTCCAGGACGCGGGCGGGACGCCAGGTGATGTACCGGCGGAGCTTGTTGCCCAGGTGCGTGGTGAACGCCTGGCCCACCGAGGCGCAGACGATCACGATGACGACGGCGACGACGGCCTCCGTCGTGCCCACCGTCGCCTCGTCCGTGGCGGCGTCCCAGACGACCGGCAGCAGGTACACCGCGACCAGACCGCCGCCCAGGAAGCCGATCACCGACAGGATGCCGACGACGAAGCCCTGGCGGTATCCCACGACCGCGAACCAGACGGCTGCGAGCAGGAGGAGGATGTCCACCACGTTCACCGAATCACGCCTCGCCTCGCATCATGGTCGCTTCATCAGCCCCCCACCTTGTCATGCGCGCCAGTCGAGCGGGACCTGCTTCCCCCTGTCCCAGGGGCGCTCCCAGCCCGCGAAGTGCAGGATCCGGTCGATCACTCCCGCCGTAAAACCCCAGACCAGAGCGGATGCGACGAGGAAGGCCGGGCCCTTGTGCCCACTGGGGTGCACGGCGGTGGCACGGTTGGCCGGATCCGTGAGATCGGACACGGGGACGGTGAAGACGCGGGCCGTCTCATTGGGGTCGACGACGGAGACGGGGCTCGGCGAGCGCCACCAGCCGAGGACGGGCGTCACGACGAATTCGCTCACCGGGATGTAGAGCGCGGGCAGCACGCCGAAGAGCTGCACGCCGCGTGGGTCGAGGCCGGTCTCCTCCTCGGCCTCGCGCAGGGCGGCGCGCAGGGGGCCGTCCGTCCGCGGATCGCCGTCCTCCGGGTCGAGGGCGCCGCCGGGGAAGGAGGGCTGGCCCGCGTGGGACCTGAGGGAGCCCGAGCGCTCCATGAGGAGGAGCTCCGGGCCCCGCTCGCCCTCGCCGAAGAGGACCAGGACGGCGGACTGGCGGCCTGCGCCGCTCTCCGGCGGCAGGAAGCGGCTGAGCTGGTCGGGGCGCACGGTGTCGGCGGCGCGCACGACGGGGTCGAGCCAGGTGGGGAGGCCGTCGGTGGAGAGGGGCACGTCGGTGATCTGGGTTGTGTGGGGCGCGTGGGACACATCGGTCGCATGGGTCACGTCGGTCGCGCGGGTTACGTGGGGCGCGTGGCCGTCTTTCCGGGGGGCGCCCGCCTGGCCGTTGCCGCTGGTGCCTCCGTTGACGCCGTTGACGCCGGTGCCGTCCGTACCGTGCCTGTCGATGCTGCCCCTGCCGGTTCCCTCGCCGATGTCGGTGCCGTCCCTGTCCGCGCCGCTGTCCGTGCCGCTGTCCCTGTCCGTGCCTTCGTGGATCCTGCTCGTGTGTGCCATGGGCCACCCCCGTCCGTGTGAACACAACGCCCTTGGCCTCGCGGTTCGTTCCGCGGGGTCCCCCGTCCCTCCTCAGGCGCCCAGGGGGCGGGCCGGGAGGCCGCCCGCGTCCAGGTAGGACTGCGGGGGGTTCAGGCGCTGGCCGGGGAAGCCGCCCTTCTCGTACTTCAGGAGCTTCCTGGCCTTCTCGGGGTCGGTCTCGCCCTCCCCGTACGCCGGGCAGAGCGGGGCGATCGGGCAGGCGCCGCAGGCGGGCTTGCGGGCGTGGCAGATACGGCGGCCGTGGAAGATCACGTGGTGGCTGAGCATCGTCCAGTCGCTCTTCGGGAAGAGCGCGCCGACGGCCTTCTCGACCTTGTCGGGGTCCTCCTCGTCGGTCCACTTCCAGCGGCGGACGAGGCGGCCGAAGTGGGTGTCCACGGTGATCCCGGGGCGTCCGAAGGCGTTGCCCAACACCACGAAGGCGGTCTTGCGGCCCACTCCGGGGAGCTTGACCAGGTCTTCGAGCCGGCCCGGGACCTCGCCCCCGAAGTCGTCCCGCAGGGCGGCCGCGAGACCCATGATCGACTTGGTCTTGGCGCGGAAGAAGCCGGTGGGCCTGATCAGCTCCTCGACCTCTTCGGGGTTGGCCGCGGCGAGGTCCTCGGGGGTGGGGTAGCGGGCGAAGAGGGCGGGCGTCGTCTGGTTCACGCGCAGGTCGGTGGTCTGCGCGGACAGGACGGTGGCGACCACGAGCTGGAAGGGGTTCTCGAAGTCCAGCTCGGGGTGGGCGTAGGGGTACACCTCGGCGAGCTCGCGGTTGATGCGGCGGGCTCGGCGGACCAGGGAGAGGTGGGACTCGGGCTTGGTGGCCTGGGCGGTCTTGGGGGCCTGGGCGGTCTGGGCGGTCTTGGGGGCGGCGGGCGCTTCTTTCTTGGCCGCAGTCTTCTTGGTGGCGGTTGCCTTCTTGGGGGCGGTTTCTTTCTTGGTGACGGCTGTCTTCTTGGTGGCCGTCGCTGCCTTTTGGGCGGGCGTCGCTGCCTTTTGGGCGGGCGTCGCTGCCTTCTTGGCGGGCGTCGTCTTCTTGGCTGCGGACGTCACCTTCTTGGCGGCAGGCGTTGTCTTCTTGGCCGCGGACGTCGCCTTCTTGGCTGTCGTCACCTTCTGGACCACCTTCTCGTTGGCAGAGAGCTCAGCCGCCGTCTTCCTCACGCGCCGGGAGTCCGACTCGCCCTCTTTGTCGGAATTCACTGACCTCGCGCACGCCTGTTCGCCCACAGCGGAATCGTGCGCCCCCGTCGCCGTCCCAGCCCCCTTGGCCTGCGCTCTCACCGGCTTTTTGGACACCCGGCCAGCCTAGAGCCAGCCACTGACATCCGCCCCGGAGCCCGCTAATCGGCCCCCAATTGGCCCCCTCCCGCACGGCACGCGACGCCAGTGCGGCAGACTTGTGACTGATCACACTGTTTGGACCGTCCGGCAAAATGGGGAGCACGGTCCCCTGAAAACGGGGGAGCAAGATCCCCTGAGCAGGTCGACAAGGAGAGAACTCGTGGACGACGTTCTGCGGCGCGCCCCGCTCTTCGCGGCGCTCGATGACGAGCAGGCCGCGGAGCTCCGCGCCTCCATGAGTGAGGTGACGCTCGCGCGCGGAGACGCCCTTTTCCACGAGGGCGACCCCGGAGACCGCCTGTATGTGGTCACCGAGGGCAAGGTGAAGCTCCACCGCACGTCCCCGGACGGCCGGGAGAACATGCTGGCGGTGCTCGGCCCCGGCGAGCTCATCGGTGAGCTGTCGCTCTTCGACCCGGGCCCGCGCACGGCGACCGCCTCCGCCCTCACCGAGGTGAAGCTCCTCGGCCTGGGCCACGGCGACCTCCAGCCCTGGCTGAACGCCCGCCCCGAGGTGGCCTCCGCGCTCCTGCGCGCCGTCGCCCGGCGCCTGCGCAAGACCAACGACCAGATGTCCGACCTGGTCTTCTCGGATGTCCCGGGCCGCGTGGCCCGCGCACTCCTCGACCTGTCGCGCCGCTTCGGCGTGCAGTCCGAGGAAGGCATCCACGTGGTGCACGACCTCACGCAGGAAGAGCTCGCCCAGCTGGTCGGCGCCTCCCGCGAGACGGTCAACAAGGCACTCGCCGACTTCGCGGGCCGCGGCTGGCTGCGGCTCGAGGCGCGCGCGGTGATCCTGCTGGACGTCGAGCGGCTCGCCAAGCGGTCCCGCTGACCGGCAGCTGACCAGACCAGTAGGGGGCTTCCCCCTCGGGCCTGTGCGCCCTTCCCGTACGTACGTTGACGGGGGCCGTCTCGCACCATGAGGCGGACCTCGTCGGCGTACGTACGGCGTGCCCGTCCCGGCGTACGTCTCCCTGTACATCTCCGCGTACATCTCCGCGTACATCTCGGCGACCGTCGCACAGAAATGCCGCGCGATTCGGGCCACCGCCCGGCACAGTGGCCCCATGGCCACCCGTCATCCCCCGGACCAAGCCCCGGACCGAGCACCCGGTCGAGCACCGGACCGTGGACTCGACAGCCAGGGCTACATCGCGCGTGAAGGCGCCCTCGGGCTGATCCAGGACGACTTCCGGCCACTCGTCGCGGCCGCCCGTGACCGGGTGCTCGACGCCTTCGGCTCCCGCCTGACCGCTGCGTACCTCTACGGCTCGGTCCCTCGTGGCACCGCGCGTGCCGGGCGCTCGGACCTGGATCTGCTGCTGGTCCTGAGTGCCCGGCCCACCGAGGCCGACCGGGGCGGGGCCGATGTGCTGGAGGCGGGGCTCGACAAGGAGTTCGCCCAGATCGACGGGGTCGGGATCCTGTTGGTCGACCGGGCGCAGGTGCTGAGCGAGCTGGAGACGTACGACCTGGGGTGGTTCGTGGCGTGTCTGTGCACGCCTCTGCTGGGTGAGGACCTCGCCGAGTTCCTGCCGCGCTACCGGCCCGACAGCCTGCTCGCCCGCGAGACCAACGGGGACCTGGAGCTCCATCTGGCGCGCTGGCGCGGGCAGTTGGCGGCGGCGGGCACGGACGCGGATGTGCGGGTGCTGGTCCGGCGGGTCTCCCGGCACCTCGTCCGGACCGCCTTCACGCTGGTCATGCCGCGCTGGAACGGCTGGACCAGCGACCTCGGCGAGATGGCCGAGGCGTTCGCGCGGTACTACCCGGAGTGGGGCGAGCGGATCCGGGGCGCGGCCGCTGTCGCGTACGAACCCGTCGCCGACCGGGGCGCGCTCGCCTCGTACACCGAGGAGATCGGGCCGTGGCTGGCCGCGGAGTACGCGGCCGTGCACGGGGTGAAGGCGCCTCGTCCGTGACCGGAGGGCGCCCGGCCCCTCACCCCTCGATCAGCCCGTGCTCCCCCAGGTACTCCAGCTGCGCCCGCACCGACAGCTCGGCGGCGGGCCACAGTGAGCGGTCCACGTCCGCGTACACGTGCGCGACCACGTCCGCGGGCGTCACGTGTCCGTTCTCCACCGCCGTCTCGACCTGGGCCAGGCGGTGGGCCCGGTGGGCGAGGTAGAACTCGACGGCGCCCTGGGCGTCGTCGAGGACGGGGCCGTGGCCGGGCAGGACCGTGTGCACGCCGTCGTCGACGGTCAGGGAGCGCAGCCGGCGCAGCGAGTCCAGGTAGTCGCCGAGGCGCCCGTCCGGGTGCGCGACGACCGTGGTGCCCCGGCCGAGGATGGTGTCGCCCGTCAACACGGCCTGGTCGGCGGGGAGATGGAAGCTCAGCGAGTCGGCGGTGTGGCCGGGCGTGGGCACGACGCGCAGTTCGAGGCCGCCGGTGGTCACCACGTCCCCGGCCCCGAGCCCCTCGTCCCCGAGCCGCAGCGCCGGGTCGAGCGCCCGCACCTTGGTGCCCGTCAGCTCCGCGAACCGGCCCGCGCCCTCCGCGTGGTCGGGGTGGCCGTGGGTGAGCAGGGTCAGGGCGACGCGCTTGCCGAGGCGCCCGGCGGTGGCGACGACGTTCTGCAGGTGCCCCTCGTCCAGCGGCCCCGGGTCGATCACCACGGCGAGCGCGGAGTCCGGCTCGGAGACGATCCAGGTGTTGGTCCCGTCGAGCGTCATGGCGTCGGCGTTGGGCGCGAGGACGTTCACCGCGCGGTCGGTGGCGGGTCCGGACACGACGAGCCCGCGGGGCTGGCCGGGAAGGGCTGCGGCTTCGGTCACTTGGCGTCTCCGGTTGCTCCGGCCGGGTCCGTCGAGCTCATGGAGCTCGTCGGGATGTGCTTGGTGAACTCGTCGTGCCCCGGCCACGTCAGGACCAACTCGCCCTCCTCCAGGCGCGCTTGGGCCAGGACCGGGGTCAGGTCGCGGGTGGGGGCGGCGGCGAGGGCCGCGGCCGGGGACGCGTACGGGAGGAGCTGGCGGAGCGTGGCGATGGTGGGCGGCATCATGAGGAGCTCGCCGCTGTCGTAGCCGGCAGTGGCCTCGTCAGGGGCGATCCACACCGTCCGGTCGGCCTCCGTCGAGGCGTTGCGGGTGCGCTGGCCCGCGGGCAGGGCGGCGACGAAGAAGAACGTGTCGTAGCGCCGGGGTTCGAACTCGGGGGTGATCCAGCGGGCCCAGGCGCCCAGGAGGTCGCTGCGCAGGGTCAGGCCGCGGCGGTCGAGGAACTCCGCGAAGGACAGGTCGCGGACCACCAGGGCCTCGCGGTCCGCCTCCCAGTCGGCGCCCGTGGTGTCGCCCACGACCGAGTCGGCGGTGGGGCCCGCGAGCAGGACGCCCGCCTCCTCGTACGTCTCGCGCACGGCCGCGCAGACCACGGCCTGCGCGGTCGCCGCGTCGGGCACGCCGAGGCGGTCCGCCCACACCTCGCGCGCGGGGCCCGCCCAGCGGACCAGGAGGTCGTCGTCGCGCGGGTCGACGCCGCCACCCGGATACGCGTACGCGCCTCCGGCGAAGGCCATGGAGGCGCGTCTGCGCAGCATGTGAACTTCCGGGCGGCCGGTACCCGTACCGGCCCCCGGTGCCTCGCGGAGCAGCATCACGGTCGCCGCGCGCCGCGGCGTCGCGGGCGTCAGCTCCCCGCTCGCCAGGGCGCGGATGCGATCCGGCCACTCCGGTGGGTACCACTGCCCATTTGCCATGGGCGGAGGCTATCCCTTGGCGCGCTTATGTTCGAGGGGCAACTACCGGCCGCCCCACGGCGGCCGGACGGACCGGCTCACGCCTCCGTGAGCTCCACCTGGATCTCGACCTCGACCGGGGCGTCCAGCGGCAGCACCGCGACGCCCACCGCGCTGCGGGCGTGCACGCCCTTGTCGCCGAGGACCTCGCCGAGCAGCTCGCTCGCGCCGTTGATCACGCCGGGCTGGCCGGTGAAGTCCGTGGCCGAGGCGACGAAGCCGACGACCTTCACGACCCGCGCGACGCGGTCGAGGTCGCCCGCCACCGACTTCACCGCGGCGAGCGCGTTCAGCGCGCAGGTGCGGGCGAGGTCCTTGGCCTCCTCGGGCGTGACCTCGGCGCCGACCTTGCCGGTGACCGGGAGCTTGCCCTCCACCATCGGGAGCTGGCCCGCGGTGTAGACGTACACGCCGGACTGCACGGCGGGCTGGTACGAGGCCAGCGGCGGCACGACCTCGGGCAGGGTGAGGCCGAGCTCCGCCAGCTTCGCCTCCACGGCCCCGGCGCTCATGCCTGCTTCTCCCGCTTCAGGTAGGCCACCAGCTGCTCGGGGTTGTTCGGCCCGGGCACGACCTGGACGAGCTCCCAGCCGTCCTCGCCCCAGGTGTCCAGAATCTGCTTGGTCGCGTGCACCAGAAGCGGCACCGTCGCGTATTCCCACTTGGTCATGTGGCCGACTGTAGCCGCTGCGGATGGCGGCCTCCTGCGTACTCCGTTCCGGCACTGGTTAGGCTCGAAGACGTGAGCAGGCTTCAGGTCGTCAGCGGCAAGGGCGGTACCGGCAAGACCACGGTGGCCGCGGCCCTCGCGCTCGCCCTGGCGACGGAGGGCAAGCGGACCCTCCTCGTCGAGGTCGAGGGCAGGCAGGGCATCGCGCAGCTCTTCGAGACCGAAGCGCTGCCCTACGAGGAGCGGAAGATCGCCGTCGCTCCTGGGGGCGGGGAGGTGTACGCCCTCGCCATCGACCCCGAGCTGGCGCTCCTCGACTACCTCCAGATGTTCTACAAGCTGGGGGGCGCGGGCCGGGCCCTGAAGAAGCTCGGGGCGATCGACTTCGCCACCACCATCGCGCCGGGCCTGCGGGACGTCCTGCTGACCGGCAAGGCGTGCGAGGCGGTGCGCAGGAAGGACAAGCGCGGCCGGTACGCGTACGACTGCGTGATCATGGACGCGCCGCCGACCGGGCGCATCACCCGCTTCCTGAACGTCAACGACGAGGTGGCCGGGCTCGCCAAGATCGGGCCGATACACAACCAGGCGCAGGCCGTGATGCGGGTGCTCAAGTCCCCCGAGACGTCTGTGCACTTGGTCACATTGCTGGAGGAGATGCCCGTCCAGGAGACCGCCGACGGGATCGCGGAGCTGAAGGCCGCGCAGCTGCCCGTGGGGCGCGTCATCGTGAACATGGTGCGGCCCGCGCTGCTCGACGAGGCCGCCCTGGAGCTGGGGCTCGAACAGACTCCTCGTACGGCCATCGCCAAGTCCTTGTCTGCGGCGGGCCTCGGCGGCGCCCGGCGCGGCGGGAACGCGGAGCGGCTCGTCGACCCGCTCCTGGAGCAGGCCGCCGAGTACGCCGAGCGCCACGCCCTGGAGCGCGACCAGCGGGCCGTACTGGGGGCCCTGGGGCTGCCGCTGCACGAACTCCCGCTGCTCGCCGGGGGGATGGACCTGGCGGGCCTGTACGAGCTCGCGACGGAACTGCGGAAGCAAGGGATCGCCGCATGACGCTGGACCCGGGACTCGCCCTCGACGTCGACTCCCTGCTCGACGACCCGAAGACCCGCATCGTGGTGTGCTGCGGCTCGGGCGGCGTCGGCAAGACGACCACGGCGGCGGCCCTCGGCCTGCGCGCCGCCGAGCGGGGCCGCAAGGTCGTGGTGCTCACCATCGACCCGGCGCGCCGGCTCGCCCAGTCCATGGGCATCGACTCGCTCGACAACGTGCCCCGCGAGGTCAAGGGCATCACCGGCGACGGTGAGCTGCACGCCATGATGCTCGACATGAAGCGGACCTTCGACGAGATCGTCGAGGCGCACGCGGACCAGGAGCGCGCCCGGGCGATCCTCAACAACCCCTTCTACCAGTCGCTTTCGGCGGGCTTCGCGGGCACGCAGGAGTACATGGCGATGGAGAAGCTGGGGCAGCTCAGGTCCCGGGACGAGTGGGACCTCATCGTCGTCGACACCCCGCCCTCGCGCTCGGCGCTCGACTTCCTGGACGCGCCGAAGCGGCTCGGGTCCTTCCTGGACGGGAAGCTGATCCGGCTCCTCATGGCCCCGGCGAAGGTGGGCGGCCGGGCCGGGATGAAGTTCCTGAACGTCGGCATGTCGATGATGACGGGCGCGCTCGGGAAGCTTCTGGGCGGTCAACTCCTGCGCGACGTGCAGACGTTCGTGGCCGCGATGGACACGATGTTCGGCGGCTTCCGCACGCGCGCGGACGCCACGTACCGGCTGCTCCAGGCGCCCGGCACGGCCTTCCTCGTGGTGGCGTCGCCGGAGCGGGACGCGCTGCGCGAGGCCGCGTACTTCGTGGAGCGGCTCGCCGCGGACAAGATGCCGCTCGCCGGTCTGGTGCTGAACCGGGTGCACGGCAGCGGTGCCGCCCAGCTGTCCGCCGAGCGGGCGCTCGCCGCCGCGGAAAATCTTGAGGAGAGCCGCATTGTGGATCAGGAGGGAGGGAAGGTTGGAGTTCGTAACTCCCTCGGCAACTCCCCTGATACTCCCGAGACTTCAGCCTCCGAGGCTCCTTCGACTCCCGAAGACCCACACTCTCCCGAAGACTCCCCCGAGGACCAGCTGACGCAGCTGACCGCGGGTCTGTTGCGGCTGCACGCGGAGCGGATGCGGCTGCTCGCGCGCGAACAGCGCACGCGAGACCGCTTCACCGCGCTCCACCCCGAGGTCGCCGTGGCCGAAGTGGCCGCGCTTCCCGGGGATGTGCATGACCTCGCAGGTCTGCGGGCCATCGGAGACCGGCTCGCGGCCGACGACGATCCGGCCGGAGCAGCCTGAGCCTCCACGAAAGGACCTCGGTGTGACGGGACTCGGTGTGCCGGACTCGGTGCGACTGGGACCCACTCCCGCCGGGGCCACTCACACCTGAGCACTCACATCAGGACACTCACACCTGCGCGGCTAACCCACCGCCGCGTAGCTCTCGTACGTCTCCTCGTCCTCCAAGTCCACGGGCAGCAGGCCCGTGCCACGCTCGTACTCGGAGCGTGCTGTCTCGAGCAGTCGGCGCCAGGACGTGACGGTCGGACGCCTGCGCAGCAGTGCGCGACGCTCCCGCTCCGTCATGCCACCCCACACGCCGAACTCGACGCGATTGTCCAGCGCATCGGCCAGGCACTCGGTCCGCACCGGGCATCCGGTGCACACCGCCTTGGCCCTGTTCTGCGCTGCTCCTTGAACGAACAGTTCATCCGGATCGGTAGTGCGGCAGGCCGCCTGCGCACTCCAGTCGGTTACCCAGCCCATACCGGCGCCGTCCTCTCCCGAATCGAGGCTCCCCCACGGCGGCAGCGGCATATTCACCGCCGCCAGTTGAGGACGTTACGGAAGGTCGCGACAGCGCAACACCCCCTTCGGGCCCAATCTTGAATGGCCCGAACGGACTATGCGTAAGCGGCAGATCACCCGACGGAGTGAGCCGAGGACATGCGTGAGGAACCCGGCGGAACCGGGCATTTCAGTTGGGTCACAACGGACGCCCCATGACGCATGAGGCGGATTCGGACAACAGTCCGCCGGATTCGGGAACGGCGGAGGGGTTGTTACGGGACCGCACTGCTGTGACAGTTGAGAGCAGCTTAGGCCAAGGCATATACGCCTGTCCGGCGAATCAGAACGTAGGCTGCCCTCATGCCAAAGAAGCGCTCGGGCGGTGGTCTGTCCCCAACGCAGCAGGCCGCCAAGTTCCTAGGTGTCAGCGTGCTCGCGGGGGCCGTCCTGGCCGGAATCGCCCTGCCCGCGGCCGGTGCGCTCGGCCTCGCGGCCAAGGGCTCGGTCGAGGGATTCGACGAGATCCCCGCCAACCTGCGCCAGCCGCCGCTGAGTCAGCGCACCACGATCCTCGACGCCAAGGGCGGCAACATCGCGACGGTCTACTCGCGTGACCGCACCGTCGTGCCGCTCAAGGACATCTCCCCGTACATGCAGAAGGCGATCGTCGCCATCGAGGACGCGCGCTTCTACGAGCACGGCGCGGTCGACATGAAGGGCATCCTGCGCGCGCTGAACCAGAACGCGCAGAGCGGCGGCGTCTCGCAGGGCGCCTCCACGCTCACGCAGCAGTACGTGAAGAACGTCTTCGTCGAGGAGGCCGGGGACGACCCGACCAAGGTCGCCGAGGCCACGCAGCAGACGCTCGGGCGCAAGATCCGCGAGCTGAAGTACGCGATCCAGGTCGAGGACAAGCTCGGCAAGAAGCGGATCCTCAACAACTACCTGAACATCACCTACTTCGGGCAGCAGGCGTACGGCGTCGAGGCCGCGGCCCAGCGCTACTTCTCCAAGCCCGCCAAGGAGCTGAACGTCCAGGAGGCCGCGCTGCTCGCCGGGATCGTGCAGTCGCCGAGCCGCTACGACCCGGTCAATGACACCGAGGAAGCCACGAAGCGGCGCAACGTCGTGCTGCAGCGCATGGCCGACACCCACGACATCTCGCAGCAGGACGCCGACAAGGCCAAGGAGAAGCCGCTCGGCCTGAAGGTCAGCAAGCCGAAGAACGGCTGCATCACCTCGGTCAACGGCGCCGGGTTCTTCTGTGACTACGTCCGCGAGGTGTTCCTCAACGACCCGGTCTTCGGCAAGAAGAAGGAGGACCGGGCCAAGCTGTGGAACCGCGGCGGCCTGAAGATCCAGACGACGCTCGACCCGCAGGCGCAGGAGTCGGTGCAGGCGTCGATAAAGGATCACGTGAACCAGACCGACGAGGTGGCGACCGCCGCGACCATCGTCGAGCCGGGCAGCGGCAAGATCCTCGGCATGGGCCAGTCGCGTCCGTACGGCTTCAAGAAGGACGAGACCACGATCAACCTGTCCGTGAACAAGGACATGGGCGGCGGCGCCGGCTACCAGCCCGGTTCGACGTTCAAGCCGATCGTGGCCGCCGCCGCCATAGAGGGTGGCAAGCCGCCGACGCAGAGCTACGCGTCGCCGTACGAGATGGCGTACCCGAGCTCGGTCTCGGCCTGTGACGGCAAGACCTGGTCCAACACGGCCGGTTCGAAGGTGTCGAACGAGAACGAGTCCGAGGTCGGCCCGTACGCCATGCGGGAAGCGACCGCGAAGTCGGTCAACACCTACTACGTGCAGCTGATCGGCGACATCGGCATCTGCCCGGTGACGCAGATGGCCGACAAGATGGGCGTCCACCGCGCCGACGGCAACGACATGGTCCAGGCCCCGTCGATCGCGCTCGGCACGCAGGAGATGTCGCCGCTGACGATGGCGAGCGCGTACGCGACCTTCGCCTCGCGCGGCACGTACTGCACGCCCATCGCGATCGAGTCGATCCAGACGCTGGGCGGCAAGTCGCTGCCGGTGCCCAAGACCTCGTGCTCGCGCGCGATGTCGGAGAAGACCGCCGACACCATCAACACGCTGCTCAAGGGCGTGGTCGAGGACGGCACCGGCCAGCAGGCGGGCCTCGGCGGCGGCCGTCCCAGCGCGGGCAAGACCGGTACGACGGACTTCCGCTACGCGGCCTGGTTCGTCGGCTACACCCCGAACATGTCGGGCGCGGTCTGGGTCGGCGACCCGCAGCACAAGCGGCAGATGGTGAACATCACCATCGGCGGCCAGCCCTACGACAAGGTCTTCGGCGGTGAGGTCCCCGGACCGATCTGGCGCGACGCCATGTCCGGCGCCCTCGCGGGCAAGCCCGCGCCGGGCTTCAACACCATCCACATCCCGGGTGGCGACAAGGACAAGGACAAAGACAAGGACAAGGGCCACGACGACGGGAAGCCGGGCGGCGACGACCACGGCGGCCTCATCGGCGGCATCGACGGCGGTGGCGACGGTGGCGGTGGCGACGACGGCGGTGGCGGCTTCATCGGCGGTGCCGACGGGGGCGGCGACGGCGGCGGTGGCGACATCGGCGGCTGGATCGGCGGTGCCGACGGCGGCAACGGCGGGAACAACGGGAACGGCAACGGAGGCGGGGTCGGCGGCTGGCTCGACTGAGCCCGGCCCTTTCCCTGGCTGACGGCTGACGACGACGAGGGCGCCCCCCTGGATCAGGGGGCGCCCTCATTCACGTATGTACGCGGGCCGTCTGTACGCGTGCCCGTATGTACGCGGGGACTCAGCCGCCCGCGAGCAGCTTCTTGACCGTCGCGGCGACGCGGCCGCCCTCGGCCTGGCCCGCCACCTTCGGGTTCACGATCTTCATGACCTGGCCCATGGCGCGCGGGCCCTCGGCGCCGGCGGCCTTCGCCTCCTCGACGGCCTGCGTGACGATGGCCGTCAGCTCCTCGTCGCTGAGCTGCTTGGGCAGGTAGTCGGCGAGGACCCCGCCCTCCGCCTTCTCGCGCTCGGCCTGCTCGGGGCGGTTGCCCTGCGCGAAGGCATCGGCGGCCTCGCGGCGCTTCTTCGCCTCGCGGGTGATCACCTTCTGCACCTCGTCGTCGGAGAGCTCGCGCTTCTCCTTGCCCGCGACCTCCTCCTTCGTGATGGCGGCGAGGGTCATCCGGAGCGTCGAGGAGCGCAGCTCGTCACGCCCCTTGATCGCGGCGTTGAGGTCTTCCTGCAGCTTCGACTTGAGCGTGGTCATGGGGAGATTGTCGCAGGTGTGGTGGGGCCCCTGCCCCTTGATTTCAGGGGCGGCGGCGGTCTGACACGATGGACGCATGCGCGCGCGATACGCAGTACCCCTGGGAATCTCGGCGACAGCCGCCGCCACCGTCGCCTACTCCGTGGGCATCGAGGCCCGCCTGTTCCGGCTGCGACGGGTGACGGTGCCGGTCCTGCCTCCGGGGATGCGTCCGCTCCGCGTCCTGCAGGTCTCCGACATCCACATGGTCTCGGGCCAGCGCAAGAAGCAGCGCTGGCTGCGCTCGCTCGCCGGGCTGCGCCCGGACTTCGTCGTCAACACCGGCGACAACCTCTCCGACCCCGAGGCCGTGCCCGAGGTCCTGGACGCGCTCGGCCCGCTGCTCGAGTTCCCCGGCACGTACGTCTTCGGCTCGAACGACTACTACGGTCCCAAGTGGCGCAACCCCGCCCGGTACTTGCTGGAGAAGGTGCAGGGACGCCACGGCCTGAACGGCAACAAGCCCGCGGTCGGCGTCATCCACAACCCGTGGGAGGACCTGCGCGACGGCTTCGACACGGCGGGCTGGGTCAACCTCACCAACACGCGCGGCTCGCTGAAGGTCGAGGGCTACGAGATCGGCCTGACCGGCGTCGACGACCCGCACATCAAGCGCGACCGGTACGCACAGGTGGCGGGCGGCCCCGACACGGGCGCCGACTTCTCGATGGGCATCGTGCACGCCCCGTATCTGCGCGCCCTGGACGCCTTCACCGCGGACGGCTACCCGCTGGTCCTCGCGGGCCACACCCACGGCGGCCAGGTCTGCATCCCCTTCTACGGCGCCCTGGTCACCAACTGCGACCTGGACACGGACCGGGTGAAGGGCCTGTCGACGCACGAGTCCGAGGGCCGCACGTCCTACCTGCATGTGTCGGCGGGGTGCGGCGCCAACCGCTACACGCCGATGCGGCTCGCGTGCCCTCCGGAGGCGACGCTGCTGACGCTGGTGCCCCGGGAGAACTGAACCCCCGGTACCTCCTTCTGAGGCCCCCTCGGGCAGGCGGGCCCGCGTGGGTCTGCGTACCGTGGGGGCATGATCGGGACAGACCGGACTTCGCGTGGTATGCGGGGCATCAAGGGTGTACGGGGTGTGAAAGGCACCCGAAGCGCCTTCGACTCCCGGAACGCCTTCAGTGCCCGGGGCGTTCCGGCCGAAGCGGTCGCGCCCCCTCCCGTACGCCGCCCCCTCGCCGCCGTGTTCCGCGCGCTCGTCGCGCTGGCCGCGCTGACCGGCATCGTCATCGACCTGGCCCTCGCCGACAGCGTGCCGCGCGTCCTGAGCTACTTCACGGTCCAGAGCAATGTGCTGGTGGCGGTGGTGTTCGCGGTCAGCGCGTGGCGGGCGTGGACGGCACGGCCGCCGCTGCCTCCGTGGCTGACCGGCGGCACGCTCCTCTTCATCTCCATCACGGGCCTCGTCTACCACTTCGTCCTCGCCAACGACGCGAGCAGCTTCTCGATGACCGGCGACGAGGCCGCCCCCCTGACCGGCTGGCACTCGGTCTCCAACCAGCTCCTGCACACGGTGACGCCGCTGGGCGCGCTCGCGAACTGGCTCTTCCTCATCCGCCCCGGAGGGCTCCGCCTCCGTCACGCCGGGCTGTGGCTGCTGTACCCGCTGGCCTACTTCGCCTTCGCCCTGATCCGCGGCGCGATCATGACGCCGGGCACTCCGGCGCGCTACCCGTACCCGTTCCTCGACGTCGACCAGCACGGCTACGCCGGGGTCCTGGGCAACGCCGTGATCTTCGGTCTCGCCTTCTACGCGCTGGCGCTGGCGCTGGTCGGCCTGGACCGGGTGCGGCCCCGGCCGAGGGGCCGGGGGAAGGGCGGGGCGAAGGGCCTCGGAAACCGGATTTCGTCTCAGGGCGCCGGTCCGCTAAAGTAATCGATGTCGCCGCGACCTGCGCAGCAGAAGCTGACGGGGAGCGGAGCAACGACATCGGGGTGTAGCGCAGCTTGGCAGCGCGCTTCGTTCGGGACGAAGAGGTCGTGGGTTCAAATCCCGCCACCCCGACAGCTGAAACACCAGGTCAAGAGCCTGATCCGGATTCCGGATCAGGCTCTTTCTGCGTTTCCGGTGATCGTTTGGGAGAAATCTGGGAGAAGATCTTGGTCGGCTTCTCCCAGCGCACGGCTGCCGGGCAGGTGAGGCACACAGCCCACTCATTCGCCGACACCTGCGCGTTCGCGAACTCACCTACAACGCAACGATCGTCGTTACTTACTTCGGCTCATCAGGGTGGGCGGGACTGTGTGTCGGCTCCGGCTCGTACCGGCCCGCCGCAACACTCGGGACATGAGTGAGGCGAAAGCACCCGAGTACAGCCGGGAGAGTTCCGGGCACCTGGTGCTGGTGGCGGTGGTGCTGACGGTCCCGGTGCTCAAGCTGGCCTGGACGCTCGGCGGCGGGAACGCCGCCCGGGACGCCCTGACCGCCATGGGACCGGGGAACTGGGCCGACGTCGTGATCGGCATGTTCCTCAACGAGCCCCTGCTCGCCACGGTCCTTACCGTCGTCGTCTCCCGCGCAACCTACGGCTACTTCGCGGCCAAGGGCGGCGCCCTGCGCCACCGGGACACACCCCTGCCGGTGACCGCTGCCACGGCCGCCATCGTCCCGGCCGCTCTGGGCGTGGTGGTCGGCGCCTTCAACGGCTGGGGCTGGGGCCTGCTCGCCGGTGCGCTCGGGTACCTGCTGCGGGTGGCGGTGATGATCGACTACACCACCGGCCGCCGTGTGCACGCGACGGGGCGGCGCAGCGGCCGCCGGGCCGAGACCCCTCTCCAGCACACCGCCGACGTCCTGTGGATCGCCGGGCTCCTGCTTGGCACCGTGATCCTGCCCGTCGTGGCGTTCCTCGCCGCCCTTGACGGACGCGCCTGGACCAGCGTGGAGACCTGCGACGTGAACACCGGCCAGGGCGCCCACCGCGCCCGCCTGGTCGAACTGGAGCGGCAGGGCAACGGCGTCGTCGGCTGGGACATCGCCGACTCCGAGGTCGTCAACGGCGTCAACTGCGCCGCCGACGACAACGAGACCATCCGCCCCCGGTGGTGGTGAACTCGGCCCGCAGAGCGACCAGTTCGGCGTGGCGCTCGGCCTCGCAGCACCTTCTCCTCCAGGCTCGTCGGCATTCCATGCGGGGGACGACCGTGGCGCGGCTGACTCGGCTCCTCCGTCCGTGAGTCGAGACTGACCACCACGCCGTTCCTGACTTCGACGCCCGGCCCCCTCGTTCCCCACTCCTGTGAGTCGCCGTGTTCCCGCTGCTCGTCCTCGTATCGCTGCTGTTCGTGTGGACGCTGGTGTCGGAACGCCTCGTACGGTGGAGCATCACCGCGCCGATCGCGTTCGCGCTGGCCGGCATCGTTCTCACCCGCGGCGACAGCCCGGCCGTACCGATCGACCTGGAGGCGCACCCGCACCTCTTCCAGCGCAGCGTCGAACTCGTGCTGGCCGTCATGCTGTTCACGGACGCCACCGAGGCCAGGGACTACGAACGCCTTGGCAAGTCGGTGGGGGAAGGCCGGCTGCTCGGGCTCGCGCTGCCCGCCTCGGTCGCGCTGACCACGCTCTTCGGCGCCGCGCTCTTTCCCGGCCGGAGCTGGTGGCTGCTGGGGGTGGCCGCGCTGGTGGTGATGCCGATGGATCTCGCCCCCGTCTCGACCTTCCTGCGCGACGCCCGGGTGCCGCTGCGGGTGCGGGCCGCGCTGAACATCGAAGGCGGCTTCAACGACGGCCTGGCCTCCCCGCTGTTCGTGTTCTGCGTGTCGTATCTCCTCTCCTCCGACGGCGATACGTTCACCGGCCTGCTGTTGAACGTCCTCAAGGGGGCGGCGTTGGCGGTGCTGGTCGGTGCAGGGCTCGGCCTGGGGGCCGCCTACTTGGTACGTCGTGCGCTCGATGCCGGATGGGCCCGGCCCGCCGGGCTGCGCCTGGCCACCCTGGCCATTCCCTTCATGACGTACGCCTTGTCGCTCCTGGTCGGCGGCAACGGTTTCGTCGCCGCGTTCGTCGCCGGCTGGTGCTACGCCACCACCGCCCACGCCGTCGGGCACCGTAACCTCGAACTCGCCCACGACGCCGTGGAGGTGATGGCCCTCGCCGTGTGGTTCCTCTTCGGCAAGCTGACCGCCGACGAGTTCACGGCCGACGGCCTCAGCTGGCCCGTCATCGGCTACGCGCTGCTCGCGCTCACCGTCGCCCGCATGCTGCCGGTGTACGCGTCGCTCACCGGGCTCGGCTTCACCCGGGCCGAGCGGTCCGCGGTCGGCTGGCTCGGCTCACGCGGCGTCACCTCGATCGTCTTCGCCTTCCTCGCCTACGCCCAACTACCATCCGGGGACGCGGTGTTCATCTTCAACGTGACCTGCGCGACGGTACTGCTGAGCATCATCCTGCACGGCGTGACCATGGAACCGATCGCCCGCTGGTTCCAGCGCCACCCGCAACCTGACGCCCCGGGGTGAAGTGTCTTCAGGCCCTGCGCGCGGCCTTCTCCGCTGCCCGCACCTGAGCCGCGAACTCCTTGGCCGGCAGGCGCTCAAGGGCGCCGCCGTGCCGACGGGCCAGGTCGTCGGCGGGCTGCGGGGACTGTTCATGGGCGTCGACCACGAGGGCTGCCGTCCCGTCCTCGACTCGGCTGCTGACATAGATCAGCGCACTCCCGCCCTCCGCCTCACGGGCGTTCGCGAACGCCTCGGCGGCGGCCGACGCATTGGCCAGGCCCAGGAAGGATCCGGCGGGTCCGGCCAGCAGTCCCAGCACGCCACCGATGATGCCCGCGCCGACGGTGTACCCCGAGGTGTCCTCCACATGGGACTCCGGCACATCCACGATCCCGTCGGCCGACCGCTCCAGCACCGCGGCCGCCGACACCCCGGGAAGGAGCCTGAAGTCCTCGAACGCGGCACGGCAGTGGTCCGGCTCGGCGAAGAGGACCAGCAGAACATTGTGCTCGTCGGCCATGACGACTCCTCAGCTCACGGGATACGCCCCACCAGTGGACCTGTCATCAGTACGCCCCGCCACCGGGCCCGCAAAGATTCAAACACGTTCCGCACGGAGAAAATCACAGACAGTCACTACGATCAGTTTCCATGGCCGCCCGAACCCCGCATCGCGCCCCGCTGGACCTGAGCGAAGAAGAATCGCGTCAAGCCACCCTCGCCCGCCTCGCCGCCCGCCGAGAGCGGCTGGGCGGCCGGTCGATGGCCGTCCGCGTCCTGGCCGCGGGCGCCGGAGCGGTGATGGGCCTTGGCGGACTGCTGTTGATGGTGCTGCTGCCTGAGCTGGGCATCCCGCTCCTGCTGGGCGGCCTGAGTCTGCTCGCCCTGGAATTCGACTGGGCCAGCCGCGCCGTGGTCCGGGTGGAGTGGTGGACCGTACTGCTGCGCCGCTGGCTGGCCCGCCAGTCACCCACCGTCAGGGCCCTCCTGGTCCTCGCCGTGATCGCCGTAGCCGTCCTCATCATCTGGCTGATCCTCTAGGTCCCGCAGGCCGCGCCTCCCTACGAGCCCACATGACGAGGACACCGATGGCGAACACCGCCGGCCCCGGCTCACGCCTCTCCCCACCCGGGTGGCTGGCCCGCACCCTCGACCCGCTGAAGCCGCGGCCCGCCCGCACCCCGTGGCCCGCCGTCGCCCGCGCGAGCGTCAGCATGGCATTGCCACTCGCCGCCGGGTTCGCCACCGGATATCCCGCGTACGGGGCGCTGGCCTCGATGGGCGGGCTTTCCAGTGTCATCAGCGGGGACTCCCCGACGAGCACGTACCGCATGCGCGTCTTCAACATCGGCGTGCCGCAGTTCTTCAGCTCCGTCGGCATCGCGCTTGGCACTGTGGTGTACGGGCACGGGTGGGCGGCGGTTGCCGTGGTCACCGCCGTCGCGCTGGTCTCCGGGATGATCTCCACGATCGGGGCCGTCTCCTCGGCC
Organism: Streptomyces sp. NPDC059009; assembly: GCF_042740175.1. Lineage (NCBI taxonomy): Bacteria > Bacillati > Actinomycetota > Actinomycetes > Kitasatosporales > Streptomycetaceae > Streptomyces > Streptomyces sp. NPDC059009. The sequence goes on along the minus strand of NZ_JBHYJB010000011.1, from coordinate 79,087 downwards.
TCGGGCATGTTGCTGCTGATGAACACGGTCGTCGGTGCCGGGCTTCCGATGCCCGAGCCCTGGTGGGCCGGCGCCGTCCTGATGGGCGTCGGCGGGCTTCTCGTCCTCGTGCTCTCGCTGCTCGCCTGGCCGCTGCGGTCCGGGCTGCCCGAGCGGGCCGCCGTCGCCGGCACCTACCGCACGGTCGCCGACCTCCTGGAAACGGCGGCGCTCGGACCGGACACGTACGCCACCGCCCGACAGCACGTCACCCAGTCCCTCAACCAGTCGTACGACATCCTGCTCTCCCGCCGCACCCGCGACCACGGCCGCAACCAGGACCTGGTGCGCCTGGTCGGCCTGCTCAACGCCCTGATCCCCGTCATCGAGGCCGCGCCCGCCGTGCAGCAGTACGCCGAACGTTCCGCTCGTCCGCTGCCCGACACCGTGCCCGCCGCCGTGCGCACTCTCGCCGACGCCGTCGACCGAGGCTTCACCGGGCCGCTCGCCCTGCACCTGCCCGAGCCCGAAGATCCCGCCACGCGCGCGCTCGACGACGCCCTGCGCCACGCCGCCGAAACCCTCACAGACGACGACCCGGGCGATGTCGACGACCGGCTCGGCCGCCCCGCCGCCCTGCGCGCACGCGCCCGCCGCGCCGCCCGCACCGTGCTGTGCTCCGGCGCCTCCTGGCGTTACGGCCTGCGCCTGGCCCTGTGCATCGGCCTCGCCCAGACCCTGACCTCTCTCATCGAGGTGCCCCGCTCCTACTGGGTGGCACTGGCGGTCGTGTTCGTCATGAAGCCCGACTTCGGCTCGGTCTTCTCCCGGGCCGTACTCCGCGCTGTCGGCATCGCCGCGGGCCTGCTGCTCGCGGCCCTCGTGCTCTCCCAGGTACCGCGCGGCTGGTGGGACGTACTCGCCATGGCCCTACTCGCCCCGCTCATCCCCGCCCTCGCCCCGCGCGGCTACGGCTACCAGAACCTGGCCGTCACCCCGGTGATCCTGCTGATGTCCGACGTCATCAACCACCAGGGCACCCACCTGATCGCCCCACGCCTGTACGACACCCTCATCGGCTGCGGCATCGCCCTCGTCGCGGGCTATCTGCTGTGGCCGGAGAGCTGGCGCACCCGCATCGGCGACAAACTCGCCGCCACCGTGGACAACACCGCGCGCTACGTCGAGTGCGCCTTCCTCGACCCCGACGCCCCCGGCGTCCCCGACCGCGCCGCCCGCGCCCGCATGCGCAGGCAGCTCTACCTCGACCTGGCCACCGTACGCACCGAATTCCAGCGCGCCCTGACCGAACCACCACCGATGGGAACCCGCGCCGCCACCTGGTGGCCATTGGTCATCGCGGTCGAGCGCATCGTGGACGCGACCACCGCCGCACGCATCCGGATGCGCCACGGAGCCCCCTGGCCGCCACCCGCCGAAGCCAAGGAACTCGCCCTGCAACTAGAGGAGTTGGCGGAGACGGTACGTGGGACAACCTCCCTCGCACCGGTACCGGACCCGCCCGTCGAAGACGACGCCGCAGACGGCGTACTCACACCCCTACGGCGCGAGGTGCACGCCGCACGAGCCATCGCCTCACCGGACACCACGGACCACCCGGCCGCCTGACCGGTTCGCTTCGCAACGTCCGGTCGAGGGCTTCCTGCACCGTGCGGGTGTGGGCCCAGGCCGCTTGTTCGGCGGCCTCGGGGGCACGGCGGGGATCGCGTCAGCGAGGTCGGCGCGGGGGCCGGACCGGTGACCGAGCGCACGCCCTCGTACACGAAGTCGGCGAACAGGCCGACCATGCCTGACCAGAGCGCGCACCGCCAAGGACCCATATTCCTCAACTGAGTTGGTCACCTGGCGGCCCCGACTGAACACTCCGGCGCACAGCGTGCGGTCCGGCACCCGCCTCCTCATGCCGGTCGCACGCCCTTCCCGGCCCCGCAGGCCGGTACTAACGGCGGAAGTTCCCAGCGCCCACCGGGAGTCGTGATGCTCCAGACCCGCGAAATGTTCGACAGCGTCGCCGCGCGCGCCGACCACCTCGACAACCACCTCGTCGCCACCACCGCCGACGCGCTCGCCGCCTGCGAAGTCGCCGTCACCGCCTGCGCGGCCGGCATGCTCGCCGAGAAGGAGGCGGACGAACTGCGCGACGCCATCAACCGTGACCTGGACTGTGCCGACGTCACCGCTGCCACCCGCCGTGTCCTCACCCGAGGCGCCGACGCAGAACACTCCTTGCTGACAGCCCAGTTGGAAGCCTGCGCCATCGCCTGCGAGCGCAGTAACGCGCAGTGCAGTCAGCACGGCGTGCACCACGAACACTGCCGTCTGTGCGCCCAGGCCACCAAACACGCGGCCGACGCGTGCCGTCGGGCCCTCACGGGGCTGCGGGCCTGACTCGTTCCCGGAGATCGTTCTCAGGCGGCTCAGTCCCCCAGCTCAATCCGCCCGTGAAGCTGCCTCCAGGCGGCGTACGAGTGGGGTCCGCAGGTGAGGTCGGATCCGGATGTCTCCGAGGAAGTCGGTGAGTCGTTCGGCCTCGGTCGCGATGGCTGCGCGGATTCGGCGGTCCGTTGTGGCGGTGAACAGGTGCGTGACGATGTGGCCGTCCTGGTGCTGGCCCCATCCGCCGATGATGCGGCCGTCGCACCACAGGGTCGGGCAGATGTTGCCGTTGCGGTCGAAGAGTTCCGGTACGTGGGCGGGGTCGAGGTACCAGTCGCGGTCGCGCCAGCCCATCGCGGTGGGGTCCAACGTGGGCAGCAGCGATACCGCCGCCCCGGTGTCGGCCCGGTCGGGCAGGTCGAGGACGGCGTCGTCGGGCAGGACGTAGCCGGTGGCGTGGCCGAGGTCGACCTCGATGGCGTCGGTGCCTGCCAGGGCGGTGCGGGTGTCGGTGAGGTTCCAGCCGGTCCACCACTTGATGTCGTCCAGGGTGACCGGGCCGAACGCCGCCAGGTAGCGCCTGGCGAGCGTCAACCTGGCCTGGTCGGCGGGCAGTTGGGGGTGGGGCTCGGCCAGGGTCCACCGGAACTTGGCCGAGATCCACGTGCCCTGCGGGCGCCCACGGCGGATGCGGCCTTCGGCCGCCAGCACGGTCAGCACCTTGTTGCTGATCCGGGGCCGGGTCTCGTACGGCTTGCCCGGGAAGAGCGTGATCCGCTCCTTGAGCTGCGGGACCGCGTCGGCGATCTGGGTGGCGTCGGCCTCACCGAGCTCGGACAGAGCGGTGATGACATCGGCTTCGACTCCGCTCAACCACGCCTTGTCGTACGGGAGTTGCTCGGCCAGTACCTTGATCAAGGCGGCGCGTTCCCGGGCTGCCACCGTACGGGCCGTGGACGCCTCCACCACCGGCGCCAGGTCCTTGGGCACCACGAACACGGTGCGGCGCATGCACAGCATCCGCACCAGGCTGTGGTCCTCGTACAGCGCCTGCTCCACCGTCTGCGGCGTCGCTCCGGTCATCCGCGCGGCCACGGACAGGAACACCGTGGCCGGTTCGGTGGCATGCAGCGCCACCAGGGCATCGGCCACCTGCTCCACCGATGTCGCGCGGGCGGACGGTGCGAGCAGGTGACGACGGACCAGCATGGCGCGGCGCTGCCGGTCACTGATCTTGGGACGTTTCGCGGCCATGGCGGATGGGCGCCGCGTCAGCGGCGAAGGCTGCGGAAGAAGGCGCGGATGTCGTCGACGAACAGGTCGGGAACCTCGAACGCGGGGAAGTGCCCGCCCTCAGTGTGCTCCCGGAAGAAGATTCCGCTGTCGGCGGCGGGGCCGAGGACCTTGCGGACCAGCGGGTCGCTGTAGAAGAGCGAGGAGGCCATGGGGACGTCGGAGGCGCCGCCCCAACCCGGGTTGTCGGCGTGGGCGAGTTCCCAGTAGAAGTCGCCCGCCGCGGGGCCGGTCCGGGTGAACCAGTACAGGCTCGCCGTGATCAGCACGTTCTCGCGGCTGATCGGCGTGGCGGGGTTGGCCCACTGCACGAACTTCTCGGCGATCCAGGCCAGTTGGAGGATCGGCGAGTCCGCCAGACCGACCGACAGGGCGTTGGGCGCGGTCGAGTGCAGGACCCGGTAGCCCTTCATCTGCGACCAGCTGCGCTGTGCCGCTTCGAGCCCGGCCTGTTCCTCCGCGCTCAGCCCCTCCGGCACCGGGAGGTCCTCGCCTGCCATGCCGAGCTGGAGCCGGTCGCCATGGGTGTGCGCGCCGATCACCCTCTCGGGCAACAGCATCGCCATCCGACCGGTCACGCCGGCGCCGAGGTCGCCGCCTTCGACGCCGAAGCGTTCGTAGCCGAGGCGGGTCATCAGTTCCCCGTACGCCAGGGCGGTGCGCTCCAGGTTCCAGCCGCGCGACGAGAGCGGGCTGGAGAAGGCGAAGCCCGGCAGTGAGGGGATGACGACGTGAAACGCGTCGGCCGGGTCCCCGCCGTGGGCGCGCGGGTCGGTCAGCGGCCCGCTCGCTTCCAGGAACTCCACGAACGAGGTCGGGTAGCTGTGGTTCAGCAACAGCGGCGTGGCGTCCGGCTCCGGTGAGCGGATGTGTAGGAAGTGGATGGTCTGGCCGTCGATCTCGGTCAGGAAGTGCGGGAAGGCGTTCAGCCTGGCCTCGTGGGCCCGCCAGTCGAACCCGTCCGCCCAGTAGTCGGCCAGTTCATGGAGGTAGTCCGACGGGATGCCATGATCCCACTCCGATTCGGTGCCAGGTACCGGGTACGGCGACCTCGTACGAGCCAGGCGGTCGTGCAGGTCATCGAGATCGGCCTGGGGGATCTGAATCCGGAACGGGCTGAGGTCAGCGCACATGATCATCAATATATGGCGACCACGAGTGAATCGCCATGAAAGGGATGGATCGGTCGCCTGCTCCAGCAACACCCCGCAAGGGAGGCGTATGGGGACCCGGCGGATTCCGGCCCTCCTGGAGGAGGGCCGGAATCGATACGTCAGCCGCCGGTACGCAGAAGTCGATCCAGCGCGGCTACTGGGGAACGCGGGTGGAGCGCCCGCCGGAGAGCGAGCGCCGCCTCCCACTGCTCGGTCAGACCAGCCATGAGGCGTCGGCGCATGCCTGGCGTGACGTGCGCGTAGCGCGCCGAGACCGAGCCGTCGATGTGGCCCATGCGCTCGTCCATGAGGACCTTCTCGGTGCCGAGGTCCTCCATCATCGTCCGGTGGGTGTGGCGCAGGCCGTGCGGTGTGAGGCCCTTGGCGATCGGGAGCCAGCAGGCTTCCGCCCGAGCAGCAGCGCCTCGGCCTCGGGCCGGGATGCCCGGCCACGGCTCGCCGAGGATCGGTACCGGGCGGGCCTCCTGGGGTGCCTTCTTCGGGTACCAGCCGGAAACCGCTGGCGTGAACAACCAAGTGGCGAAGCCGTTGCGGCGCCAGTGAGCGGCGTGCTCGGACGTGGTGCCTCCCCGTACGAACCCGAGCTCTGCGATGGCGAGTTCGACGCGCACTCGGGTGTCCTCGCGTACGCGGTCGGGGTGGTTGAGGACGTTGGAGACCGTGCCCGTGGAGACTCCGGCGCGGCGGGCGACGTCGACGAGCCTCGCGCCCTGGTGGCCGCCAGTGCGCGCCGCACCCTGGCCACGGAAGACGTACGTCCTGCCGTGGCAGGGGCAGGGTGTCGGCTTCGTGCGGGCGATGTGGTTGAAGACCAAGGCCGACAGCCAGTCCGTCGAGTCGATGTCGCGGTAGCTGTCGTCCTTGGGCGGGCAGCGCACCAGCTCGCCCGTGTCGAGTTCGTACAGCTGCCACTCGACGCGGAAGGCGTTGGGGCGTACGAACTCCGTTTCCAGGCCGACGATTTCGCCCCAGCGCTTACCGGTGTAGCCCTTGAGGACCGTGGCGACGAACTCGTCGTCGCGACCGGAGAGCAGGGAGGCCCGCTCGGCGGTCAGCAGGATGCCGAGCGCGTCGGTGACGACCTTCTCCGGGCCACGGTCGCGCGAGCGGCCGGCGCGCTTGCCCCGGCCTCGGCGCCTCGCTGCCGGGTTGGACGTGAGCAGGCCCTCTTCGATCGCGTCCTCGAAGATCAGGTGGAGCGTGGAGCGCCAGGTCTTGACGCTGGACGCCGCGTACGAGGCCCGCTCCTTCTTCTCCCAGGCGTCGACATCCGTACGCAGAATGCCTGCGAGCGCCTTGTCGTCGAAGTCGGGGAGCAGGTGCTCCTCGATGTGCCGCCTGTAGTTCTGCATCGTCGAGGCGGCCAGGTCCTGGGCGGCGTACCAGCGGCTCGCGTACTCGCCGAAGGTCTCTTGACCTAGGCCCGGGTCGCGCCACTGGCCGCGCCGAACGGTCACCTCTTCCGCGTCTGCGGCCTGCTTGGCCTCGCGCTTGGTGGCGAACTTGACCACGACGCCCGCGGAATCGGCGACGGTGCCGTACTTGCCGTCCTCAATCTTGTAGCGGCCTCGCCAGTAGCCACCGCGCTTTTCTGCGTACCCCACAGATTTCCCTCCCTTCTGTCGTGTGGGGTGCGTTAAGCAGCGGTTCCGAACTGGGACTTGGTCATCCGGCGTGGCGGGCGGGCCTTTAGACGGACCGTGGGGGCAGCCGTCTCGGGCTGCTGCCGAGGGCGGGGCTTTCGGGTCGGTGCCGGGACGACGCCAGGGCGCTGCGGAGTCTGGGCCGGGCGCTCTTCGTGCATGCGGATGATCTCGGCAAGGTGCTCGTCCGAGAAGCGGTAGGCGCGGCCGACGCGGGTGAACGGGATGAGCCGTCGGCGGGCGCGATCCTTGACCCACCAGGCCGAGCAGCCGAGTGCGGCGGCGACTTCCTCGGGGACGTAGAGGCGCGGCAGGGCGGCCTCGGCGTACGGGGTCGTTGTGGAGGCAGGGGATATCGCGGGTTGGCGCAAGGGGTGGTTCCTCTTCTGGCGGGCATGGGCGCGGCAACGCCGGTCCGCCGGTCGATCGCTAGGGATGGGAGTGAGCTGCCCGTGCTGGGGGTTTGCGGGCCCAGGACGGGAGTGGGAGCCGGGAGCTATGCCTCTTCGACGGGGTCGGCGCCGCCAGGCGGAGGCCCGTGCATCTTCAGCATGGTCTTGCTGGCCTCCTCCGCGATGGCGTTGGAAACCATGACGTCGGCTTCCTCGCGCACGTCGGGGTGCTCGGTGAGGTAGGCGTCGAGGGCGTCGCGCGCCTCGGTGAAGGCCATGTTGGCGCGCTGGGTCGCGCGGAACGCATCGAGGATCTCGTCGATGAGCTCCATGGCGCGGGCCTTGGCGGCCAACTGCGGAGGGCCGACGAGGTTGCGCAGGTCGAGACCGAAGACCTCGGCGAAGCCGATGGTCTCGTCGAGGTTGATGCGGCGCTTGCCGTTTTCGATCCGCCAGACCGCGGACGGGTTCATCTCGAAGCCGGCCTCGTTCATGCGATCGGACAGGGCGTTGGTGCTCCAGCCGCGCGCCTCGCGTTCCAGCTTGATGCGCACCGCGACGTTGCCCTCGCCGCTGAGCAGCACGCCCTGCGGCGGGTCCTCATCCGCCATGGCCACCTCCTTCCGTTCGTAGCAGCGCCCTGCCATTCGCAAGGACCCCATAACAGTAGCATGCGTACTGCGAGATGCAGAACACTTCTGCGATATGCAATTCATGTGGCATAGTGGTGGCACCCCACCCCACCGACCTCAGGAGCCCACACGCCCGCACGCGAAATGAAAGAAGCCCCCGGCGATGCCGGGGGCTCAAGCGCAAACCTCTCAACCGCCATCCCTAGCGATCAACCTGCGGAGACCGGGATTGCCGTCCCATATGGCCCGCAAGCAGAGGAGCTGATGCCCAGTATGACCGATCTCCAGCCGAGTACGCCACCCCTTCCCGACGACGCCGCCACGTCGTGGCCTCCCGTTGCCGTGCCCGGCCAACCGGCCGACTCCACCGCACCACCCGCGGACGACGACGCGTCCAAGGCTGTGCCCATATCCGAGGGCGCGAAGATCCTGGACCACCTGCGTACGCAGATCAAGCGATACGTGGCGATGCCCAGCGAGGAGGCCGTCACAGCGGTGGCTCTGTGGATCGCGGCGACGCATCTGCAGCGTGCGTGGCAGCACGCGCCGCGTCTGGCGATCGTCGCTCCGGAGAAGCGGTGCGGTAAGTCCAGGCTCCTGGACGTGGTGACCGAGACGGTGCACAACCGCCTGATCACCGTCAACGCCACCGCAGCGGCGATCTTCCGGTCGATCGACGGGGACGACCCGCCGACCCTGCTGGTCGACGAGGCCGACGCCATGTTCAGCACCACCAAGGCCGCGGAGAAGAACGAGGAGGTCCGCGGCCTGATCAACGCGGGCCACCAGCGTGGCCGGCCGACTCTGCGGGTGTCCGGGCCCGAGCACCAGGTGCAGGAGTTCCCGACCTTCGCCATGGCCGCGCTCGCCGGGATCGGCGACCTGCCCGACACGATCATGGACAGGGCGGTGGTCATCCGGATGCGCCGTCGCGCGGCGGGCGAGAAGGTGGCCTCCTTCCGCACCGGCCGGGACACTCCTGCCCTGAACGCGATCCGCGACCGCCTCCACGCCTGGCTCCAGCCGCTCTACGAGCAGGCCCTGGAGATGGAGCCGCCCATGCCGGTCGAGGACCGCGCGGCGGACACCTGGGAACCCCTGGTCATCATCGCCGACCTCGCCGGAAGCGACTGGCCGATGCTGGCCCGCACCGCCTGCCGCACCATGACCGACTACGAGGCCGGCCAGGACGAGGAAGGCGGCCTGCGCACTCGCCTCCTGGTCGGCATCCGCCGCGCCTTCGCCGCCGTCGGCGACCCAGCCGTACTGAGCACGAAGCACCTGCTGGAGTCGCTGAACGCGGACAGGGAAGCGCCGTGGGCGGAGTACGGCGCCAACGGCTTGACCCCGCGCGGCCTGCAGCTGCTCCTGAAGCCCTACGGCATCGGCTCGGCCAACCGTCGCTTCCCCGACGGCACCCAAGCCAAGGGCTTCGCGCGCAACCAATTCCTCGACACCTGGGCCCGCTACTGCCCCGAGCCGAAGGCGACGGACGCGCCCGCCGCGTCAGCCGACGGTCCGCTTCCCGGCACCGCGGCCTGACCCGACTCCACTCGCACCACTCGTCCCTGCGCAGGTCAGCGCGGGGACGAGTGAGGGAGCCGCAACGAGTCGAGTCGACATCACCACATCACTCGTACCTGCCCTGACCAGGCATGCGACGAGTGAGACGAGACATCACACCCCACGGCGGCCGCAGCTTGCTCTGCCCTGCGCCGAAGCCGCCGCCTCCAAGCCCACCTGGAGTACCCCGCTTGTTCACCCGCATCACCGCCCTCCTCCGCCGAACTGATTCGCGTCGCCCTACTACCGATCCGCGAGCTGCTCGCCGGGTACGCGCCCACACCACCCTGGTCCTCGGCCTGGTGGCCGTCGTCCTCATGGCGTTCCGGGTCTCGTGGAACGCGCTGTCCGACGTGGCTCGCGCCGTCGGCGCCGACTACACCGCCGCCCTGCTCTACCCAATCGTGGTCGACGGACTGATGGCCCTCGCCCTGGTCGCCACCCTCGTACTGCCCGGCGCCGACCGGAAGTTCGCACTGCGGGTCCTGGCGACCTACACGATCGCCAGCCTCTTGCTGAACTACGTCCACGGCCTCGTACCGGCCCTGCACACCGAGTCTGTCCGGTGGGGCCGACTGACCGACTGGGACCTGGCGAACTGGGCCCTCGTCCTGCTGGCGACCTCCCTCCCGGTCGGGTCGATCTACTTCGGCTCCGACCTCGTGGCGAAGGTCCTGCACCACACCCCCGAGCCGGCCACCTCGCCCGACGTGGCCCCGGACACCACTGAAGTGGCTAACGGCCCGCAACCCTCCGCCGAGCCACGGGATCACGAGCCCCGCGAGATCTCTCCCGAACGGCTCGCCCTCGCGCGCACCGCGCCGCTGGGCCGCAAGGGTCGCGCCTCACGCCGCCACATCGAAGCCACGTTCCGTACCAGGGAATTGACCATCGGCAGGACGGAGGCGGACAAGCTCAAGGACATCCTTCAGGCCGAACTCGACGAGGCCGCCTCTCAGCAGCCGAGGGAACTCGCCCAGGCCCCGGCCAGCGCCGCCTGACCCCTGCGTACGCGCCGTACAGCCCACCCCGTGTCCCCGTGCATGTCTGCACGGGGACACGGGGTCACACGCAGCGAAGCACTCGTCACCAGCGCCCCACGGAGAACCACCCATGCACGACCAGCACCACGAACTCCCCTCCTCCCAAACGGAGAAAACCACCAACCTCGACGGCACCACCAGCCTCAACAGCGCAGCAAGTTGTCGGGTAAGGAGTCCTTACCCGGCCCCCGCCCCGCAGGGGGCGGAGGCTTCCGGCGCCGGGGCGGCGCCAGCGTCGGACGGCCCAGGGGTGCCGACCGAGACAGGAGGAGCCGAGCCGTCGTCGAGTGTGCCGAAGCAGTCTGCGCCGCGTCGCCGTCTGCGTGACAAGCAGCTGCGCGAGCGCCGCGTCCACCCCCGCTACAGCGACGACGAGTTCACCCTCGTGAAGAACGCTGCCGCCCTGAGCCGTATGGCGCCGGGTGGCTATGTGGCCGAGTGCTCGCTCGCCGCCGCCCGCTCCGAGGACCCCACCGCAGCCGTCGCCGACTACCGCGCCATGATCAAGGCGCTCATGGCCGCCAACGGGCAACTCGGCATGATCGGCAGCAACCTCAACCAGCTCACCTGGCACCTCCACAAGGACGGCGCCTGGCCCCACCCCGACACCGTGCAACAGCTCCTGGACCGCCTCGAAGCGACCGTCGCCGAGCTGGACACCGCCATCGCTCAGGTCACTGAGGGGCGGTGAGCACTTGATACCCAAGATCATTCTCGGCTCAGGTCCGGAGGCCACGCGCCGCACGATCGGCTACCTCTTCGGCAAGGGCCGTGCCAACGAACACATCGACCCTCACCTCGTGGCGTCCTGGAACGGCTTCGCCCCCGATCCCGGCCGCAGCCCCCAGCGCGATCCCAAGGAAGTGATGGCCCAGCTCGTCGCCCAGCTCGACCAGCCCGTGAAGATGCTCGGCGACAAGGCACCCAAGGACACCGTGTGGCACTGCCCCGTCCGCGCCGCACCCGAGGACCCGATCCTCACCGACGCCCAGTGGGCCGACATCGCCCGACGCATCGTGGCCGCCGCCGGCATCGCACCCGACGGGGATCAGGAAGCCTGCCGCTGGGTAGCTGTCCGCCACGCCGACGATCACATCCACATCGCCGCCACCCTCGTACGCCAGGACGGCCGTCGCCCCGAGCGCGGCTACGACCAGCGCGCCGTCCAGCGCGAGGCCCGCAAGATCGAAATCGACTACGGGCTCAGGCGGTTGAAGCAGGGCGACGGAACCGCCGCCAAGACTCCCACCAGCAAGGAGCACTTCAAAGCCAAGCGCCTGGGCCAGGACGCCGCCACCCGCGATGTCCTACGCCTGCGGGTACGCCGAGCCGTCGCCGCCGCATCCGACGAGACCGAGTTCTTCGCCCTGCTGGAGGCCACCGGCGTTACGGTGCGCCTCAAACTCGGCCCCTCCGGCGACGCGCTCGGCTGCAACTTCGCCCTGCCCGACGACACCAACGACAAGGGCGAGCCGGTGTTCTACGCCGGCTCCACCCTCGCCCCCGACCTGTCCCTGCCCAAGATCCGCAAGAGCCTCGCCACCACAAGCCCTGAGCCGGTCGCTGTCCGTCCAGGTGACCCGTGGCACCAGGCGACAGCCGCCGCGGAACGTATCCCCCACCACCTCTTCCTGGGCGATGAGAAGGCCGCTCAAGGCCAACTGGTCGCGCTCGGCGCGATGCTGGATCTGCTGCCGATCACCGGGCCGGCCACGGTGAGGGCTGAGCTTGAGCAAGCCGCCGTCGCCTTCGAACGCGCCACCCGCTCCCGCATCGCGGCCGACCTGGACAGCACCCGTGCCCTGCGTCGCAGCGTCCAGGCGATCTGGCGCGAGAGGCCCACCGACGGCGACGGGTCCGGGTTCGCGATGCTCCTGGACACCGTGCTCACGGCGGTGGCGTTCGCGATGCACTGGCACCGCACGCACCAGCACACCCAGCAAGAAGCAGCGGCCGAGCAGGCGCTCGTCCACCTGCAGATCGCGTACGCACAGGTCTCCGAGCCGGTCCTGGCGGGCCTCGCGCAACGCACACCCGGCCTCCAGATGAAACAGCGCTTCGCCCGCCACCTCCAGCAGGCGGTCCCCGATCACGCCGAGCGCATCCTCAACGACCCCGCCTGGGAAGCCCTCGCCACCGTGCTCGCCGAGGCAGAGGCCGCCGGGCACAACGCGACCACCGTCCTCGACCAGGCACTCGGCCAACGCCCCCTGGACGACGCCCACAGCCCCGCCCGTGCGCTGACCTGGCGCGTCCGCCGTCTCGGCGAGCGTCATGCCCCCAGTCCCCGGGCCCAGGCAGCCAAGGCTCGGAGCGCTGCACAAGGTCACGGCGCTTCAGTCCTCCCGACGGCCGTCGCCCCGCTTCAACCGCGGTCACCGTCGCACCGGCGCTGACCAGCGAGCGAGCGGAACATAGCCGACGATCCCCGGTTACCGAAACCGGGGATCGTCCGGAGCATTTGTGCCTCAACCCCCGGCCCCGGAAGGAACCCCTGTATGGCTCAGACCGAAGTTCGACCCCGCATCGTCGCCCTCCTATGCGATGCGGACTTCACCTACCGCACAGACACCCACACGTGGTCTCACACTGACGGACGGCCGTTCACGTACGCGGAACAGGTCATCGCCTTGCAGGCCACTCGCGCCGAACTCGAAGAGGCCAAGGCACAGATAGAGCGCTATCAGGAGTACCGACGCACGAAGCGGGACGCTGCCGATGTATCGGTGCGCTTTCTGGACCTGTTCTTGGAACGGCTCGGGGAGAACACCCTCGGCAACGCCGCCAAGATCATGAGCGAGGAAGACCGGGCCGAAGTCGATCGAATCCTCCGACTCGTCCGTGAACCAGTTCGTCCGTTCGCCCCGTACACCTTCTGATCAGGCCGACGCGGACAGCTTGGGAGTGAGCAGCTCCAGCGCTTCCTCCCAGCGGTAGCGGTCGGCACCGCCGCCGGCCTTCGGCTTGTGGGGCTCGTACGAGCCGATCAGGACGCCCATCTCGCGCAGCACATCGAGGCTGCGTGCGTACGCGGGGTGGGCGGCCTGGGCCCGGTTCAGGTACGGGAACGCGGCGATCGGGATGCCCATCCCGTATGCCTCGCACAGGATGCCCAGCGCCAAGGTGTCGGAGATCCCGGACGCCCACTTGTTGATCGTGTTGAAGGTCGCCGGCGCCACCGCGATGGCGTCGGCCGGCGGCAGCGGGCGAGGGTCGCCGGGCTGCCGCCAGGCCGAGCGGATCGGGTAGCCGGTCTGGGTCTCGATCGCCTCGGCGTCTATGAAGCCGAGGCCCTGAGGAGTGGCGACGACGCCCACATCCCAGTTCGCCTCCTGAGCCGCGGTGATCAGCTTGCCGACGTCGCCGGCGATGCCGCAGGCGCACACGACGACGTACAGGAACGGCTTCCTCTGGGTCGGCTCGGTCTGCTGGTCTGGCTGATCACTCACGCGGGGACTCCCAGTTGGCGACTGAAGCGGTGCAGTTCAGGCAGCGTACGGCGGCGGTCGCGGACGGCCATGTCGGCCACCAGCTCGCGGACGGCCGGGCGGCGGATGTCCTGGGCCGCGCAGCTCTCGGCGATACGTAGGGCCTGGTAGCCGTCCGCCAGGCGGCCCTGCTGGCTGTATGCGCGGCCGGCCTCGATCCACAGGGCGGCACGGCGCTCCGGGACGGGGATGTGTCGGCGCATGAGAGGTCGGGCGGTGTCCAGGGCGACGCCCGCGTCGCCGAAGACGACGGCCGCGCTGAGTCCGTGCAGGGCGACGTTGGTCGGGCTGAAGTTGGCCCAGGCGTCGGGGCTGTCGAGCGCGACGTAACGGGCGACTTCCTTCGCCTCGGTGAGGAAGTCCTGGGTCGCGGAGCGGTCACCGCCGCTGCTGGCGGCGGTGACCCCGCGCAGGAGCAGCAGTCCGAGCGCCGCGAGGTACCTCGGGGACCGCTGATCGTACGAACCCGTGAGCTGGTCGGCAGTGTGCCGGACAAGGGTGACAGCCTGGGCGGTGTGACTGTCGCGGGCCAGGGCGTGGGCGTGCACGCGGACACTGGAGGCGAGGACGACGGGGTCGCCGGAGCGTTCGGCCTCGGCCATGGCGCGTCCGACCGCGAGCCAGGCGTTGCCCTGGTCACTCTGCTTGAGCAGCAGGCTCGCCGAGGTCTGGTACGTCGTGGCGAGGAGACCGGACAGGTCGCTCGAGCCGGGGCTTTCGCTGATGGCCTGCCGTAGCTGCCCGATCAGGACGGGCAGCGTGCCCTCTAGCTCGGTGTACTCGCACGTGCAGAAGAGGCGTCGTACGCCTGTGACTTTGTCTCGCAGGCTTTGGAGATCCGGCACCGGCTCGGCAGTCACGCGGGCCGCTCCGGGCAGTAGCGACTGGACCAGGTCCTGGTGGGCGGTGGTGGGGATGGTCGGGGCCGCGAGCGCGGCGATGCCGGCGGCGAGAACGGTACGGCGGCGCATGTCCTCTGTCTCGGATGTCTCTGGTTCGGAGGGGCTGATGTCCGAAGCGGCGGCGAGGCCGAGGCGGTGCGGCGGGATCGCCAGCACCTGCGCGACCTCACGCAGCATGCGGACGTCCTCCGTGCCCCGGCCGCCTTCCAGGCGGCTCACCTTGGACTGGTGATAGCCCAGGGCGGACGCGACGTCCTTCTGCGAGCGCCGCTGTAATACGCGTGCCTGACGGATCACTTCACCGATCCGTCTCGCTTCGCTTTGTGCTTCGGCCATCTGTGCCACGGCTCCTCCTGCCGTCGCCGATCCTGCCTGCTCAACCGAGCGTAATGGACTGGCAGTTCACCGTGATGCAGCTCCTGCATAGACGATGCAGCACCGGCACACGTCCTGGTTCGCGGGGCCCGTGTGGCGGTTGCTTGGAGTGGCCGAACCGATCCAGGAGGCCGCTCATGGAGGCGCACCACATCCGGATTTCCGTCTCCGGCACACCTGCCGGTGCCGCGAACGCGCGCCGGCAGATCGCCGAGGAGATACGGAATTGGGGCGCCCTTCTGGGGTCTGAACTCCTGGATGCAGCAGAGCTGGTGGCCTCGGAGCTGATCACGAACGCGGTTCGGCACGCACACGACGGTCCCATCACGGCCGGCGCCGACCTGCACGACAGAGCACTGCGGATCGCTGTGATCGACACCAGCTCCGAGATCCCCGAGATCGGCCTGCCCAATGCGGACGAGGAAGACGGTCGCGGTCTCTTCCTCGTCGCCGCACTCGCAGATCGCCACGGCTTCGACTCGCTGCCTTCCGGCAAGCGCTGCTGGGCCGAGTTCGAGTGCAGCGTCCCGCCTCCAGTCCTCGCAACACACCTTCCCCAGCAGAGGAGTCGACTGTTGCCTGCCGTGCGGATTCCCCCAGTCGCCGCCGAAGTGGTCGCCGTGCGACCGAGCGCTCCGCTCACCGGGGCGGTGACCGTCGACGGATCGAAGAACGCCGCCCTGCCCCTGCTGGCCGCCGCGGCGGCCATCCACCGCCCGGTGCACCTGAGCAACGTCCCGGCGAACACGGATGTCGCGACGATGCTCACCCTTCTCCAGCAGGCCGGCTGGCACGCGGCCTGTCCGGTCAGCGATCCACACACCACGGTGATCCTGCCGAGCGACAAACCACAGCCTGATCCGGACCCCGAGGTCGCCGCCCGCATCCGGGCTTCGTACTACCTGGTTCCAGCACTGCTCGGCGCCTACGGACGAGCCCGCTTGCCGTGGCCGGGCGGCTGTGCCATCGGGCAGCGCGGGATGGAGCAGCACTTCAAGGTGTACGAGCGCTTCGGTGATCGCACGACCGTCGATGACCGCGGCTATGTCGTCGAGGCGGCCACGGGTGGACGCGGCACGGTGTCGATCATGCTGCCCTTCCGGTCCCGCGGAGCGAGCATCGCCGCTGTCCTGCGCGCGGTCGTCGCTGGAAGGCCGCTACGCCTGGGCCAACCGAATCTGTCGCCCGAAGTGCTCAGCGTCATAGAAGCGTTGGAGATCGCTGGGTGGGAATGTCGGATCAGCGAGACCGTCCTCACGCTCCAGCCGCCGCGGTCCGTCACCGACGACACGCTCGCGTGGAGGGTGCCCGGAGACAAGATCGAGGCCGGCACCTTGGCCTGCGCGGTCGCGGTGAGCGGGGGCAACGCACGCGTCCTCGGCGTGCGCAGCGACAACGTCGCGCCCCTCGTCAGCGCACTGCGCTGGCTCGGCGTACCCGCAGAGGCCAAGGACGGCACCCTCGCCGTCCAGGCCGAGGACGCTCAGCCCACGGGCCGACCGCTACGAGCCATCGCCTCCCTGTCCCCCGGCGGCCTGGACGCGGACTTCGAACCACCGCTGATGGCCCTGGCCCTCACCCTTCCCGGCACCCACCTGTTCTCCGACGACATCAACCCCGGCCGCCACGGCAACCTGCTGCCCCAGCTCGTCCGCCTCGGGGCCACGATCGACGAGCTGTCATCAACGCAGTGCCGCTTCGCCGGGCCGCAGCAGCTGACGGGCGCCGGAGTGGAGGCCACCGACATCCGTACGGGCTCGGCCCTGCTCATCGCCGGCCTAACCGCTCGCGGCGTGACCACGCTCGGCGGCCTCGAACAGCTCCGGCGCGGACACGCCGACCTGCCCGTCAAGCTGCACGCCTTGGGCGCCGACATCTGCGAGGTGCTCCCGTGAACCGTCAGCTACGGCGGATCATCGCCACGACCGACGTCCACTCCACCTTTGACTCGGCCATACCGATGCTCGTTTACCTCCACGCCGCCAGGCCCGACAGCCTGATCGTGGACTGCGGCGACTTCTTCGAGGGCAGCGGCTTCTACCACCTCGGCAAGGGGCGCATCGAGCGCGAGATCCTCACCACCCTGTACGACGTACTCGCACCCGGAAACCACGGCTGGCCGCACTACTTCGAGCCACGGCTACACCGGATGACGGTGTGCGCGAACACGACCGGCGACAGCGGTGAGCCGCTCTTCGACCGCGTACGCATCTCCGACATCGGAGGTCGGCGGGTCGCTGTCACCGCGGTGATGGGCCCGCAGGCGTTCAACGCCATTCCCGTCGATCAACGCGCCGGCCACCGCGTCACCAACCCCGCCCAGGCCCTGCGCGAAGTGATGCTGAACCACCACCATCGGGCCGACGCCTGGATGGTGCTGTCCCACTCCGGCTTCGAGGAGGACTTGAAGCTGGCCGCCGCCTGCCCGTTCGCCGACGTCATCTTCGCCGGGCACTGCCACAGCGACACCCTCGGCCCCACGCACGTCGGCGACACCCTGGTGGTCAAGGGACGCGAACTCGGCGCCGGATACGCCGCCGCCGAACCCGTAGGCAGCGGATGGGCCGCCCGCACCTGCACCTTCCCCGACGCCCACGCCGCTCCTCACGGCCTCGCCGCCCTGCTGGCAGAGATCTCGACCATCGGGCAGCAACTGAACAGTCCCCTCGGCACCGTGGCCGAGCCCCTCCGCAACATGCCTCTGGACCGCCGTCGCCTACTCGAAGACATCGCCGGTCGACTGCACACCGGACTCGGTGCTGACGCGGTCGTCCTCAACGAGACCGCACTGCGCCCCGTGCAGCTCGGCGCCACCCTCACCCTCGGCGACCTGCTGGCCATCGAGCCCTTCGACAACCAGCTCGTACACGCCTTCCTCCCCAAGGATCGCGCCCAGGACCACGACAAGCTGCTCGACCACCTCACCGACCGTGTCGGCCCCCTTGTCGTCGCCCCCACTCCCCTGCCACCGGAGGTCCGCACCGTGCTGACCACCGACTACCTCGCCGACAGCTATCTCGGCGGACGAACTCATCAAGCAGGCATACGACTCGGCCAGGCCGTATGCCGCGTCCTAACTGCCCCGCTCCCCAACTCCGTCGATCCTCAGGAAGAAGGCGAGCAATGATCCTCACCGGGCCCGAGATCAACGCCGCCGTGACCGACGGCCGCCTGCGCATCACCCCCTTCGCACCGGACCAGACGAACCCCAACAGCTACAACGTCCGCCTCGGCTCCACCCTGCTGACGTACGCCTCCAAGGTGATCGACGCCCACCGCGCCAACCCCACCCGTTCCATCCTGATCGGCAAGGATGGATACGTCCTCCAGCCTGGAGAGCTGTACCTCGGCCACACCGTCGAGGAGGTCGGCTCGGACGTCTTCGTCCCGCTGCTCTTCGGCCGTTCGTCGGTCGGGAGGCTCGGGTTGTTCGTCGAGATCACCGCGCCTATCGGCGACATCGGGTTCCACGGTCAGTGGACGCTGATGCTCTCGCCCATCCGCCCGCTGCGGGTGTACTCGGGCATGAAGATCGGGCAGGTCATGTTCTTCGTTTCCGCCGGCGACGTCGATCTGTACCGCGGCAAGTACCAGGGCGCCGCCGGCCCGCAGCCCTCCCGTTACTGGCGGGACTCGGCACGCATCCAGGCGGTCGCGTCATGATCCTCACGGGCCCGGCCATCGCCGCCGCCGTCCGCACGGGAGAGATCACCATCGCCCCCTACGATCCGGCACGGCTCTCCCCCAACTCCTACGACTGGCGCCTGGGCAACACGATCCGCGTCTGCGACAGCGAACTCGACGCCGCTGCGCCCACCGTGTTCACCGAACACCCCATCCCTGCCTCCGGGTTGGTTCTGCGGCCCGGAGTGCTCTACCTCGGCGTGACTCTGGAGAGGACGGGCTCGGAAACGTACGCGCAACTACTCAACGGTGACCGCACCATCGGCGCTCTCGGCATCTGGGTCCACGTCTCCGCCCCGCTCGGCCATCAGGGCCACGCGATCCGCTGGACCCTGGAGATCCGGGCCGCGAAGCCCGCCCGGATCTATCCGGGAATGACCTTCGGCAAGCTCGTCTTCCTCACAGCCCTCGGCGTCCCCGCCAGCTACCAGCAACAGCCCGCCAAGTACGCCGCCACGAACGGCATCGACATCTCCCGCCTGTACGAAGAGATCCCTCAAGGAGCGCTGTGAACCCCGCCGCACACCCGGACGCGGGTCCGCTGACCGCCACCTTCCTGGACCTCCCGGCCGGCAGCCCCGGAGGCAGCGTCGAACTCTTCCTCGACCTCTACACAGGCGACAAACCCCTGATCCCCGCGCGGGCATTCATGCTGGCGCCAACGGGCCCCAGACCCCGGCTTCCGGCGGGGCTCAACATGCTGCCGGTGTCCGGGAAGTGCATGGAAGGCGCCCGCTTCAGTCGCTACGTCGCGGCGCTGCGCCAGGCCCTCATATCCGCGATCGACCCAGCGCAGATCGGCGTACTGCACCTGCAGCACCTCACGTTCGGCGCCACACCAGCCTTGCTCCGCGCCCTGCCAACGCATCCGCGGATCGCATTGGTCCACGGCACCGACCTGCTCTTCGCCGAAGCCCACCGCGACCAACTCCAAGTCCTTCGCGAGACAGCGAGGGCCGCCGACGCGATCGTGGTCCCCACGGGCGCGATGGCCGATCGCCTTCTCCGGCTCGCCCCGCAGGTTGACCGCCACAAGGTTGTCCACATCCCCTGGGGCATCCCCGACCATCTGCTCACCGATCCGCCGTCCCGGCCCGCGCGCAGCTCGACCAGTCACCTGCGGCTGCTGTATGCAGGGCGACTGACCGCCGAGAAGGGAGCCGAACACCTGGTCACAGCCCTGGCCCCCATTCCAGGCATCGAACTGAGCATCGCCGCGCCGAGAACCCAGTTCCACGCGTTGGCCCCGCTGCTCCAGCGGACCGGAGTGCGAGCCCGGTATCTCGGCTGGCTCCGCCGCCCACAACTGTGGAAAGCCTTCGCCGAGCACGACGTACTGGTCATGCCGTCCACGACCCTGGAGGCCATGGGCCTGGTCGCGCTGGAGGCCCAAGCCTGTGGCCTGCCCGTCCTCTACCAGCCAGTGCCCGGCCTCAACGAGGTTCTCGCCGTGTCCGGGGTGGCCACCGACTTCACTCACTCCGCCGCGCTCGCCCGCGACCTGGATCGGCTGCGCACCGCGCCGGCCCTGCTGCCGGCGCTTCGGCAGGCGGGCTACGCGAACGCCGCCCGCTATCCGCTCTCGGTGACCGCTCAGGCCCTGACCGAACTCGGTCAGCAGTTCACCTGATGCCGACACCAAGGCGGAAGCGTTCCCCGAACCCTCCCGCCCGCGTCACTACCCTGACGACGGGATACCCACGACGAACAGGGAGACCATGACGTACCGCACCGATCGCATCGAGCAGCTGCTGGGTGAAGGCGTCCGAGACAAGGTCTACCCAGGCGCCGTGTGGGCCGTTGGCGACGCCGTCGGCGTCGGTGCGTCGGGCACGGCTGGCGTCCTCGACCCCGACGAGCCGGATACTCCGATGCGTCGGGACACCATCTTCGACGCTGCCAGCCTCACCAAGATCCTCGCCGTCTGGTCCTCGATCGGTGCTCTCTGGGAGGACGGCAAGCTCGACCTCGACGTCCCGCTCGACGCCTTCTGGCCCGAGGTCGCCGGCCACCCACTCGGAGCGGCAACAGCCCGGCACCTGCTGACCCACACCGCCGGCCTTCCTCTGCGGGCTCAGCTGAAGAACCTCTACGGCACCGATGCCCAGGACATCCGCGACGGCGTCCTACACGAAGCCCTGCACCGCCAGCCCGGCGAGGCCGTCGAGTACACCGACCGAGCCGCCCTCGTCCTCGGCTACCTCGCCGAATACCTGTCTGGCGAGAGCCTCAACCACCTCTCCGTGGAGAGGACTTGGCGGCCGCTCTGCATGCACTCCACCCGCTTCGGGCCGCTGCCGGCCGAGGTCGCCGCCCGCTGCGCACCGACCGAACTCGACCAGGACACCGATACGCACCTCAAGGGCGTTGCCCACGACTTCTCGGCCCGGCTCCTGGGCGGAGCATGCGGAATCGCCGGTGTCTTCACGATCCTCGACGACCTCGCCGCTTTCCTGCGCTACATGCTCGACGCCACGGCCGCCCCGGTGCGGGCCGGGTTCGGTCCGGCATGGACCGCAGAATCACTGACCGTCCAGACCGGAGCCCTGGAACCCGTACGCGGATTGTTCTGGCACCCCGCCCCCGGCACCACCCCCGCCGAAGACGTCTGGGTCCATTACGGCTTCACCGGCACCGGCATGTGGATCTCGCCTCGTCAACGGCGATGGGCGGTGTTCCTGACCAACAAGCTCTATTACACGCGCGACCGTCAACCACTGACGGACATCCGCAACACCTTCCGTGGGCTCGCCTTCGACTGAGGCGAGAGCCGCTCGGCGGGCACGCTCACTCCACGGGGCGGGCCTTGTCGACAGCCTTCGCCAGATGGGCGTCGACCAGGCCAGGAGCGCCGGAGATGACCACCAGGATGGGGACTCGAATGGCTCCCAGGACCGCTTGCAGACGGAGTGTCAGCGGATGAGGCGTACCGGCGCATGTTGATATAGCGCAGACATTCGGGACATGAGGAAGGGGGCTCCGATATGGGCATCTCTGAGGCTGCCGACCGCGCCGGGATCTTCGCCCAGCATCGGTTCAGTGAGCACACAGTGGATCTCGGCGAGATTCGGATGAACTACGTCGTGGAGGGCGATCCGAACACCCCTGCGCTTCTGCTGGTTCCGGGCGGGGCGGATTCCTGGTGGACCTACGAGGAAGCGATCGGCCTGCTGGCCTCTCAGTTCCAGGTGTTCGCGGTCGACACCCGCGGCCAGGGCCGCACCACGTGGACGCCCGGCCGCTACGCGCTGGACAACTTCGGCAACGACCTGGTCCGCTTTATGGACCTGGTCATCAAGCGGCCCGCCGTGGTGGCCGGCAACTCGGTCGGCGGCGTCATGACCGCATGGCTGGCCGCGTACGCCAAACCGGGACAGCTGCGCGCCGCGATCCTGGAAGACCCGCCACTGTTCGCCTGCGAGATCGCTCCGGCCTACGGGCCGGGAGTGCGGACGAACCTGGGGCCGGTGTTCGAGCTGCGAAGCAAGTGGCTGGGCAACCAGTGGTCGATCGGCGACTGGAATGGCCTCGTGCAGGCGGCGCCCAAGGAACTCCCCGGCATGCTGGCCGGCAGCAAGTACGATCCCGAACCTCCGCAGCACCTCAAGGAGTTCGACCCGGAGGTGGCAGCATCGTGGGCCGGCGGCCTGGCCTTCGCCTCCAGCGACCACGAGACCATCCTTGAGCAGGTGCGGGTCCCGGTTCTGTTCACCCACCACGCCCGGATGACCGACCCCGCAACCGGCCACATGCTCGGAGCCTGCACCGACCTCCAGGCGCAGAACGCCTGCCGCATCATGCAGGCCACCGGCCAGCCCGTCACCTACACCTCGCTGCCCGACGCCGCCCACCAGATGCACGCCGCAGACCCGCACCGCTATGTCCAGGTCGTGACCGACTGGATCAAGACTCTGGAATAGGCCGCATTCCCGCACGTCCCGACACAGAACGCTGACCACCCCAGCCTGTGCCGAGACGGCAGTTGGCTTGGGCCTCAGCTAGTCATTGCGCTGTTGCTGATGGTGATGCGAGACGGACGGTCTGATCGGGTCGGCCCTCCGGGTGCCGACGAACGCAGGAGTGGGGGAAGGGGTTTCGCTCTCTCAGTGGCCGAGGTGGCGCAAGCCGTCTTCGAGGGTGGGGTGGAAGCGGTCGACCGGACCGGAGTTGCGGTTGTACCAGGCGGTGTCCAGCCGGGTCTCCTGCGTCTCGTGGCCGGCCTCGCAGCGCAGCCACACCGAGTCGTCGCGCATGTTGAAGACGATCCAGTTCCGGTACGCACCGCAGTGGCACGCGTGGACCTCACCCTCGATGACGAGCGGCAGGTCCCAACGCATCATGAACCCCGACACGTTCTGCCGGCACGGCGCCCGGAACGCCGGCGGCAGGAAGTCGGGCACCACCGTGGCGTCAGCCGGCACGGTCGGGTCCGGCGCCGTGACATCCGGGTCCGGCCACTCGGTGTGCATCGCCAGCATCGCCTGGCCGGCACGCTGGACTTCACGGAACTCACGGTCGGCACGAGCACGTCGTCGGAACACGCAGAGACTCCTTCTCTCATCGGATGGGTGCAGGAAGCGGGTATCTCAGGGGAAGTCAGCGACTGGCAGCACAAGCCACTCCGGCTCCGGTCAGCTGCGGCGCACTACCCGAAGCCGACCCTCAGCGCTCTCGGGCAGGGTGCGGCGGGGCACCGGTACCGGTGATGCGAGCGAGGAGGCGAACGCGGCGACCAGGTCGTGAGGGACGCTGGCGCTGAAGCTGGCACACCACAGATACGGAGCACCGAGGACGGGTTCCGCCCATGCCTGCCAGCCCATCAAGTCGGGACGCGGGTCGGCATCCTGGACGAGCGGCGGCAGCACCTCCAGCGAAATGCTGCAGGAGAAGGCAGGGTCCGTAGCGGTGGAGCGAGGTCGGTCCACGTCACGGATCCAGCCCTGGGCGATGACAGAGTCGAGGACCTTTTCGTGGCCTTCAGGACTGACGTTAGGCGCGGGGCGGGTGCTGAGTGCGACGAGGAGATCAGCGAGCGCCTCGAACGGGACGCCAGCGGTGAAGTACGCATTCCACTCCGTCATCGCCGAGGCAGAACCAGGACGGGCGCTCAGCTGCCAGGCCACAGGCAGGCCGCCCAGCTCGAAGGGGTAGGCCGCGAGGATCCATTCGGCGCCGCACAGCTCGTCCGGGCTCACGTACAGCAGGGTGTTGCGGGCGGTGGGCCACATACGCCAGCCGAGGTCGGCCAAGGTCTTGCCGGTTCGCTCGGCGAGAGCGCCATCGTCACCGGCCAAGTGGCGCGGAGTGACCCAATACACCGGGTCGTGTGTGTCGGAGCGGAATGGGTCGTTGGGGTGGTGCGGGTACAGGGGCGCCTCCGTAGGCTCGGTGGGTGGATCTTCTAGCCGGGCGTCGTACGTTGACATGGGTTGCGCCCGTGCACCAGATCTTTCGAGATCTGTCCTGTCTGCCCGCGGCGAACTGCCACTCCTTTGGAATCCGACCGAGGCGTTTGACGCGGAAGCCAGCCGCTGGCTTCTCCGGCAGTCACTGGGAAAAGGCCGTGACGGCCGTCAAGGTCTGCTCTTATCTTCGGACTATGACCGTCACCACGCGACGGGACCTGGTGAGCCCCGCGACCCGCAACGCCTTCCGCTCCCTGGCCACCGACCTGACCATTCGGATTGTGGCCGACCTGTGGGAGGACCACGGGTTCGCACCTGTCCCTCCAGATGAGCTGAAGTACCAGGACTCGGGCCAGCGTCGAACCGAGTTCATGCTCTACGCGGAGGGTGTCGACTGGTCTGATCCGAACCAGGTGCGGCGAGCGCTCCTGGTCTTCGAGGACTTCATCCGCGCGTACCGGAACCCGGACGACCAGGGAACACCGAAGTGGTTGGACGACATCAGGGTGCGCCTAGAGCGGGACGGCTTCGCTCTCGATGGGGAGGGAAGGATCTCCTGGTCTAATCCGCCGGTGCTGGTCCGTGATCTGAGCACCCTGGGCGACGCCTCGGGCATCACGATCGAGCTGGAGCGTATCCGGAGAGACCTGACCACCGATCCTCACGGCGCCATCGGCGCGGCCAAGCAGCTCATTGAGGCGACCGCGAAGACCGCTCTCGGCGAGCTGAGCATCGAGGTCGACAAGAACGCCGCGCTCCCCACTCTGATCAGCACGGTCCAGAAGGCACTGAAGCTCGACGCCGGCTCGGCACCTGACGGGCCAGATGGCAGCAAGGCCGTGAAGAAGATCCTTTCGGGCTCGGTAAACATCGCGGTCGGGGTCGCAGAACTACGCAACCAGGGTTTCGGCAGCGGTCACGGCCAGGCAAGCACTCCATCTGGCCTTGGAGTGCGTCATGCCCGCCTGACGGTCAATGCTGCCGTCACCTGGTGCGAATTGATTCTCGACACCCTGTCGGACCCCACCGCGCCTTGGCGCAAGGCCCAGGTCTAACCTCTCCATGTCCTGCTGGCACCGCGAGAGCGGCAGGAACCTACAGTGGGTCGCGCGAACTTGCTTCCGCAATGCGCCTTGAAGCTGTGGGGCTCGGTGCGAATCCCATACGCAGCACACGGCGCTGGGAGAATCCTGGGAGATGATCTTCCTCCGGAGACCAACCGAGACCCCGTCGCACCGCCTCAGACCAACGTCCTGACCTGCGCATTTACAAGATCCGCAGGTGTCGATCTTGACCGAACCTCATTCGGGACGAAGAGGTCGTGGGTTCAAATCCCGCCACCCCGACAGCTGAAACAGCAGGTCAGGCCCGGTACTGAGAGATCAGTACCGGGCCTGATTTGCGTTTGGGGGCCAATCTGGGAGCCATTTGGGAGCCGACTTCGGGATGCGGCTCCCGGATGGCTCCCCTCTCGGAGGCTGGAGGGGTTCACTCCGAGAGGGGAGCGACCGTCTGCCACGGTGATCAGACTCTGAGCGATGGGGCTTCGGAGCCTTCGCGCGTCGGATGGTCTGTCCCTTTTCGGGACAGCGCGCTTGTCCCGCCTCGGGACAAGGGTCTTGTCCCGAAAAGGGACAGACCCCGGTGCCGCCCTCGTGACCGACGAGGTCCACGCGGTCCCCGCAACGACGCTGCGGGGACCGCGTGGAGCTATCGCAGGGAGTTCGCTCGTGCGTGCAGGAGATCGTTGAGGACTCGCACTGGTGATGTGGGGCTCATCGCGAGCCGGGCGTCGAGTGCCGCTTCCCACTGCTGGGTCAGGCCGAGCGTGAGGCGCTTGCGCATGCCGGGGGTGACGTGGGCGTAGCGGGCGGAGACCGAGCCGTCGAGGTGACCCATGCGTTCGTCCATGAGGACCTTCTCGGTGCCGAGGTCCTCCATCATCGTCCGGTGGGTGTGGCGCAGGCCGTGAGGTGTGAGGCCCTTGGCGATCGGGAGCCAGCAGGCGTCGGCGCGAGATGCTGCTCCTCGCCCTCGCGCCGGAATGCCGGGCCAGGGCTCGCCGAGGATCGGTACCGGGCGCGCCTCCTGGGGTGCCTTCTTCGGGTACCAGCCGGAGACCGCCGGGGTGAACAGCCAAGTGGCGAAGCCGTTGCGGCGCCAGTGAGCTGCGTGCTCCGAGACCACTCCACCCCGTACGAATCCGAGCTCGGAGATGGCGAGTTCGACGCGTATGCGGGTGTCCTCCCGCACGCGGTCAGGGTGGTTGAGGACGTTGGAGACCGTGCCGGTGGAGACCTCGGCTCGGCGGGCGACGTCCACGAGCTTGGCGCCTTGGTGGCCGCCGGTGCGTGCGGCGCCCTGGCCGCGGAAGACGTACGTCCTGCCGTGGCAGGGGCAAGGCGTCGGCTTCGTACGGGCTATGTGGTTGAAGACCAGGGCCGACAGCCAGTCCATCGAGTCGATGGTGCGGTAGCTGTCGTCCTTGGGCGGGCAGCGCACCAGCTCGCCCGTGTCCAGCTCGTACAGCTGCCACTCGACGCGGAAGGCGCCTCGGCGGACGAACTCCGTTTCCAGGCCGACGATTTCGCCCCAGCGCTTGCCGGTGTAGCCCTTGAGGAGCGTGGCGACGAACTCGTCGTCACGGCCTGACAGCAAGGCCGCGCGCTCGGCGGTCAGCAGGATGCCGAGCGCGTCGGTGACGACCTTCTCCGGGCCGCGGTCGCGCGAGCGGCCGGCGCGCTTGCCCCGGCCGCGCCGCCTGGCCGCCGGGTTGGACGTGAGCAGGCCCTCGTCGATCGCGTCCTCGAAGATCAGGTGGAGTGTCGAGCGCCAGGTCTTGACGCTCGAGGCCGCGTACACGGCCCGCTCCTTCTTCTCCCACAGCTCGACGTCCGTGCGCAGGATGCCGGCGAGGGCCTTGTCCTCGAAGTCCGGGAGCAGGTGCTCCTCGATGTGGCGCTTGTAGTTCTGCATCGTCGAGGCGGCCAGGTCCTGGGCGGCGTACCAGCGGCTCGCGTACTCACCGAAGGTCTCCTGGCCGAGTGACGGGTCGCGCCAGTCGCCGCGTCGGTACTTGTTCTCGGCCTCGCTCGCGGCGCGCTGGGCCTCGCCCTTGGTGGCGAACTTGATCGGCTTGCCATCCTCGCCGACGACGGTGAGGTGCTTGCCGGGTGCGATCTTGTATCGACCACGCCAGTAGTTTCCGCGCTTCTCGCCGAAACCCATGTAATCCCCCCTTCTTCGTCGTCGTGCTAGGCCGCGGTCCCGAACTGGCCCTGACGGGCCCGACGTGGCGGCCGGGCGCGCAGACGAGCCGTAGGAATGGCGGGTGACGAAGGAGGCTGCGGAGCAAGGGACTTGGCAGCAGGAGCCGCCTTCGCTGCTCGTTGCTGCGGCAGGGCAGGGCGCCCCTCGTTCATGCGGATGATCTCCGCGAGGTGCTCGCCAGTGAAGCGGTACGCACGGCCTACGCGCGTGAACGGGATGAGTCGACGGCGGGCGCGGTCCTTGACCCACCAGGCAGAGCAGCCGAGGACAGCTGCGACTTCCTCGGGGACGTAGAGGCGCGGCAGGGCACCCACAGTGTCCTGAGTCGCGACGGGGGCAGGGGGTATTGCGGGTTGACGCAAGGGGTGGGGTCCTCTTCGGATTGTGGCGGGCGTAGGCGCGGCAACGCTGACCCGCTGGTCGATCGCTAGGGATGAGATATGAAGCCCGTGCAGGGGGTTTGCGGGCCCGGCACGGGAGTTGAAGCCGGGGGCTATTCCTCGCCGGCGGGGCCGGCGTCGGGGTGCTCGCCTGGCGGCGGCCCGTACGTCTCCAGCATGTACTTGGTGGTCTCGGCGGCCATGGCGTTGGAGACCATCACGTCGGCTTCCTCGCGGATGTCGGGATGCTCGGCAAGGTAGGCGTCGAGATGGTCGGTGGCCTTCGCGTGGGCGACGGAGGCTCGCTGGCGTTCGCGCAAGGTGTCGACGACGGCATCAATGAGTTCCATTGCGCGCGCCTGGACTGCGAGCTTCGGCGGACCGACGAGGTTGCGCAGGTCAATGCCGAAGACGTCGGCGAAGCCGATGGCCTCGTCAAGGTTGATGCGCCGCTTGCGGTTCTCGATGCGCCAGACCGCGGACGGATTCATCTCGAAGCCGGCCTCGTTCAGGCGGTCGGACAGGGCGTTGGTGCTCCAGCCGCGCGCCTCACGCTCCAGCTTGATGCGCACCGCGACGTTGTCCTCGCCACTGAGCAGGACCCCCTGCGGGGCGTCTTCCTCTGCCATACCCACCCCCTTCCTTCGGTAGGGAGCCACTGCGATCTGCAGCGACCCTAAAACAGTAGCACACATTCTGCGGCTCGCAGCAACTTGCTGCGAACCGCAATCGTGTGGCATGGTTATACGACCCCCCGCATAGCCAAGGAGTCGCACCATCCCGCACCGCCATAGAAAAAGCCCCCCGATGCCAGTGGCACCAGGGGGCTCAAGCGCAAACCTCACAACCGCCATCCCTAGCGATCAACCTGCGGAGACCGGGATTGCCGTCCCATATGGCCCGCAAGCAGAGGAGCTGATGCCCAGTATGACCGATGCCCAGCCGACTACGCCATCCCTTCCCGACGGCACCGGCACGTCGTGGCCTCCGGTTGCCGTGCCCGGCCAACCGGCTGCCTCCGCTGCGCCGCCGCCAGAGGAGGACCGCGACGACGCCACCTCGGCGCCACCGCTCACCGAAGGCGCGCAGATCCTGGCCGACCTGCGGGTGCAGCTCAAGCGGTACGTGGCGATGCCCAGCGAGGAGGCCGTCACCGCGGTGACGTTGTGGACTGCGGCGACGCATCTGCAGCGGGCGTGGCAGCACGCGCCGCGTCTGGCGATCGTCGCGCCGGAGAAGCGGTGCGGTAAGTCCCGGCTGCTGGATGTCGTGACCGAGACGGTGCACAACCGGCTGATCACGGTCAATGCCAGCGCTGCTGCGATCTTCCGGTCGATCGACGGGGATGACCCGCCGACCCTGCTGGTCGACGAGGCCGACACGATGTTCGGCACCACCAAGGCCGCGGAGAAGAACGAGGAGGTGCGCGGCCTGATCAACGCCGGGCACCAGCGTGGCCGGCCGACGCTGCGGGTGTCCGGGCCCGAGCACCAGGTGCAGGAGTTCCCCACCTTCGCCATGGCCGCACTCGCCGGGATCGGCGACCTGCCCGACACGATCCAGGACCGGGCGGTGGTCATCCGGATGCGGCGCCGTGCGGCGGGCGAGAAGGTGGCGTCCTTCCGCACCGGCCGGGACACCCCCGCCCTGAACGCGATCCGCGACCGCCTCCACGCCTGGCTCCAGCCGCTCTACGAGCAGGCCATGGAGATGGAGCCGCCGATGCCGGTCGAGGACCGCGCGGCGGACACCTGGGAGCCGCTGGTCATCATCGCCGACCTCGCCGGAGGCGACTGGCCGGTGCTGGCCCGTGCGGCCTGTCGCGCCATGACCGACTACGAGGCCGGCCAGGACGAGGAGGGCGGCCTGCGCACCCGCCTCCTGGTCGGCATCCGCCGCGCCTTCACCGCCGTCGGCGACCCGGCCGTGCTGAGCACCAAGCACCTGCTGGAGTCGCTGAACGCGGACAGGGAAGCGCCGTGGGCGGAGTACGGCGCCAACGGCCTGACCCCGCGCGGCCTGCAGCTGCTCCTAAAGCCCTACGGGATCGGCTCGGCCAACCGCCGCTTCCCCGACGGCACCCAGGCCAAGGGCTTCGCACGCAACCAATTCCTCGACACCTGGGCGCGCTACTGCCCGGACCCCCAGTCGGCCGACGAGCCCACCTCGTCATCCGACGGGCCGCTGCCCGGCACCGCAGCCTGACTCGACTCCACTCGCATCACTCGTCCCGGCGCAGGTCAGCGCGGGGACGAGTGGGAGTGCTGCAACGAGTCGAGTCGACATCACCACGCCACCCGTACCTGCTCTGACCAGGCACGCAACGAGTGGTACGAGACATCGCACCTCACGGCGGCCACGCCCTGCCCTCCCCTGCACCGCGGCCGCCACCCAAGCCCACCAGGAGCATCCCCGCTTGTTCGCACGCATCGCCGCCCTGCGCGGCACCGACCTGATCCGCCTCGGCATCGCACTGCTCGCCGTATTCGCCTTCGCCCTCTCCTACGACGCTCTGCGCCAGATGGCCGCCGCCATCCACATCCGGGGGCCGCTCACCTACGTCTTCCCACTCGTGATCGACGGGTTCATCGCCGTCGGCGTCGGCGCCCTGCTCATGCTGCGCACCGCACCCTGGTACTCCCGCCTGTACGTCTGGCTGCTCGTCGGCGCGGCCACCGTGACGAGCATCTGGGCCAATGCCGTACACGCCCTCCGCCTCAACCAGCAGGCCCCACAAGGCAATGGGCTCCGTCTCGACGACATCACCGTCGGCGGCCTGTCCGCCATCGCCCCACTCGCTCTGGCCGGCGCCGTCCACCTCTACATCGTCGTCCACCACCACCCCACTTCCCACAGCCCTGCCAATGTGGCGCGAGACTCTGCCGATGTGGCTTCGGACACCACAGACGTGGCTAAGACCCCTGAGCCCTCTTCCGGCCCGCAGGATCACGAGCCCCGCGAGATCGCTCCCGAACGGCTCGCGCTGGCTCGCACCGCGCCACTGGGACGCAAGGGTCGCGCCTCGCGTCGCCACATCGAAGCCACCTTCCGGAGCAAGGACTTGACCATCGGCAGGACGGAGGCGGACAAGCTCAAGGACACCCTGCAGGCCGAACTCGACGCTGTCGCCTCCCAGCAGCCGAAGGAACTCGACACGGTCGCCGCCAGCACTGCCGCCTGAGCCCTGCCTCCACGTCGGCCGCCCCTCTCCCACCGGCCTCGCTCTGTGTCCCCCCTGTGCACCGTGCACGGGGGACACAGGCCCAGCACAGCGAAATACCCGACACCCCAGCACTCCTTGGAGATCCATCCCATGCACGACCCGCACGACGAACTCCCCACCCGCCAGCAGGAGATGACCATCGACCTCAACAGCGCAGCAAGTTGTCGGGTAAGGAGTCCTTACCCGGCCCCCACCCCGCAGGGGGCGGAGGCATCCGGCGCCGGGGCGGCACCGGGGTCGGCCGGCCCAGGGGAGCCGACCGAAACAGGAGAAGCCGAGCCGTCGCCAAGCGCGCCGAAGCAGCCTGCGCCGCGTCGCCGCCTGCGTGACAAGCAACTGCGCGAGCGCCGCGTCCATCCCCGCTACAACGACGCCGAGTTCGCTCTCGTCAAGAACGCTGCCGCTCTGAGCAAGATGGCGCTTGGTGGCTATGTGGCCGAGTGCTCGCTCGCCGCCGCCCGCTCCGACGACCCCACCGCAGCCGTCGCCGACTACCGCGCCATGATCAAGGCGCTCATGGCCGCCAACGGGCAGCTCGGCATGATCGGCAGCAACCTCAACCAGCTCACCCACCACCTCCACAAGGACGGTGCCTGGCCCCACCCCGACACCGTCCAACGACTTCTAGACCGCGTCGAGGCGACCGTCACCGAACTGGACACGGCCATCGCCCAGGTCACTGAGGGGCGGTGAGCGGGTGATACCCAAGATCATCCTCAGCTCGGGCCCGAACGCCACGCGCCGCACGATCGGCTACCTCTACGGCAAGGGCCGCGCCAACGAACACATCGACCCGCACCTCGTGGCGTCCTGGAACGACTTCGCCCCCGACCCCGGCCGCAGCCCCCAGCGCGATCCGAAGGAAGTGATGGCCCAACTCGTCGCCCAGCTCGACCAGCCCGTGAAGATGCTGGGCGACAAGGCGCCCAAGGACACCGTGTGGCACTGCCCCGTCCGCGCCGCGCCCGAGGACCCGATCCTCACCGACGCCCAGTGGGCTGACATCGCCCGCCGCATCGTGGCCGCCGCCGGTATCGCCCCAGACGGGGACAACGAAGCCTGCCGTTGGGTAGCCGTCCGTCACGCCGATGACCACATCCACATCGCCGCCACCCTCGTCCGCCAGGACGGGCGCCGCCCCGAACGCGGCTACGACCAGCGCGCCGTCCAACGCGAGGCCCGCAAGATCGAAATCGACTACGGGCTCAGGCGGTTGAAGCAGGGCGACGGAACCGGCGCCAAACGCCCCACCAGCAAGGAGCACTTCAAGGCCAAACGCCTGGGCCAGGACGCCGCCACCCGCGATGTCCTGCGCCTGCGGGTTCGCCGCGCCGTCGCCGCGGCATCCGACGAGACCGAGTTCTTCGCCCTACTGGAGGCCACCGGCGTGACCGTACGCCTCAAGCTCGGACCCTCAGGCGACGCACTCGGCTGCAACTTCGCCCTGCCCGACGACACCAACGACAAGGGCGAGCCGGTGTTCTACGCGGGCTCCACCCTGGCTCCCGACCTGTCCCTGCCCAAGATCCGCAAGAGCCTCGCCACCACAAGCCCGGAACCGACCGCGGTCCGGCAGGGTGACCCCTGGCACCAGGCCACCGCAGCCACCGACCGCATCCCCCACCACCTCTCCAGCGGTGACGACCAGACCGCCCAGGGGCAGTTGGTCGCTCTCGGTGCGATGCTGGATCTGCTTCCGATCGCCGCGCCGGCCACCGTGAGGGCCGAACTCGAGAAGGCTGCCGTCGCGTTCGAGCGTGCCACCCGCTCCCGTATCGCAGCCGACCTCGACAGCGCCCGTGCTCTCCGCCGCAGCGTCCGGGCGATCTGGCGCGAGCAGCCCTCGGATCGCGACGGGTCCGGTCTCGCGATGCTGCTGGACTCCGTGCTCACAGCGGTGGCCTTCGCCATGCACTGGCACCGCACCCACCAGCACGCCCAGCAAGAAGCAGCGGCCGAACAGGCCCTCATCCACCTGCAGATCGCGTACGCGCAGGTCGCCGAGCCAGTCCTGGCCGGCCTCGCGCAACGCGCACCCAGCGTTCAGATGAAGCAGCGCTTCGCCCGTCACATCCAGCAAGCAGTTCCCGAGCACGCCGAGCGCATCCTCAACGACGCGGCCTGGGATGCGCTCGCCGCCGTGCTCGCCGAAGCAGAGGCCGCCGGACACAACGCCACCACTGTCCTCGACCAAGCGATCGGCCAGCGCACACTGGACGACGCGAACAGCCCTGCCCGCGCACTGACCTGGCGTATCCGCCGCCTCGGCGAGCGTCATGCCCCCGGTCCTCGTGCACAGGCAGCCAAGGCTCGCAACGCCGCCCAGCGCGCCGCTGTCCCGATCCATCCCGTCGTAGCCGCTCCGCCGCAGGCACCACCAACACGGCGCCGCTGATCCAGCGTCCCTACGTGTCCTGAGAAGGGACGACGACCCGTGTCCCGAGATTGAAGGGTGCGCGCATGCCATCCGCCAGCGTCTCCGGCCCGACGTGGGCCAGCGCCCGCAGCGCACTGACCTTGCGCGCGCCTCGCCAGATCTCCGTCTCCGTATCCACAGGGGTGTGGAAAGAGACGACCTCGATCCCCTGCTCCTGGAAGGGCATCGGATCGAGGTAGCGCATGCCGCCCGTGCCGCAGAGATAGGCGGTGCTGCCGGTGAACAGGGCCAGGTCGGCCAGGCGGGTCGAGCGCCCATTGCGGGAGGGCAGCGAACTGCTGCGCAGGATCCTGCCTCGCCACCCGAGGACGCCGAGCAGGGTGCGGACGGAGGTCTCGGTGATGTCGGCGAGGCGGTCGGTTGTGGCGAAGCCGGCCAGCACCGGGTCCACCATCTCCTGGATCGACGGCCAGTGATGGCTGCGGCCGTAGTACTGCCGGATCAGCCCGGCCATCCGGCGACGGCAGCCTTCCGGATCGGCCAGGCGGGCATCTCGGATCAAGGTCGCCCGGCCCTGCGGCAGATGCGTGGCCAGGGAGAGCCACTGCCGCCGGGCCGGGTCGTTCAGGGCTGCCAGGCGTGTGCGGTGCTGATAGTCGCGGCGGGTGAACTGGACGTCGTCCAGGACGATCCACACGTCGGCCGCGTACAGCTTGGCCAGAGTGGACAGGCGCGGGAACAGGTTCGGCTGGTGGATCGCGCACACCCGCCCCAGCTGGGCCGTCGCGGGTATCGCAGGGTCAGGGGCTGATGAGGCGGCTGTCGAAGCCGGAGTGCAGGAGGCGCTCATAAGCGGCATGTACGTCCTCCGGTACGTCCTGCTCGACGGCGAACCCGAGCTTGGGGTACTCGATCACCCGCTGCAGGTCGCCGACGAGCATGTCGACGACGAGCTTCTCGTCGCCGATCGACTTGATGTAGTCGTCCAGTTCGAGCGGCTCGGAGGCACAGATGACCTCGGCCTCGGGCCACAGCTTGCGGCAGGTCGCGTACGAGCGGCGCTCCATGTACGGCTTGGAGATCAGCATCAGGGAGTCGACCTGGATGCCGGCCTGCTGGAGCAGGTCGCGGGAGAGGGTGATGTTCTGGCCGGTGTTGCCGGCGTTGGACTCGACGAGGATCGCTTCGTCTGGGACGCCGAGGGACAGGGCGTGCTCGCGATAGTGGACCGCTTCGCCGCGCGGGAAGCGGGCGCGGGTGGTGGGGCTGTTGCCGCCGCTGAAGACCAGGATCGGGAAGAGGCCGGCGCGGTAGAGGTCGGCGGAGGCGGTGGCGACGCCGAGGTCGTGGCTGCCCAGGCCGATCGCCGCCGAGCAGGGGCGGGGTTCGTGGCCCATCTGGTGGTAGTTCCAGATGAGTTCGGCGTCGTGGAACTGCTCGTCGGTGATGGTGCGCTGCTCGCGGTCCGGCACTGCGACTCCCTGGCTCATCCTTGCTGACCCTTTCTGATGCCCTCGATGCTGCGCAGCTGGTGGCTCAGGCCGTATTGCAGTGCCACCTGTGCTGCTTGGTCGAGGACGGACAGCCCATCATTCCGGGTTGCCGGGTCGGACAGAAGGATGTGCCCGTGCGCGGTGTCCAGGCGCACGCGTTGCATCGGGGAGTCGACGGTGCCGCTCTGCCGGGCGATGTCGATGTAGTGCAGTGCCTGGGTCAGGTCGCCGGCACCGCGGTGGGCGAGGGCAAGTTTCTGGTGGGCGACCGACCAGTCCTCGGGTTCGCCGAGGTCTTCGAACTCGCGGGTGGCGGTCGCCATGGCGGTGGTGGCGTAGGCATGGTTGCCCTCCTTGCTGAGCGCGGTGCCGACCCAGAGGCGGGCACGGGCTCGGTCGCGACGGCTGAGGCGTTCGTCGGTCGCCAGCTGTTCGTACTGGCGGGCGGAGTGGTCGAGCTGGCCGGCCATCTCGTTGACGACAG
Source organism: Streptomyces sp. NPDC059009 (assembly GCF_042740175.1). Lineage (NCBI taxonomy): Bacteria > Bacillati > Actinomycetota > Actinomycetes > Kitasatosporales > Streptomycetaceae > Streptomyces > Streptomyces sp. NPDC059009. The sequence continues at coordinate 43,889 of NZ_JBHYJB010000011.1, read as the reverse complement.
CGAGGGAGAGTTCAATCTGGGCAACGCGGCGCGGGATGTCGAGCTCGGCGAACAGCCCGCGAGCAGCGGCATACGACTGCCGAGCGGAGAGCGGGCCCAGGATTGCACCCTGATCGCGCTGAAGGTCACCGCGCAGGGCCAGTGAACGCCCGTACAGATACTGCCCCTTGGGATCAAGCGTGCGCGGGTTGTGGGCGCCGAGCCAGCGGTTGAGCAGGCTGGCGGCGAAGGTGAAGTTCTGGCGGCTGAGGCTGACGATGGTGCGGTCGATGTCCTCGGTCCACGTCTCGTAGTCCGCTGCTCGCTCGCCGGCCTGACTGCCCCCGAAGACCAGACGCTCGAAGCGAGCCTGCGAGTGCGTATCGGCGCGGGCAAGGGCGGTGTCCAAGATGGCCTGGGTGTCCGGGCGCGGCTGAGTGGTCTCGCCGAGGTCCTCCCATTTGGCCACGGTGCGCAGGGCCACCCCGAGGTGTTCGGCGAAGGCCCGCATGCTCATGCGCAGGGCGGCACGCAGGGCGCTCGCCTCTCGGCCGGTCCACTGCTGCACGCTGACCACGGGCTGCCTCCCTCCGCCTCGTATGGAAGCACGCACAGTGAGCAGCCGGAGCGGAAAGTGCAACGGAAGTGCAACAGGCAGTCATTTCAAGGCCGTTCTGTCACCACGACGCTGCTGGCATGGCATCCGAACCCCTCACCGAACACCGATCGGTCCACGGCCCGAACGTCTACGGCTATCTGCGACACGGCCGAGGCGGGCCTGCACGCCGCCAGGCCCTCGCCGAATCCCTGGCGCTGTACTGCATCCAGCACGAGCTGACCTTGTGTGGCGTATTCACCGAGGCCGACATCTTGGCCCGCGACATCCGCGCGCCGGCCTTCATGGGGGCGCTCGACGTCCTAGCCCTGCCGGATACGTACGGGCTCGTCATCCCCGCCCGCAGTCACCTCGGGCCCAAGCACGTCGCCGTGGAGCGTGAGCGACAGATAGCCGACCTCGACGTCCGCCTCATGATGATCCGGCCCCCACAGTCGAGGCGGGCCCATACGCCTGCCGGAGCCGGCAGATCAGCAGAGGGCGGTGCGTGATGCACCTGCGCGAGGCCCTTCGTCGGGCGCCGCTCATCGACGACCTCCCTGGCCTGCGCTTTCTGGCGGCCGGCAGCGGCTGGGACCTCCTCCGCGTGCCCGCAGAGCCCGGCTTCTGGGCCCTGGCCATCCTGCGTACGACCGGACAAGCCCTTGGCCCTGTGCTGTACGACCAGCCCAGCGCCCGTCTGTACTTCGCCATCCCCTCCGGCACCACCGGCACCTGGCAGGACCTGCCCGTACGACTGCTCTCCCACGGCTCCTGGCTGGTCGCCCCAAACCCGTACCGCGCCCACGAGTACTTCGGCGGCTGGTGCGAACTGCCCGACGACGACACCCTCACCGACCCCGAGAAGCTCCGTCATGCCCTCCACCAGCACCAGCCCACCTCCCCCACACCCGAAGAGAGGCCGTTATGGAAACCTTCGAACGCGCCCGCCTTGACGCCTACTTCAGTCGCATCGCCTCCCGCTTCACCCCGGCCGAGCGCCCTGCAGCATTCCTGATCACCCACCTGCTGCCCGAACGGCCCGCCTTCGTACGAGGAGTGGGCGCCGTCACCGAACTGCGCGCCGTGCTCCCCAAGCCCAAGTCCGTACACGACCAGGCGCTGCGCCAGGTCGAGGCCGACGGCTACGCCTGCGACAAACTGACCCGCGACCTGTTCGCCGATCCGGACCGAGCTCTGCGCTACTTCGAGGAGCGTGCCGCCGGCCGCCAGGTCGTCCTCCTCGACGTCGGCGGCTACTTCGCCCCTGCGCTCGACGCGCTGTGCGACCGCTTCTCCGGCCAGATCCTCGGCGTCGTCGAGGACACCGAGAACGGCCACCGCCGCTACGCCGACCACGACAAACTCCCCTGCCCCGTCATCTCTGTGGCCCGATCGCCACTCAAAGACCCCGAAGACTTCCTCGTCGGCCAGTCCGTCGTCTTCTCCACCGAGGCGCTGATGCGCGGACGCGGCGACATCCTGCACGGCCGCACCGCCCTCGTGATCGGCTTCGGCAAGCTGGGCAGCTCCATCGCCCGCCTGCTGCACGCCAAGGGCATCCGCGTCACCGTCTACGACATCGACCCGGTACGCCGCACACAGGCGCTCTCCCAAGGATTCACCGTCGCCCGTGACCGCGCGAGCGGACTCGAGGACGCCGGCCTTGTACTGTGCGCCACCGGATCACTGTCTCTGCGCGGCGAGGACTTCGCCCGACTGCGCAACGGGGCGTACGTCGCCACCGTCACCAGCAGCGAGGACGAACTCGAACTCGCCGGACTGCCCGACGTGTACGAGCGAGCCGGCATCGGCGACCACGTCACCCGCTACCTCACCACCGGCCACTACTTCTATCTCCTCAACGGCGGCAACGCCGTCAACTTCCTGCACGGCGCCAGCGTGGGACCGTTCATCTTCCTCGTCCAGGCCGAGATACTCGCCGCCTCCACCGCCCTCACCCGCGGCGGCCTCGACCCCGGACTCCACGAACTCCCGCCCACCGACCGCGCCACCATCGCCGCCACCTGGCTCGACTACTTCAACCGCTAGGAGACCCCGCCCCGTGCCCATCACCGCAGCCCACATCCGCACCACGCTCGACGACTACCTCGATGCCCACCCCGAGGAGAAGGTGCCCCTCGCCTCGCTCGTGGAACTCCTCGACGCCGAGGCCGACCTCACCTCACGCAAGGAGTTCCGCGGCCACGTCACGGCCGGCGCAATCCTGGCCGACCCTGATGGACGCATCCTGCACATCCGCCACCTCGCGCTGCAGTGCTGGCTACTGCCGGGCGGCCACCTGGAGGCCCATGACGACACCCTCAGTAGTGCCGCGCAGAGGGAACTGACCGAGGAGACGGGCATTCCCACTTGTGTGGTCACCCCTGCCGACCACAGGCCGATCCACATCGACGCCCACCACATCCCCGCCAACCCGGCCAAGGAAGAGCCCGAACACCGCCACTTCGACTTCCGCTTCCTCTTCCGTACGTCCGCCGACGTCATCGAGCTGCAGACCGAGGAAGTCACCGCAGCAACCTGGCGCGACGCAGACACCATCGCCGATGTGGCGCTGAGGGGCCGGGTGCTGCGCGCCTTGCGTTGACGTTCGCTGCCCGTGCGTGGACAGGCGAGCCCGAGAACCGCGAGCCTCACAAGCATGCCCAGGTCCGTTGGGCAGACGCCGGCTCCATCGCCGAGGAGCCGAACATGCGGACTGCCGGTGGCAGTCCGCAGCCGGATTCTGGGCTGTTGCGTCTTGCCCTGCTGGTTCTACCATGCGAGGTAGCGGAGAACTCAGGACGGCCGTTTGCAGATGTCGGCCGACCCCGTCTCCCATTGCTCCGGCCCCCGGACCCGGGCCTCAGCTCCAATGTGACCGTGTGGGCGGCCGGAGCCGCGCATGCGCCGACTCACGGCGGTTCCGGCCCTTCGTCCTCCTGGCTTGTTCCAGCCGGGGTGAACTCCCGCGCACCCCGGGTGCCGGTGAGGACGGTGGGTGCGAGGACCGCATGGAGGGGAGCCGCGGTTCTCGCGCTCGTGGCCGCCGCCGACGTTGGCCCATGCCTCCGGCGGCGGCCCGTCACACAACGGGCAGGAGCTGCTTGGGAGTTCAACTACCCGTTGCTGTTTCGTCTATGCCGTGCCCGGCATGCTGGGCACGGCGGGTGCTCACCGCATGGGTTGTCAAGTGGTGTGCCTCAACCGGTACGGCGGGCTGCGAAGCCAGAGTCCGGCAGGCGTTCGGGAGGCAGTGGGTCGACCGGGACCAGGGCCGCACAGCCCCACGATAGTCCCCGCCAGGCAAGCCTGGTAGGGCTTCGCCTCAGCTGCCCTTGGCGTCATCGGCGTCCAGGTGCAGCCGGTATGCCAGCGCCTGGCGGGCGATGGTGAGCAGGGGTTGCTCGTGGCGGAAGGCGTGGCCACGCAGCCGGGCCAGGGCGTGGGCGCAGTCGATGCCGAGCTGGGCGGCGAGCAGGCCGGTGGCCTGGTGGACCTCGGCGAAGTGCAGGCTGGTGCCGTTCAGGAGTCGGCTCGCGTCGCCGGGATCGGCGGCGCGGTGGATGAGGTACTGGGCGAGCAGGTCGGCCAGGATCAGCGCGGAGGTGAGCTGGTCGGTGGTCATGGGTCCGCGAGTGGTGCGGTGGCCGGTCAGGACGCCGATCGCGATGATCCCGATGCGCAGGGGAAAGGCGAACACCGCATGGATACCTAAGTCCAGGAGCGGGCCGGGCAGGCCGGGCCAGCGGGTGGGATCGAGGGCGGCCACGTCGGTGACGAGAACCATGACACCGCTACTGGCCGCCTCAGGGCTGGGGCCTTGGCCTTGGGTCAGCTGCAGGTCCTCCAGGGGCGCGGTGTGCTCGCCGAAGGCTTGCACGAGCTCACCCGACCTGCCGCCAGGCGCCAGGAGGAAGGCAAGCCCGTCCAGTCCGAGTTCCCGGCCGGCGTCCTGAAGTGGCAGGGCGGGCAGCCCCGGACCGTGATGCGCGTCCAAGGCGCGCAGCAGCGAAGCCTCGATCGGATACCGCATGGCTCTCCCGTCCCCGAACTCTCCCGGACTGGGCCTGACAACGACGTCATGCCTCGGGGTCCAGTAGGTCGGCTCCGGCGGTGCCGTTGAGGACCTGGCGGGCCACATCGGTGAGCTTGGCCCCGTGGTTGCGGGCATGGCTGCGCATCCGGGTGAAGGCGTCGTCCACGCTTGAGTGGTGGCGGTGGGCGAGGTAGCCCTTGGCCTGTTCGATGATGACCCGGGAGTCCAGCGCGTACTGGAGCTGTGCGATGACAGTCATCTGCTCATGGACCGTTCGCTGTTGGAGGATGGCGATGGTGGCGGTGTCCGCCAGTGCCTGGGCCAGGCGCAGCTGGCCGGCAGCCAGGGGGCCGGGCCGGTCGCGGAACAGGTTGAGTGCGCCGATCACCTGCTCCTGCCAGCGCAGCGGGGCTGCCACCACCGAGGTGAAGCCCAACTCCAGGGCGCGTGGCGTGAAGTGGGGCCACCTGGTGCGGGCAGCCGCGGTGTCCAGGCGTACATCGGCGATGGGGGCGCGGGTGTGGAAGCAGTCGCGACAGGGGCCCTCGTCCCATTCGACGCCGTCCAGCTCCAGCGCACGGGTGCGTACGTCGGAGGCGGCGGCCTCCACCACACGGCCCTGCGGGATGCCCAGCAGCACGCCGGCCGCCGCCACATCCAGCAGATCCACACAGTGGTCGGTCAGAGTGTGCAGGAATCCGATCACGTCGAAGTCGCGCACCAGAGTGTCGGCGAGTTCGACGAACGCGGACGCAAGCCGCTCCTCGCGCGGCACTTCAGGCATGGCGGTTGCACCGCTCTTCCCTGATAGGACACTCCGCAAGGCGGCCGAGGCCGACGGCTGCTCGCAGAGTCAGGCGACAGCCCGCCGAGCAGAGTGAGAATCATCGGCCGCACTGGACCGCTGATGTCCGCTGGCGAAGGTTCGCACTCTCCCCTCACACCCGTCGTCGCCGAACACCGGCATCAAGAGGTACGTGCACGTTGGTGGAGGCATCCGCGGACTCACCCCTACGCTACCCCGATTCGCCGCAGCCAGGCAGGGCGCCTGTGGAATTCCGGCTTCCGCACCACGATGCGGTCCCCGGCACTCCCAGCCGCAAGGGGATACGTCACCAGCCCCTCGCGCCTTGTCCGGTCCTGCGTTGTCGCGAACCCAACGGCCGTTCTTTTGAGCGGTGTTGCGCCATACCCGTGCCGGATCGGCAGGGGCGGAGTCAGAATGGTCTCAGGGCATGCTCCACACCCGCCGTAGATCACGGAGCGGCCCGAGCCGCCGGGGAGAGGTGATCAAGGTGGCGCAACCGGAGCGGGACGAGCGACTGGCACGAGCCTTTGTGGAGCTGGCGGACACGCTGGTGGACGGCTTCCATCTGGTCGACTTTCTGCACGTCATGACCGATCACGTGGGCGAGCTCCTTGACGTGGCAGCGGCCGGGGTGATCATGGTCGACGCCCAGGGGCGGCTGGTGAATGTCGCCGCCTCCACCCACAGCGCGTACCAACTGGAAGAGGTACAGCTGGAGTTCGACGAGGGGCCGTGCCGGGACTGCTGCCGGCGGCATGAGAGTGTCGGTCCCGTGGACCTGGCCGGGCCCACGGCCGCCAGACGGTGGCCGCGCTTCACCGAGGCGGCCCTCGCCGCCGGGTTCGCCGCCGTAGCAGCGCTGCCGCTGCGGCTGCGTGAGGAGGTCATCGGGGCGCTGAACCTCTTCCACACCCACCCCGGCGCCCTGTGCCCGGCCGACCTGCGTCTGGGCCAGGCCCTGGCGGATGCGGCAACCATCGGCATCCTGCACCAGCGCCTGGCCCGTGACCAGGCCGAGCAGGTCGGCCAGTTGCACACGGCGCTCAACAGCCGGATCGTGATCGAACAGGCCAAGGGAGTCCTCGTCGCCCGCCTGGACATCCCGCCCGACGCCGCCTTTACCCGACTGCGCGCCCACGCACGAGCTCACCGCAGTTCACTGACCCTGCTGTGCGCACAAGTCATCGAAGGCACCGCGGACACCGACCTGTTCGCCACACCGCCCGCCGACGCCCCGCACCGCCCCTGACGCCCGCATCACCGCGCGCACCGCGTCCCTCAGCCAAGGAGGTCCCGCTGTGCCCGCAGACACCCCCGACCTCACCGGGCTCCTCGCCGCGGCCACCGAGACCGGCCAGGGTCTCGCGGCCCTGCCGCCCGCCGCATGCGCGGCCGCACTGGGCCTCGACTCTTTGGCCATCTCCCTGTCCAACCGAGCCGGCCTCGAACTGGTCTGGCACGACCCGGCCGACACCGTCGCCACCGCCTTCGAAGACCTGCAGTACACCCTCGGAGAGGGCCCCACCTGCGACGCCGCCCGCACCGGCGAACCCGTGATCGTGCCCGACCTGCACGCGGTGCCGGAACACCGCTGGCCCGCCCTACTGCCCGCCACCCACAACCACCCGGTACGCGCCGTCTACGCCCTACCGCTGCATCTGGGCGCCATCCGGCTCGGAGCCCTCACCGGCCACCGCAGCACACCCGCGAGCCCCACCCGCACACAGATGACCGACGCCCTCACCCTCGCCGAAACCGCCACCCTCATCATCCTCACCCCCACAGGCACCCACGACCTGAGCAGCCACAACCCACTGCCCCTGCACCGCGCCCTGGTCCACCAGGCAACCGGCGCCCTCAGCGCCCGACTGCACGTCCCCATCGACCAGGCCCTGGCCCGGCTGCGCGCCTACGCCTTCACCCACGACCGCCCCCTCCTCGACGTCGCCCACGACGTCGTCCATCAACAGTCCCGCCTGGACTCGCCCTCCTGATCCGAATCCGTACACCTTGTCGGGCGCGAGCTGAAACGCCGACCACGGCGGAAGCACCGGACGGTGGCAGCTCAGCCGTGCCGTGCGGGGTTCGCAGAGTCAGCCACAGCCACGTCGGCCATGACGGCCAAGTTCCTCCGTCGCCCCGAGGCGGTGCAGGATACTGACGGATCAGGACAGTTGGCCGAGCAGGACGGGTGGAGGTGTCGAGGATGCGGCCCGAGCACCGCGACAGCGACGACACCGCGACACAGAGGAACATCACGGACGCCCTGGCTGCGGCCGCCCGTAGAGTCGCCCCCCGCCAGGTTCCCGCGGCGCTGTGCCGGCTGTGCGTGGAACTACTCCCCGTCACCGGTGCCTCCGTGTCTCTGACCGCAGGCGGCTCGGTCCACACCCTGTGGTGTGCCAGTGACAGCACTGCGGCCCGTCTCGCCGAGGCCCAGTACACGCTTGGTGACGGTCCGTGTCAGACAGCCGTGGATCTGGTGGCACCGGTCATCGCCGCGGACCTCACGCGAGGGCCGGACGCCCGCAGATGGCCGGTATTCGCCCACCAGGCCATCGAGCTGGGGGTGCGGTCGGTGTGCTCGCTGCCGCTGGGCAGCAGTGGACAGGCGATCGGCACCCTCGATCTGTACCGCGATACGGCAGGCACCTTGTCCGGGCAGGAGCTGCAGATCGCTCTGCTGGTACGGGACACGGCCACCTTCGCGGTACTGAATCTGATGCCTGACCCGGACGGAGACGGTCAGGCACCCGAGGGCGGAGTAGCGTCATGGGTAGAGGCCGCGGAAGCCGACCACGCGGAAGTACACCAGGCCGTCGGCATGATCATGGTCCAGCTGGGAGTTGACCCGCAACAGGCCCTGGACCGACTCAGAGCCCGCGCGTTCACTCAGGGGCGCACGGTGACCGAGCTCGCCCGCGACGTCCTCACTCGAACCCTCCGCTTCCATCAAGAAACAGGGCAGGATCCGGGCGACGCGGAGCGGCAACCCGGAACAGAACAAGAGGGACGGTGAACGGTTCGTGGACCGTGAACAGCAGCTCGCCGAGGCATTCGTCGGGCTGGCCGACACCCTCGCCGACGACTTCGACCCGGTCGTCCTCCTCGACCAGCTGGCCCGGCACTGCGTCACCCTGATCGGTGCCGCCGAGACCGGCATCATGATGGCCACCGCCCGGGGCAGTTTGCGCACCATGGCCGTCTCCGATGACGGCGCCGCCCTGTTCGAACTGTTCCGGCTGCAGGCCGACGAGGGCCCCTGCCTGGACTGCTACCGCACCGGAGAGCCCGTCAACGCCACCGACCTGGGCGAAAGCACCGACCGTTGGCCGCAGCTGGCGCCACTCGCGGTCCGGGCCGGCTACCGGGCCGCACACGCCCTGCCGCTGCGCGCCGACCACCAGGTCATCGGCGCGGTCAATCTGCTGCTCGAATCACCGGGCGGCCTGCCCGACGCCGAGCTGCGTCTGGCGCAGGCCCTCGCCGACGTCGCCGCCCTCGCCCTGATTCACTATCGCCCCGAGCCGGTCCGGCCCACCGACATCCTCACCCGCGTCCAGTCCACCCTGTCCGCCAAGGCCGCCGTCGAGACCGCCACCGGCATGCTCGCCCAACACGGCGACCTTGGCCTGGCCCAGGCCCACCAAGCCCTGCGCACCTACTGCAGGACCAACGGCGGACGCCTCGTCGACGCTGCCCAGGCACTCATCCGCGGCGACCTCGACCCGGCCACCGTCCTGGCCGCCGCGCCCTGACCCGTCCCTTGTGGAAGCCGGCGCCGAGCATCCCGGACCTGGCCGGGTGCGCCCATCGCGACATCCGGCGCAGGACAGAAGCGCCCGTGCGGGGGCATGGATACTCACCCACGCAAGCACGCTGGGAGCCGTTTGGGAGCCGACTTACTCCCGAAGCCCCGCCCACACCACGCGAGGCCGACCGATACCACGCCCCTGACCAGCGGAAATGCCATCCGTGCAGGCAAGATCAGCAACCGAACCTCATTCGGGACGAAGAGGTCGTGGGTTCAAATCCCGCCACCCCGACAGCTGAAATACCAGGCCAGGCCCGGTACTGAGAGATCAGTACCGGGCCTGATGTGCGTTGGGGGCCACATTTTGAAAGCCAGGTCAGACCCAGTCTGACCTGGCTTTTTCTGTTTCTGGAGAGCTGATGGGGAGGGCGCGGCTCCCTCGGCCCGTGCCGCCAGATCCAAAGGGCGCGCGAAGGGAATGCTGGGGCGCAGACCTTGCGCGGAGGGGTGCACGCGGACACGTGCTGGGGAGGGTCGCAGAGCCGAGGACTGGTCCTCCAGCTGTCCGTGCCATTTTACGGAAATGCGCCAACTGCCTTGAAAGCGGCGGGAGATCGCCGAGTTCCGAGCCTTGGGGCGGTAGGGTCCGTGCAGGATGCACCGGGTTCTGGTGTGCCCTGGACCAGAAAGGCGAACGTGATATCAAGCCGTAAACCCTCACGTACCACCTGCGCGGTGACCGCGGTCATCGGGCTGCTGACCGCCCTGATCGCCGCAACGCTGGCGATGCCGGGGGCAGCCTCTGCGCAGGAGGGAGATCCGCCGGACCGGCCGGCGAACTGGAACATGCAAGGAGGCACGTACAAGTGGGCGGAGGCCAGTCGGCTTCTGAACACGCACAACGTCGTGGCGCTCCAGGAAGCTCCGCTGGACGCCAATGGCAGCCCGGCAAGCCTCCCTGCCGGCTCGCGGCGTCTGGAGCAGAACGAGCTCCCGCACCCTCGTGAGGTGAACGGTGGTCTGCCGTACGGCGTGGGGGCCTACGCCTACCGCCCGGACGGCACCTCGCGTGGCGCCGAGCGGTACTTGTACTACCTGCCCGTTGTGGGCGATGACGAGAACCCGCAGCGCATCACCCGGGCGCTCGCCTTCCTGACCACCCAGCCGGTGCAGGACGTGGCCGTCATCGCCAACCCCTATGACCCCTACCGGCTGCGGCCGCTCCTCGGGGTGAGGCCCGCGGGCAGCAACGTGATGCACTTCAGCATTCACGGCAGCGCCGGCAGCACCGGGGGCGGCCGCGGCTTCGATACACCTCGGCTGGTGTCCCTGGCTGCGGCGTACGCACACGGCCACGGCTGGGACTGGGCCGTCCTGGGTGACTACAACCGGGAACCCGAGAGCTGGGAAGGGGAACGCCAAGGCGACTGGCACTTGCACGCCCCCAACCAGGCCACGCACCAGAGCGGCCGGGAACTCGATTACATGATCAGCAACCTCGACCCATGGGCCTGGAACGCCACGGTCCTGAACAACGGGAGCAGCGACCACTGGCCGGTGGCCTACGGCGCCCTGGCCGCCGGGGCCGGCGTGCCGGCGGCGGACGAGATCCACGCCCCCAGCGCGGGCGCCGCGATGGTCCTCGACGCAGCGGGCGCGTCTACGGACAACGGGACCCAAATCATCACCTACGACGACGAGAACCGCCCCAACCAGCAGTTCCAGTTCGTCGAGCAGGACGGGCAGTGGATCGGCGGGCACCCCGTCCTGCGCATCCAGCTGGCAGGCACCAACCAGTGCATCGACCGCTCGGCCAAGCCCGTTGAGCAGGGCAACGGCAGTGCGCTCCTCCAGCTCCAGAGCTGCCACGGCCCGAACGAAAACCTCCAGGACAGCCAGAACTTCACCCAGCTGTCCGGCGATGTCTCCGGAGCCTTCCGGCTGCGCCATGCGGAGACCGGCAATTACGTCGATGTCCTGGGCGATGCGTTCGGCAGGCGTTCCCCTCTGGGCATCTGGCCCTACAAGTACAAGGCGGGGAACCAGAACCTCGGAGACTGGGACCGCGACGAGCTCTGAGGTGCCAGGCCGCCGGGCTCCTGGCGGCCGGGAAGCCGCCCTGGGCTACGCGGTCCCGCTGCCTTCTTCAATCGGCGGGGCCGAGTTCTGCGGGCCGACTCGCAACCCGAACCCTCCCGACACCACCCAAGACCAACCACCCCGACAGCTGAAATACCAGGTCAGGCCCGGTACTGAGAAATCAGTACCGGGCCTGATCTGCGTTGTGTGTGGCTCGGGCGTCGTCCGCGTCGTGTCGGCTCCGGTCCCTCCCCACGTGGGGACCGGCACCGATACGTCGCGGACGACGCCCGCCCCATGCCGTATCGGCGTATCGGCATGGAATGGGGGATTTCCGGATCTGGAGTGATTGCCTATGATCCGGATGGGAGGGGAGGCAAAAGTCTGTTGACATCACGTGCCGACACCGTCGCAACTCGAGCGGAATTCAGACTCAGAAACATGCGGTGCCTTGAGTCGCCGCTCCGAGCACCGAGCTGGTGACCTGCCAGGACGCCGCGTAGTTGGCTCGCTACTGCGTCGTGATCCTGCCAGCTGTGGCGTGTCCGGGGGAGATTGGGGCGGCATCCGGAGTCCTAAACCGCAGGTCAGCCGTATAAAGTGAGTTTTCCGGTCCGGATGTTCAAGGGCAGCGGAGGGAAGGGGTGGACGCCTTGAGTTCCGACTCAGGGGCACGCACAGCCTTCGCGGAACGCCTCGCGCTGCTGTACTCGGAAGCCGGTAACCCTCCTCTCAAGCGCGTCTCCGATTCCGTCGTAAGACTGCAGCGGGTCGATGAAAGAGGGCGGCCCGTAAGGGTGTCCGCGCAGCGGATCAGTGACTGGCGGCGGGCCAGGAATGTGCCTGCCCAATTCGCCGCCCTCGCAGCCGTTCTGCACATCCTGATACCTGAAGCGCGGCGGGAGCGGCCCGCGCCGGTCTCCGCCGGGCTGTACGACATGGCTCAGTGGCAGCGCCTGTGGGAGCACGCGGTGTCCGGGGCCGTCGCGGAGGACGACGAGGCGCGGGGTGCCGTCGAGGAGTCGGCCGCTGCGGGCGTGTGTCCGTACCGGGGGCTCGCCTCGTACCGGCAGCAGGACGCCCAGTGGTTCTTCGGGCGGGAGCGGAGCACGGACTCGCTCGTCGCCCAGCTCCGTGCGGCACAGACCTCGGGCGGCGGGCTCGTCATGCTCGTGGGTGCCTCGGGGGCCGGGAAGTCCTCCCTGCTCAACGCCGGGCTGGTGCCTGCCCTGGAGAGGGGGGTGTTGGGGGGCGAGGGGGAAGGGGGTGGTGTGCGGCAGTTTGTGCCGGGGAGTGATCCTGTCGGGGAGTTGGTCCGGCAGATCCCTGAGCTTGCTCGGCTCATTCCCGAGGGGGGTGTGGTCGGGCGGTCCGATGGCAGGGATTCCGTCGTTCTCGACGGGCGGCCCGTCGTCATCGTCGATCAGTTCGAGGAGACCTTCACCCTCTGCTCGGACGAGGCGGAGCGGCGTACCTTCATTCGGCTGCTGCATGATCTCGGCTCGCCCGCCGACGGTGGTGAGCGGGCTGCCGCCGTCGTCGTTCTCGGGGTCCGCGCCGACTTCTACGAGGAGTGCCTGGCCTATCCCGAGCTGGCCGACGCGCTGCAGCACCGGCACATGGTGCTCGGGCCGCTGACCGCCGCGGAGTTGCGCAAGGCCGTGACGGGGCCGGCCAAGGCCGTGGGGCTCGAGCTGGAGCCGGGGCTCGCGGAGTTGATCGTGCGGGAGGTGAGCACGGACGGGCCGCGCGGGGCTCATGACGCGGGCGTGCTGCCACTGCTGTCGCATGCGCTGCTCGCCACCTGGCAGCGGCGGAAGACGGGACGGCTGACGCTGGCCGGGTACCGGGCCGCCGGAGGGATCCAGGGGGCGGTGGCGGCGACCGCCGAGCGGGCCTGGTCCGGTCTCGACCCGGCGGCGCGCACGGCCGCGCGGCTGCTGCTGCTCCGGCTCGTACGGCTGGGAGAGGACACCCAGGCCACACGGCGGCGGGGGACGCGGCGGCAGTTGGCGGACGAGTCGACGGATCCGGGCAAGACCGAGGAGTCGCTCGAGGCGCTGGTGCGCGCCCGGCTGGTGACGCTCGACGCGGAGACCGTGGAGATCACCCACGAGGCGCTGCTGCATGCCTGGCCGCGGCTGCGGGACTGGATCGACGAGGACCGCAATGACCATTTGCTGCGGCAGCGGCTCGAAGAGGACGGACGTGCCTGGGAGGACTCCGAGCGGGATACGGCGCTGCTGTACCGGGGGTCCCGGCTCGAACAGGCCCGGGGCTGGGCGAAGTCGGCCGGTGACACCTTCCTGACGCGGAGCGCGGTGGACTTCCTGGCCGCCTCGGCCCGGCTGCGCCGACGTACCGTATGGATACGCCGTGCCGCCGTGTCGGCGCTGCTCGTGCTGGCCATGGTGGCGGTCAGTGCCGCGGTGATCGCCTGGCGGCAGCGGGACGACGCGGTGTTCCAGCAGGTGGTCGCCGAGGCCGATCGCGCGCAGTTCACCGATCCGTCGCTCTCCGCCCAACTTGATCTTGTGGCACATGATTTGCGGTCCGACGACGAAGGTGTGCGGAACCGGCTCGTCTCCATCGTGAACGCGCCCCTTGCGACGCCGCTCATCGGGCACACCGGCGCCGTCTACCTCACCTCCTTCAGCCCGGACGGCAAGACCCTCGCCACCGCCAGCTACGACCGCACCGTGCGGCTGTGGGACGTACGGGATCCGCGGCATCCGCGCGCGCTCGGCAAACCCCTGACCGGGCACACGAGTTGGGTCAGCAGCGCGGTCTTCAGCCCGGACGGCAACACCCTCGCCAGCACCGGGGACGACGGGACGGTGCGGCTGTGGGACGTCCGCAACCCCCGGCATCCGCGGGCGCTCGGCGGGCCGGTGGCCGGGCACGGCGGCACGATCTATCTGCTCGCGTTCAGCCCGGACGGGCGCACGCTGGCCGCCGCCGCCGACGACCGCAAGGTGCACCTGTGGGACATGGCGGACCCACGGCGCCCGAAGGCGCTCGGCTCCCTGACCGGGCACTCCGCCGCCGTGCGCTCCGTGGCGTTCAGCCACGACGGGCGCACCCTCGCGGCCGGTGGCGACGACGGCTCCATCAGGCTGTGGGACATGGCCGATCCACGGCGCCCCCAGCGCATCGGCACCGCCCTGACCGGGCACACCGGCACGGTGCACTCCGTGGCCTTCAACCCCGACGGGCGCACCCTCGCGAGCGGCGGCGTGGACGACACCGTACGGCTGTGGGACGTGAGCGACCCGCGGCACGCGAAGTCGCTCGGGGCGCCGCTCGCCGGACACACCGGGCCCATCTGGTCGGTGGCGTTCAACCCCGACGGGTCCATGCTCGCGGCCGCCAGCGCGGACAGCACGGCGAGCCTGTGGAACGTGAGCGACCCGGCGCATCCGTCGCAGGTCGGGGAGCCGCTCGCGGGCAGCAGCGGGGAGATGTACGCCCTCGGCTTCAGCCCGGACGGGAAGCGGCTCGCCACCGGGACCGGCGACAGCAAGGTCCGGCTGTGGTCGATACCGACCTCGGACATGCTCGGCAGGACCGGGGCGTTCCGGCCGGACGGGAAGGTGCTGGCGACGGCCGCGCGGGACGACAAGGTGCGGCTGTGGAACGTGCAGCGCCCCAAGAGCCCGAGGGCGCTGAGCACACCCTTCAAGCCCAGTGCGGGGGACGTGCGTTCGCTGGTGTTCTCCCCCGACGGGCGGACCCTCGCCGTGCTGACCGGAAGCAGCGCCGTGCAGCTGTGGGACGTCTCCGATCCGGGCCGGCCCGTCGCCCACGGCCCGGCCACGACCCTGCGCACCCGCTTCACCGGCCCCCAGGCGCTGGCCTTCAGCCCGGACGGGCGCACGCTCGCGACGGCGCAGACCGACCGCACCGTTCAACTGTGGGACGTCGCCGCGCCGTCCCGGCCGCGCCCGCTCGGGGCGCCGCTCCCCGGCCACAAGGGATACATCAACTCCCTCGCCTTCAGCCCGGACGGCGACTCCCTCGCCAGTGGCAGCGCGGACGGCACGATCCGGCTCTGGAACATCGCCGACCGCCGCCACGCCGTGCGCCTCGGCGCGCCGCTCACCAGCCATCTGGGGCCGGTCAACACGCTGGCGTACAGCCCCGACGGGCACACCCTGGCCAGCGGCAGCGACGACGGCACGGTGCGGCTCTGGGAGATCGCCGACTCCGGGCGGGCGACGCGCCTCGACTCCCCCCTCACCGGCCACACCGACGCGGTGGTGTCGCTGACGTTCAGCCGGGACAGCCGGACGCTCGCGAGCGGCGGCAACGACAACACGGTCCGCCTGTGGGACGTCGCGCAGCCCTCCGACCCCGAACCCATCGGCCAGTCGATGAGCCCCAACGCCAAGACCGGCAGCTTCCTGTCCTTCAGCCCGCGGACCGACCTGCTCGGGGTGTCGAGCGGCGCGGACACCGTACGGCTGTGGAACCTGGACGCCGACGAGGCGATCCAGCGGATCTGCGCGACCACGCGGGGCGTGCTGACGCCGGAGAAGTGGGACGAGTATCTGCCGCGCCTCTCGTACGAGCCGCCGTGCGACGAGAAATGACCACAACTGCGCACTCTGGCCGAACAGTTGGCTCCCATCGCAGAAGCAACCTTGTTACGGTGGTGCCCGGCCCGATCGCTGGCGGATCCCCCGTCGCCAGCGATCGGGCCCTTCGCAACCCTGAAAGGCGGTGAGCCGTGAGCCGGCGCATCTGCATCGTCACGGCCGTGCACGGACCGTCGGCCCGCTTCCTGCCCGACGCGTACACATCGCTGTGCGCACAGGAGTTGCCCGACGGGTGGGACTGGCACTGGCTGGTCCAGGAGGACGGCGAGAGCGACGCGGTCGCGCCGTACGTGCCCGCCGACGAGCGCGTGACGTTCCGGCAGGGGCGGCCCGGCGGCCCCGGGGTCGCCCGCATGATGGCCCTGGCGCACGCCGACGGCCCGTATGTGAAGGTCCTGGACGCCGACGACCAGCTGCCCCCGGGCACGCTCGCCCGCGACCTGGCGGCACTCGAGGCCGACCCCGGCATCGGCTGGGCGACGTCGCGCGCGCTCGACCTGCTGCCCGACGGCAGGACGGTCGGCTTTCCCGGGGACCCGGAGCCCGGCCCGATCGAGCGCGGCGCCGTGACCGACCACTGGGCCGCGCACGACTACCGGGCGCAGGTCCACCCGGCGACGCTGTGCGTACGCCGCGACCTGCTGCTCGCGGTGGGCGGCTGGATGGCGCTGCCCGCCTCGGAGGACACGGGCCTGCTGCTGGCCCTCAACTCCGTTTCCCGCGGCTGGTTCTCGCCCGAGGTCGGCCTCCTCTACCGCAAGTGGGAGGGGCAGGCGACGGGCCAGGCGGCGCATGGGGACGCGGTGGAGCGGGAGGCGCGGATGGCGGTGGTGGCGGCCAGGGCGCGGGTGCTGGAGGGGCTGGGGTGGCGGTATCCGCTGTCCCGGACAAGATCCTGACCGGCGGGGACGCTCTCTCCGCTGTCCGGGACACACCGAACCCATGGCCACTCCCCTCCCCTCCTGGGCACGGTTGCGGCTCATCGACCGGGCTGGGTCTACTGCAAGAACGTCAGCGCGGGCTGCTGAGCTCCGCCGCGTCGACGCGCGAGAAGACCAGCTCCGTCTCCCCCTCGATCGGTTGCCGCAGGCGGACGGGGGAGGCGGGGCGGCGCAGGGCCCGCGGGTAGTGGGCCGCCGCGTAGTCCGTGGGCAGTCGGTAGGCGTGGAACCCGGCCCTTTGCATCGTCTCCATCAACTCATCGATCGAGTCGCCGAGTTGGGCCATGCGGTCCGGTGTGACCTCGACGGCCAGCTCCACGTCCGGGCGGAGCCGGTCGAGCAGGGGGGCGAGTCCGCGGACCACGGCGCCCTCCGCACCCTCCACGTCTATCTTGATCACGCGGGCCCTGGTCACCTCGTCCGGCTCCAGGAGCTCCGTCAGCGGCAGCGCCTCGGTCTCGAAGCGGGATTCCGCCGGACCCGCGTACGGGACGATCGAGTTGGCGCCCATGTTGTGCGAGCTGGCCAGGACGAAGGTCAGGGTCTTCTCGGTGTCCGAGACCGCTGTGTTGAGCGCTCTGATGTTGGCGCAGCCGTTCAGGGCGGCGTGCTGAACGAGCCTGCTGTGGAAGGCGGGTGAGGCTTCGATGGCCACCACCTTTCCCGTACGGCCGACCAGGCGGGACCCGAGCACCGCGAACACGCCGATGTTGGCGCCGACATCCACCATGACGTCGCCGGGGCGCAGACGGCCGCGGAGCCAGTGGGTCATGTGGGGCTCCCAGGCCCCGAAGAGGTAGAGGTAGCGCTGGATCAAGTCCTGGGTGTCGACGGCGAATCGGGCGCCGGACACGACGTCGACCACGCGCCGGCGCGGGTGGTCGCGCAGCCGGGGGTTGAGCAGACCGGCGGCCAGCGCCCCCTTGAGGAGCGAGCCGGGGGCTCGGCGGACGTAGGCGCGGCCGAGCGTGACGGCGGCCTCCGCAAGGGGGTTGCTCATCCGGTCGCCTCTCTCTGCGGATCAAGGGAGCAAGATCACGTAGATCAGGACGAAGGATAACGCTGAGGGCGGCCCCGCCCTCAGCGTCGTCGGCGGACGAACTCCTCGCTCAGTAGGGCAGATTGCCGGCGCTGTCCCGGTCGAAGGGCAGGTCCAGCATGCGGATCGCGTTGCCGCGCAGGAGTTTGTACTGGATGTCGTACGGCAGATGGCCGACGTGATCCGCCGCCACCTTCTTCGTGTGCGGCCACGTCGAGTCGACGTGCGGGTAGTCGGTCTCGAAGGTCGCGTTGTTCACGCCGACCGTCTCGATCGCCTCCACGCCGTGCTTGTCGCGGAAGAAGCAGCAGAAGATCTGCCGGTAGTAGTAGGTCGACGGCGGCTCGGGGATCAGGTCCTTCACCCCGCCCCACGCCCGGTGCTCCTCCCACACGTCGTCCGCGCGCTCCAGGGCGTACGGGATCCAGCCCATCTGCCCCTCGCTGTAGGCGAGTTTGAGCCGCGGGAACTTCACCAGGACGCCGGAGAAGAGGAAGTCCATCATCGACGCCATGGCGTTGTTGAAGCTCAGCGACGCCTGGACGGCAGGGGGTGCGTCGGGCGACGCCGCCGGCATCTGCGAGGACGAGCCGATGTGCATGTTGACGACGGTCCCGGTCTCCTCGCAGGCCGCGAAGAACGGGTCCCAGTAGCCGGAGTGGATGGACGGGAGCCCTAGGTACGTCGGGATCTCGGAGAACGTCACCGCGCGCACGCCCCGCGCCGCGTTCCGCCTGATCTCGGCGACGGCCAGGTCGACGTCCCACAGCGGGATCAGGCACAGCGGGATCAGGCGGCCGCCGCTGTCGCCGCACCACTCCTCCACCATCCAGTCGTTGTACGCCCGGACGCAGGCGAGGCCCACCTCCTTGTCCTTGGCCTCCGCGAACGTCTGGCCGCAGAAGCGCGGGAAGGTCGGGAAGCAGAGCGACGCCTCGACATGGTTGACGTCCATGTCCGCCAGGCGCGCCTTCGGGTCCCAGCAGCCGCGCCGCATCTGCTCGCGGGTGATGCCGTCGAGCGTCATCTCGTCGCGGGAGAAGCCGACGGCCGCGATGATGCGCTTGTACGGGAAGATGTCGCCCTCGTACTCCCACCAGTCGGTGATCTGGCCGTCCGGGTCCGTCGTGAACTTGTACTTGCCGCCGATGTACTCCAGTTCGCCGATACCGGCCGTGAAGGGCTTCGGCCCACGGTCCCGGTACTTGCTCGGGAGCCACCTCTCGAAGAGGTGCGCGGGCTCGATCACGTGGTCGTCCACGCTGATGACCCGGGGGAGCTCCTTGGTGCCGACGTCGTTCTTGACCACTGCTTTGCCCCCTACTGCCTGCCGGTTTCGGCATCTCGAATCTGACGATCCATCAGATTGAGGTTATGGGCGAACCTGCGGAACGGCAAGGCCCCGCACCCCCTTGCGCGATCGGCCGACATCCGCTGAACTGACGCACCGTCAGGTTGCCCTGGGGAAGGACGCGCGCGATGGAGACGATCTGGCTCAGCGGAGCCGAGTGGCTGGCCGTGCTGCGGATCGGGCTCGGCCTGTGGTGGCTGGAGAGCTGGCGCCACAAGGACAAGAAGACGTGGTTCACCGGAGGGGGGATCGACTGGGCGGTGGGCATCGCCGAGAAGCACCGCTGGCAGTTCGTGCGGGCGGGCTTCGATGTGACCGTGAAGCCTCGGCCCCAGGTGATGGCGTACATCGTCGCGTACGCGGAGCTGGCGCTCGGTCTCGGCCTGATCGTCGGCTTCCTCACGCCGATCGCCCTCGTCGGCGGGCTGCTGCTCAATCTGATCTACCTGGTCCTGATGATCCATGACTGGGCCGAGCAGGGGCAGAACCTGATGATGGCGCTGATCTCGGTGGTCGCGCTGTTCGCGATGGGGTGGCAGGTGTGGTCGGTGGATGCGGGGCTGGGGCTCTTCGGGGCGTGAGGCTCACCCCCCTCCACCCACGGCC
The DNA here is from genome assembly GCF_042740175.1 of Streptomyces sp. NPDC059009. NCBI lineage: Bacteria > Bacillati > Actinomycetota > Actinomycetes > Kitasatosporales > Streptomycetaceae > Streptomyces > Streptomyces sp. NPDC059009. Next base: position 24,100 of record NZ_JBHYJB010000011.1, on the reverse strand, counting down.
TGTAACGCCCGCGAGTGCAATCCGTGTGGGCCTCTGGCCTGTTGGGGGCCGGCGTGCGACTCTGCCGGACGCTTGAAGCGCTGCGCACTTCTCTGCCCACGTCGGGCGGTTACGGAGATGGATGGACATGAGCGAACACGACGCCGACAACGACGCCGCGCGGGCCGGTCACGCCGTGCGTGCCAAGAGCGCCGCGACCCGGGCCGCGGCCACCCACCACTACATCCAGCAGGGCGGCCAGGCGGCCGAAGGGGTCGCCTGGAAGGCGGCGCACGCCGCTCGCGTTGCCGCACAGGCCGTCGCGGTGCTCTCCGAGAGCGAGCCGGACCCGGCCGCGGATTCGCGGTGCGCCCGGAACGCGGCGGCGTCGGCGGCGCAGGCGGCGCAGATGGGTAAGGCGCACGATGGTGCCGGGGGTGCCGGGGGTGCCGGGGGTGCCGGGGGTGCCGGGGGTGCCGGGGGTGCCGGGTCGGCGGGCGAGATGGGTGAGGCGGGCGAGGTGGCTGAGGTGGGTGAGCTCGCCGCGGCCGCGTGCGCTGCCGCGCTGAAGGCGTCCGTGGCCGCTGCTGCGGCGGCCGGTGCGGGGGCCAAGGGGGAGAACGAGGAGCTGAACGCGGCGGCGGACGCGGCGGAGGCCGAGGCGGTCGCGGCGGCGGAGGCGGCGGGGTGGATGCAGGCCGGTCAGGCGACTCCGGAGGTGGAGACCGGGACGCGGAGCCCAGAGTTGATGTCGATGCTGCATCTCTGATGTGCCGGGCCTCTTCGCTCTGCTGAGCCTCTTCGATCTACCGGGCCCGTTCGATCTACCGGGGAACTCTGACCTGTTGGGGCGGCTCCGGCTTGTCGGGTGCGTCTGATCTGTTCGTCTACGCCTCACAGGAGCGCCGCTCGTAAAGCCGCCTCCATCTCGAACCGGGCCTCGGGGTCGGTGAGTTGACCGCCGAAGAGGTGCTGCAGTCGGTGGAGGCGCTGGCGGGCGGTCTGGGGGTGGATGGAGAGGCGGGCGGCCAGTTCCGGGGCGGTGCCGTGGGGGCTCTGGAGGTGGGCGAGGAGGGTGCGGCTGAGGCGGTCGCGCTGTTTGGGGGTGAGCGTGTCGAGGGGCGCCAGGCGGCGCGCGGCCATCAGGCGTACGAGGGCCGGGTCGGCCAGGAGCAGGAGGTCGGTGAGGCGGTCGCCGGGGTCGGCGGGGTCGGCGGGAGTGGTGGATTCGGTGGGGCCGGTGGGGCCGGGGTGCGGGGGCTGCCGGGGGTGCGTGTGGAGGGTGCGGGCCCAGCGGAGGGAGTCGGCGGCCTGGGCGAGCGGGACGGTGGGGCCGACGGTGCCCGCGCGGTCCTGGAGGAGCCGCTGGACCCGGGGGTCGACGAGGTGCCGTTCGGGGTCGGGGACGAGGAGGTAGGGGGCGGGGCCGTCCAGGTCCGCGAGGACGGGGGCGGGGAGGCGTCGGGCCCGGCCCATCAGGCGGGTGGGGGTGCCGGGGTATGGCGGGGGCGGTGGGGGCAGTAGGGGCGGTGGAGGCGTTGGGGGGCCGCCGCTTCGGTGGGGGTCCGTGGGGGCTGGGGGTGCGGGGCCCGGATGCGCGGGATCTGGCGTCGTGGAGTGCGGGCTCGTGGGTGCCCCCGGGGGCGAGCCCTGGGATGTCCGGACCGGGGGCGTGGGGAGCGAGCCCGGGGATGTCCGGACCGGGGTCGTGGAGGGCGGAGGTGGAGGCTCTGCCGGTGTGGGGGGTGGGGGTGTTGCGTGGTGGGGGGTCAGGGCTACCGCTGCCACTTCCCGCGGGAGGGGCCAGTTTGCTTCTGCTGCCGCCTGGCGCAGGGGCTCTGGGGGTGGGGGGTCCGGGGAGACCAGGAGGGTGAGCAGGCGGTGGCGGCGCCGGCCCAGGGTGTCGGCCGCTTCCGCCTGGGCCTCCGCGTAGGCCGCGACCGACTCCGCCGCTATCTCGTCGATGTGCGTGAACGCCGCCTCGGCGAGCTGGGCCACGCCCTCCGTGCCCACCGACAGCCGGCGGGCCACCCGGACGTAGCGGCGCCAGGCCACCCGGGCGCCCAGGCGGTAGGAAGCCTGGAGGGCGTCCAGGCTGCGGCCCGCCAGGAGCTCGCCGCGGCCCAACGCCCGGTAGACGGAGAGGTGTTCGGCGTCCAGTTCGCGTACGCCGCCCTCGTCCACGCGGTCGACGAACTCGGCCAGCGCCGTTTCGACGCCCCGCTGGATGTCGGCGCCGAATTTCCCGGACAGCGGCTGGGAGAATTCCGGGATCTGCCGCCGTATTTCGTGGATGACTTCCGCGGCCACCGTACGGTTCTCTTTGCGCAGCTCAGCGCCGAGCTGTCGGGGCAGTTCCGTCCAGGAACCGCCGGGGCCGCCTTTTCCGCCCGGTCCACCCAACCCGCCCAGTCCGCCTATTCCGCTTCCTCGGCCTTTCGCGGTCATGCCGTCATCACGCTCACCACCCACCCCCTACGGGCCGTCCGCCCAGCAGAGTATGAGGTGAAGTTACCGGCGGGTCAAGGTGCAGGACAGAGATTAACTACCGCTGCTAGTAGGGCAGTTACCTGCGACTTTGCGCATCCTGCGAGGTGATGCGAGGGGGCGGGCGCTCATCTCCGTGACACCTTCGGCGCCGTCCCGCCGTAAACCGTGGCAGCCCTCTGAGTGGCCTACCACCCGTCCCGTCACAGGTGTTGCCCGCCCCGTCGCGTGCCTTCTACTTTGCCGCTCGTCAAGTCCCTTAATTCTCTTGGGATTCAAGAGAGAAGAGGCGGTACTGGAAATGAGACGCATACGACGCAAAGGAATGGGCGCCCTTGTCGCGGCCGCCCTCGGGATATCCGGGCTCGTCGCCGTCGGCGTATCGACGGCGAACGCCGAGGGCACCGAAGGCGTCGAGTACAACTTCAGCAAGGGGTTCCTCAAGGGGTTCTTCAAGGCGAAGGACGCGCCTGCCGGGGCCAACGACTGGTTGTGCAAGCCGAGTTCGGCGCACCCGAACCCCGTCGTCCTGATCCACGGCACGCTGGAGAACATGAACGACAACTGGGGTGGAGCCTCGCCGCTCCTCGCCAACAACGGGTACTGCGTCTTCGCCTTCAACTATGGCGCCGGTGACGGCAGTTCGCCTGTTCAGGGCACCGGGCACATGAAGGACAGCGCCGCCGTGCTCGGGGGCTTCGTCGACAAGGTGCGGGCCGCGACCGGCGCCGGTGAAGTCGATCTGGTCGGGCACTCGCAGGGCGGCGGGCCGATGCCCCGCACCTACCTCAAGAACGACCCGAGCGCCGCCGGGAAGGTCGGCAAGCTCGTCGGCATCACCCCCTCCAACCACGGCACCACCCTCGACGGCATCACCGAACTCGGCCGCGCCCTGCACCTGTTGCAGCCCGCCAACGATTTCCTCGACAAGACCTGGCCCGCCCTGTACGAGCAGGAGGTCGGCTCGCCCTTCAACAAGGAGCTCGACGCGGGCGGCGACACCGTGCCCGGCGTGGACTACACGGTCATCGCCACGAAGTACGACGAGGTCGTGACGCCTTACTCGAACGGGTTCCTCAAGGCCGGTCCCGGGGCGACCGTCAAGAACATCCTGCTCCAGGACGGCTGCGCGAAGGACCACACGGATCACCTGGAGGCCGCCTACGACCCGATCACCCTCACGCATGTCCTCAACGCGCTCGACCCCGCCCACCCGCGCGCGGTGAAGTGCCAGACCGTACTGCCGCTCACCGGGCCCACCGGGCCGGTCGAGTAGCCGAGTACCCGAGTAGCCGAGTACCCGAGTAGGGCGGCCTACTGGCGGACCTCGCTCGTCTCCACCGCCTCGCGGCCCTTCTTCAGGGACGCGAACAGGAACGTGAGGAGCGCGCCGCCCAGCGCCCACGCGGACAGGACCAGCAGCGGTCCGGTCATCGCGTTGCCGCTGAAGTACGCGATCGAGCGCGACGCCCAGGTGCCCGCGCCCGGTGGCAGGGCGGGGCCGATGGCGCGCCAGAACGGGGGCAGCAGCGGGTACGGGTAGGCTCCGCCCGCGCTCGGGTTGCCCGCGACCACGATGACCAGCACGGTCAGGCCGATGCCGACGATGCCCGCCATGCCCTGGAAGGCGAACGTCGTGGCGCCGGCCGCGAAGACCACGAGGGTGCCCACCCCCCACAGGCCGCACACGCTGCCCGGCAGGGCGCCCAGGATCGGGCCGATCACGACCGCGCCGAGGAGCCCGAGCGCCGCCGAGAACAGGGCCAGGGTCAGCAGCCGGATCGCGGCCCGCCGCACATTGGCGGGCCGTGCTCCGTAGCTGATGGCGAGGATCGCGGCGCACAGGTAGCCGCCCACGCACCAGCCGACGACCAGGTAGAAGGAGGACAGGCCGCGCGAGTCGCCCTTGCCGATGGGGGCGACGTCCACCGTCTTCACCGTGCGCGGGGGCTGCTGCGCCTTCTCCACCAGGGCCACGACCTCTTCGAGGGCGTCGGCCACGGCCGCGCCGCCGCCGCTCGCGACGCGCAGCTCGTCGGTGGTGCCGCGCGGGTCGAAGAGCAGGGCGCCGTAGATCTTCCGGTCCTTGATCTGCTGGTCCGCCTCGGCCGGGCTCGCCACCGCGCGCGGGTCGAGCGGATGGCCCGGCAACTTGTCGAGCTCGCCGACGAGTTGGGCCTTCACCTGCTCGGGGGCGACGACACCGAACGCGATGTCCTTCGGCTTGGGATGGTGGAACGCGCCCGCGTACGAGGTGATGAACAGCACGCCCAGGGCGAGGACACCGAGGACGAGCAGGGCGGAGCGGGCCGACACCGCGTCCTTGATCTCGCCGAGGAACGAGGTGGGCCGGGGGTCCGACTGCTGCTCATCGCTCATGGGATCAGGATCGGCGGGCCCGCCGGGGGGCGCTGGCTGGGATCGGCCAAACGGAGGTCCCACGGGGGCACGGGGGGCCATGGCGGCCATTGGGGCCAGGGGGGTACGGCGGCCACCGGGGCCAGGGGGGTACGGCGGCCACCGGGGGCCAGGGGGGCACGGCGGCCACCGAGGTCACGGCGACCGCGGTGGCCGCAGCGGCCAGCGGGCCAGGGGGCCAGGAAGGCCCGCAGCGGTCACCCGGCGGCCGGTCACACGGCTTGGGGCCGGGCGGGCGGCAGGGCGTCCAGGAAGCGCCTCGTCACCGCCGCGAACTCCGCCGTGTGCGAGAGGTAGAAGTCGTGGCCCGCGCCCTCGATGGCGGCGAACTGCGTGCCGGGGCGGCGGGCGGCCATCTCGGCGGTGTCCTCGGGCGACACGTACCGGCTGGTGGCGCCCCGTACGAAGAGGAACGGCTGGGCGCTGCCCGCCCAGTCGGCCCACCAGTCCCCCGTGACGCCCCGCATCACCTCGGCCATGTCGTCCCGGCGCCACAGGAAGCCCCAGCCCCGCTCGTCCTCGACCGCGCTCTCGGTGAAGTGGTCGAGGAAGCCCACGGAGTTGGCGGCCTCGATCTGCGCGCGCAGCTCCGCGAAGGTGGGGAAGCGGTCCGGCACACCGGTCAGCCAGTCGGCGCTCACGACCCCGGGGGCGAGCGCCACGGGAGAGTCAGCGATCACCACGGCCTCGACCAACTCTGGGCGGCGGGCGGCCAGTTGATAGGCGTTGATGCCGCCGAGCGAGTGGCCGATCAGGATGGCCGGGGCCAGGCCGAAGTGCTCGATCGCCGCGGCAGTGTCGGCGAGGTACGCCTCGCGGGAGTAGTCGCCGGGGCGGTCGGAGTGGCCGTGGCCGCGCTGGTCCAGGGCGATCACGCGGTAGCCGGGGCCTAGGTGCCGGGCCAGGGCGTGGAAGGAGCGGCCCCTGCCGTACGCGCCGTGCAGCGCGAGGACCGGGCGGCCCGCGCCGCCGAAGTCCGTGTAGGCGAGGCGGACGCCGTCCGGGGTACGGAACTCGCCCGTGGTCACACCTGCGTACGTAGCCGTCATTGCGGTCATGGCACAGCCCCCTTGTTGTGAGCCCGCGGGCGGTGAACCCGAAGGCGACGTACGATGACTCTAACAGAGATACCTCGATAAGAGGTATCGATATCGTGGGGCACCTTCGACGGACAACGGTTCAGACAACGGATCAGATGGGGAGGTCCCGTGCTCACGCTGAGCATCCTCGGTTTCCTGTACGAGGAGCCGCTGCACGCCTACGACCTGCGCTCCCGCCTCTCGGGCCTGAACGGGCACGTGCGGCCCGTCAGCGACGGCGCGCTCTACCCCGCCATCAGCCGGCTCCAGGCCAAGGGGCTCCTGACCAAGCAGACCGAGCCCGGCGTCGGGGCCACCCCGCGGCAGATGCTGCACCTCACCGAGAGCGGCCGCGCCGAGCTGCTGCGCCGCCTCCGTGAGCCGAGCGACGTCGAGATCACCGACCGGCACTCGTTCTTCGTGCTGCTCAGCTTCCTGCGCTTCCTGCCCGAACCGGTGGACCAGGCAAGGGTGTTGAGGCGCCGCCTGGACTTCATGAAGGAGCCCGCCAGCTTCTTCTACGACAAGGGGAAGCCGCTCAGCGCGGAGGAGATGCCCGACCGGTTCCGCTCCGGGATCCTGCTGCTGGCGCGCGCCACCAGCAAGGCCGACCTGGAGTGGCTGGAAACGACCGTCGCCGAGCTGGAGGCCGAGGCGGAATCGAAGGCCAAGGGTTAGGCACGCAGTAGTCGTACGCCCTTCGGCTGGCCCCTCGCTCCGTAGCGCAGCCCAACTTCGCGGAGGAATCCCCACCGGCCCGGTGCGGGAGGGCTCCCACAGGGGACCGTTGGCTGCATCTGAACCACTCCCCGGGGGGAGCACCAAGGGGAGCGCCATGGGGGGCGAACGAACCATGAACGAAACAAGCGCTGCCGGGTCCTACGAGGAGCGCCTGGCCCGAGGCGAGGAAGTCGACTTACGGCCCGTGCACGGGCAGCGCGTGGACGCGCGCGACGGCGCCGGGTGGGACATGGCCCGCAAGGTCGAGGCCGATGTACTGGCCCGGCTGCTCACCGTCCCGGTCGGCGCCGAGAACGGCACGCACCGGGCGCTGTGGCTCGCGGGCGCGCACATCAAAGGGACCCTCGATCTCGCCGCGGCCCATCTGACCCGGCCGCTGCACCTGGAGGACTGCTACTTCGCCGACGAGACGCCGCTGCTGCTCGACAACGCGCGCGCCATCACCGTCGAACTGCCCGGCTGCCACGTCCGCGGGCTGCAGGCCAGCGCCATGCACACACAGGGCGACCTCTGGCTCAACCACGGCTTCACCGCCACCGGGGAGGTCCGGCTGCGCGGCGCCCACATCCACGGCACCCTCGACTGCGACGGCTTGCGGCTCAGCCACGAGGGCGCCATGGCCCTCGACGCCAGCCGCCTCGTCGTCGACGGCAGCCTGTGGATCGGCTCCGCGGAGCTGACCGGCGAGGTGAAGCTGATCAACGCGTACGTCGGCGGGCAGGCCAACTTCTCCGGCTCCACCTTCGACAACCGCCTGGCCCCGCGCCCCGACGACCGGATCGCCGTCAACTGCTTCGGTCTCCTTGTGAAGGGCACGATGCTGTGCCGCGCCAAGGACGACCGGCCGTTCTGCACCTTCGGGGAATTCCGGCTGCGCGGCGCCCACATCGGCGGCGAACTGGACCTCGCGGGCGGCAGCGTCACCAACGAAGGGCGCCGGGCCCTCGACGCGTACAACATGGTGGTCGCCTCCAACATGCTGTGCAGCAAGGGGTTCACGGCGACCGGCGAGATGCGGCTGCGCGGCGCCCAGATCGGCGGTGAACTCGACTGCTCCGGCAGCACGTTCAAGAACGCGGGCCGGGACCTGAAGGCCATCGACGGCGAACGGCTCGTCGTCAAGGGCACGATGTACTGCTGCCAGCAGTTCACCGCCGAGGGCGAGGTCGACCTCGTGGGGGCGCGGATCGGTGAACTGCACTTCGAGAAGGCGTCGTTCGTGAACGGCGCCGCCTGCGACTCCGCGCTCAACCTCATGGACGCCACCGTCGCCCGGCGTGTGCTGTTCCAGCCCCGGGCGCTGACCGGCACCGTCGACCTGCGCAGCGCCAAAGCCGGTTCCTGGTACGACTCCTCGGCCACCTGGTTCGAGACCGAGGGGCCGCACGCGGGGCAGTGGCGCGGCTGCGTCCGCATCATGCTGAACGGCTTCACATACACCGCGATCGAGGCCAAGCGCATGGACGTGGGGGCCCGGCTGCGCTGGATCGGGCAGGACGCGGAGGGGTATGTCCCGCAGCCCTACAAGCAGTTGGCCGGGTTCTACCAGCGTGAGGGGCAGGAGCAGGAAGCCCGCCGGATAAAGATCGCCGCGCAGTGGCGGCGGCGCGACCAGCCCCGGTCGGGGGCCAACCGCACCCCGAAGGCGCTGCGCACCGCGTGGGCCTGGCTGTTGTGGGTGACCGTCGGCTTCGGCTACCGGCCGTGGCGGATCCTCCTGCCCATCGGGCTGTTCTACTCGTCCGGGCTGTGGCTCTTCCACCACATCGGCCGCCCCGGCTTCCGGACCACGCCCAAGTCGCTGGACCCGGACATTCACTTCAACTCCGCCGTCTACACCGCCGACTTGCTCATCCCCGGCGCCAACCTCGGAGTCCGCTCCCGCTTTGTCGCCGTGGGCGCCACGGAGATCTGGGCGACCGCGTACACGCTGGCCGGGTGGGCGCTCGCGGCGATGCTGATCGCGGGGCTCACCGGGGTCTTCAAGCGGCTTTGACCCACTCGTACCGTTCCGCTGCGTGGTCCGTGGTGTCACCATGCGGAGTCAGGCGTACGCGGGGCGCGGGGGCGGGAGGCTGATCGATGACGGAACAGGTGGCGGAGGTGTTCCTGCGGCGTCTCTCGCGCTGGCAGGCCGAGCAGCAGCGGGAGGCGGTTGCGGGGCTCCATCTTGAGGCGTACGGGGACCGGGAGGGGTTCCTGGAACGCTTTGAACACCAGGTCCAGCAGCCGGAGTTCGACATGGTCGCCGCCGACGCCGCGGGACTCGTCGGCTGCCTCTATGGGCATCGGGCGGAGCCGGACGGTGCGTGGTGGCGGGCGTTCAGCGGGCTCGTGCCCTCGCGGACCGTGGGCCAGCATCCCGTTCCCGAGCGGGTGTTCGTGCTGCGTGAGCTGATGGTCGCGCCCACGCACCGGCGCCAGGGCATCGCTTCGCGGCTGCGTGCGTTGCTGCTCGTACGGCACGCGGGCGAGCTGGTGGTCGCCGAGCTGGCGAGCGGGAGCGGGGACGAGTTGGGGCGGGCTGTGCTGCGGGCTTGGGGGTGGGTGCCGCTCGGTGGCTTCGAGGACGGTGAAGGGCTGCGGGAAGGGTGGATGCGGCCGCTGGGTGAGAGCTGAGCGCGCGGGACGTGGGGCGGGCCCCTTTCAGCCTCGGGGGGTGCCCTTCAGCCCGTCCGGCGTTTGAGGACGAGGCCGTTCAGGCCGAAGGGGGGTCTGGGGGCGCAGCCCTCAGGAGGGGGCCTCAGGGGTGACGGAGTCGCCCCTCAGCGGTTGCCCTGGCGGCGGGCCTGGGCCTTCTGCTGCATGCCGCGTGTTTTCGCCGAGATCGAGTCGACGGGGCGCTTCGCCTGCTTGGCGCGGGCCTCTGCGGCGGCGTTCCGGGAGCGCTGGGACTCTTCGCGCGGGTCGTGGGAGCGGGAATGGGAGTGCTTCGCCATGTCCGGTCTCCTCCATGCGTAGGAGCGGGGTGTCCCACCACTCTCCCCCGGGGCCCGGACATCGGCATCCGGAGCGCCGGGGAAGGCCCTTGCCCTAGAGGGCCGGCTTGCTTGCCTTCAGCGAGTACATGAGCGGGATGCGAGGGCGGTCGGCGGGGAACTCGTAGGCGCCGTCGCGGCGTTCGAGCGCACCGAAGCGCTGGAAGAGGGTGGTGTGGCGCTCGTGCAGGAACTCGATCCGCAGGCCCGCGGCCGCGAGCGCGGAGACCACCGCGCCGATGGGATGCTGCCACTCGACGCTGCGGTTGTGGACCGTGGGCGTCTCCGCGTCCGCGTAGCCGCCGGGCGTCTCGTCGACCCAGGCGTCCTGGGCGAAGTAGTCGTACACGATCCGTGAGCCGGTCTCGTCGTCCAGGACGTCGGTGAGCGGGTGGAACTCCGCGAGGTAGAGGAAGCCGCCGGGTGCGACGAGTGCGGCGGCCGTCTCGGCCCAGCGCCGGATGTCGGGGAGCCAGCACAGGGCGCCCACTCCGGTGTAGACGATGTCGTACGAGGAGTCGGGCACCGCGTCCTGTGCGTCGTACACGTCGGCGGCGACGAAGGTGGCCCGGTCGGGGCCGAGCCCGATCTCGGCGGCGAGGTCGCGGGCGGCTTCGACGGCGGGCTCGGAGAAGTCGAGGCCGACGACGTGGGAGGCGCCGCGGCGGGCCCAGGAGAGCGTGTCGAGCCCGAGGTGGCACTGCAGGTGCAGCAGCGAGCGGCCGGTGACGTCGCCCACCTCCGCCCGCTCGAAGTCCCGCAGCGAGTCCTCGCCCGCGACGAACCCTTCGATGTCGTAGAAGTCGCCGGTGAGATGGATCGGGACCCGCTCGTCCCAGCGTCTTCGGTTGGCTTCGCGCCAGTCGGCGGGGGTCGGGGAGTACATGGTCGAAAGTTATCCACAGGGTGTGGGGGCTCGCCAGCGGATTGTCGTTCGCGCCAGGCACTATGGGGCCATGAGTGAGACGGGTGTGGAAGGTACGGCTGGGGACGCAGGGTCCGAGATGCCTGTGTGGGAGCAGCGGTTTCGGGCGCCGCGCGTGTCCTTGCCCGAGTGGGCCGAGGATGCCCCGCAGCGTTCGCTGTTCGTGTCGAACGCGACAGGGACGTACGAGCTGTACTCCTGGGACCGGGCCACCGGCGAGCAGCGACAGGTGACGGAGCGGGCGAACGGGACGACGGACGGGACGCTGTCTCCGGACGGCCAGTGGGTGTGGTGGTTCAACGACAAGGACGGGGACGAATTCGGGGTCTGGATGCGCCAGCCCTTCGGGTCGGGAGCGGGTGACGGTGCCGCCGAGGTCGCGCTGCCGGGGCTCGAGCCGTCCTACCCGGCGGGCCTCGCGCTGAGCCGGGACGGTTCGTTCGCCGTCGTGGGTCGGTCCACCGACGAGGACGGTTCGACCATTCACCTCGTACGGGCCGACGAAGGGCCCGTCGAGATCTACCGCCACCGGGAGTCGGCGGGCGTCGGGGATCTGTCGCACGACGGTTCTCTCATTGCGATCGAGCACACCGAGCACGGTGACGCCATGCACTCCGCGCTGTGGGTGGTCCGGCCGGACGGGTCGTCCGTGGCCGCGCTCGACGACACCAAGGGCGGCACCGTCGAGCTGGGCCTGGAGGTGCTCGGCTTCGCGCCCGTCGACGGGGACACCCGGCTCCTCGTCGGGCACCAGCGCCGCGGCCGGTGGGAGCCGATGGTGTGGGACGTCGCGTCGGGCGAGGAGCGCGAGCTCGATCTCGGGCTGCCCGGCGACGTCTCCGCCGAGTGGTGTCCGGACGGCTCCGCACTGCTCGTCGCGCACAGCTTCGAGGCGCGCAGTGAGCTGTGGCGGTATGAGCTGGGAGGGGGCGAGCTCGTTCCGGTGCCGACGCCGGCCGGGTCCGTCTCCGGGGCCACGGCCCGGCCCGACGGGACCGTGGAGTTCCTGTGGTCCTCGGCGGCCGAGCCGCCGGTCGTGCGGTCCACGGCCGGTGGGGTGGTCCTCGACCCGCCCGGCATGAAGGCGCCCGCCTCCGTCCCGGTCACCGACGCGTGGGTGGAGGGGCCCGGCGGCCGTATTCACGCCCTCGTCCAGAAGCCCGCGGGCGCCGAAGGGCCGCTGCCCACCATCTTCGAGGTGCACGGCGGGCCGACCTGGCACGACAGCGACGCCTTCGCGGCGGGCCCGGCGGCCTGGGTCGACCACGGCTTCGCGGTCGTCCGGGTCAACTACCGCGGCTCGACCGGATACGGGCGTGAGTGGACCGATGCCCTGAAGCACCGCGTGGGGCTCATCGAGCTGGAGGACATCGCCGCCGTGCGCGAGTGGGCCGTGGACTCCGGGCTCGCCGACCCCGAGCGGCTCGTCCTGTCCGGCGGCTCCTGGGGCGGCTACCTCACGCTGCTCGGCCTCGGCACCCAGCCGGACGCCTGGGCGGTGGGTCTCGCGGCGGTCCCGGTGGCGGACTACGTCACGGCGTACGCGGACGAGATGGAGGCCCTCAAGGCCCTCGACCGGACCCTCTTCGGCGGCTCCCCCGAGGAGGTCCCGGACCGCTTCGAGGCGTCGTCGCCGCTCACGTACGTGGACGCGGTGAAGGCCCCGGTCTACATCTCGGCGGGCGTCAACGACCCGCGCTGCCCGATCCGCCAGATCGACAACTACGTGGACCGGCTCGCCGCCCGCGGCGCCCCGCACGAGGTCTACCGCTACGACGCGGGCCACGGCTCGCTCGTCGTGGACGAGCGGATCAAGCAGCTGGGCCTGGAGCTGGACTTCGCGCGCCGCCACGTCCGGTGAGCTCGTGAGCTCGTGAGTTCGGTGAGCCCGGTGAGTCCGTGAGCTCGTGAGTCCGTGAGCTCGTGACCCCGTGATGCCGTGCGTCCCGGCGGGTACCCCGAGGCGGGGTGCCCGCCGGGGCCCCGTACCGTGGGGGTGTGTACCGGTTCCTGCTGACTCCCCGCTGGTGGGGGATCAACGTCTTCCTCGTGCTGGCCGTCCCCTTCTGCGTCTTCATGGGGTCCTGGCAGCTCGGCCGCTTCGAGGACCGCGTCCAGGCGCACGAGTCCGCCGAGAAGCAGGCCGAGGAGCAGCGCGCCGACGCGGGCGGGAAGGACAAGGCCCGGCCCCTCGAGTCGCTGCTGCCGGTCGACAAGAACACCTCCGGCGAGCAGGCCACCGCCACGGGCCGCTACGGCAAGCAACTCCTCGTACCGGACCGGCAGTTGGACGAGAAGAAGGGCTACTACGTCCTGACGCTGCTGCGCACCGGCTCCGGCAAGTCGCTGCCCGTCGTGCGCGGCTGGCTCCCGGGCGACGCGTCCCCCGCGAAGGCCCCGGCCCCGCCCGCCGGCGAGGTCACCGTGACCGGCGCCCTGCAGGCCCCCGAGAGCCCCGGCTCGAACGGAGTGAGTGCGGCGGGCGGGCTGCCCGCGGGCCAGGTCGGCGCGATCAGCAACGCCTCGCTGGTGAACCTCGTCAAGGACGACCTGTACCCGGCCTGGGTCACCCTGGGGAAGGGCGGCTCGGGGATGAAGGCGGTGCCCGCCACCGCCCCGGACAACACCGGGCTCGACCTGAAGGCGTTCCAGAACCTGGGCTACACCGGCGAGTGGTTCGTCTTCGCCGCCTTTGTGGTGTTCATGTGGTTCCGGCTGTTCCGCCGCGAGCGGGAGTTCGCGCGGGACGCCGCGCTGGGGCTCGTACCGGACGAGGCTCCCGACGCCGGGACAGCGGCCGAAACCTCCCGGGCCTGAGCGCCTGACGGCGGGGCCGGGTCACTGACCCGGCAACACGCCCGTCTTGTACACCGTCCCCGCACACGCGTTGGGCACCGTAGCGCCCACCGCCGGGGAGCCCGCCTCCGCCGTCAGGTTCACCGCCACGCTGCCGTCGGCCGGCGTGCCGCCGTCCTCGCGGACCAGCTGGGTCTGGACGCCGTCCGGCGAGGACGAGCCGCCGTCCGTGCTGCCGCCGCCCTCCGAGGGGGTCGGGTCGGGCGAGGGGTCGCCGCCCTCCGAGGGGCACTCCTTGGCGGGCACCCAGGCGAACTTGACCTCGTAGGCCGCGCCGGGCTTGAGGACCAGGGACGTCGTCTCCTGGGCCGGGTCCGGCAGCCCGGCGGCCGCGTCGCCCGCCGTGTGGTCGACGACGGTGACCTTCGTGGGGTCGGCCGCGCCCTGGGCGGTGGCGGTGACGGTGCCCGCCGCCTCCACCGTGCAGGTGTTGCCCGAGGTGTTGGAGATGCGGAAGGTGCCGTAGACCGTGCCGTTCGCGTCGGCGGTGCCGACGTCGGGGGCGGCGCTGCCCAGTTGGGTCGCCTCGCAGGCGGGCGAGGTGGCGGCTTCGGAGTTCTGCGGGTCGGGGCCGCCGGTCGCGCCGCCGGTGGCGCCGCCGCCGTCCTTCCCCTTGCCGTCCTTGCCCTTTTCCTTCTTGTTCTTCTTGTCCTTGGAGGTGGTGGAGCCGGAATGACCACCGGTGTTCTTCTCCCCGGTGCCCGCCTCCCCCTTCCCCTGGTTCGACCCGTCGTGGGTCCGCTCGCTGTTGCCCGCCCCGGCGATCGAGGGGTGGTCGTCGCCGCCGCGGGAGTTGGTGACGTGCACCAGGGCGGGGACCGCCGTACCGATGAAGAGCGCCGCGGCCGCGACGCCGACGACCGCCTGGCGCTTACGGGCCCGGCGTGCGGGCACGGCGCGCTGGAGCCGCTCGAGCGCGTGGTCGTCCGGCTCGATCTCCCGCACGGACTGGCGCAGCATCCTGCGCAGCGCGAGCTCGTCGGTGCCGAACCCGTCGTCGGTGCCGAATCCGTCGGTGCCGAACCCCTCGGCGGGCTCCCCGGTGTCGGCGGGGCCGTGGCCGTCGTTCACGTTCTCGTTCCCAAAAGCCTTGTGTGCATCGCGCCCATGAGCCTGGTGCGCATCGTGGTGCCGCCGGTCGCCGCTCATGCCGGGGCCTCCATCGCCACCCGCAGCGCCGCGATGCCGCGCGAGCCGTACGCCTTCACCGAGCCGAGCGATATCCCGAGCGTCTCGGCGACCTGGGCCTCGGTCATGTCCGCGAAGTAGCGGAGCACCAGGACCTCGCGCTGGCGGCGCTGGAGGCCGCGCATCGCCTTGATGAGCTCGTCCCGCTCCAGCTGGTCGTAGGCCCCCTCCTCCGCGCTCGCCATGTCCGGCATCGGCTTCGACAGGAGCTTGAGGCCGAGGATGCGGCGGCGCAGCGCGGACCGCGAGAGGTTCACGACGGTCTGGCGCAGATACGCGAGGGTCTTCTCCGGGTCACGGACGCGCTTGCGCGCCGAGTGGACCCGGATGAACGCCTCCTGCACCACGTCCTCGCAGGACGCCGTGTCGTCCAGGAGCAGGGCCGCGAGGCCGAGCAGCGAACGGTAGTGGGCGCGATAGGTCTCGGTGAGATGGTCGACTGTGGTCCCCGCACTCACGCGCAAGTCATCGCCCTCGCGCTGATTGGGGATGCGGGCCGGCCGCGCAGCGGGCATGGGCGCGATCACCGGCATGCCACCGGGCGCGCGTCGGCGCGGCGGGCGCAGAGCCGCGCCTCTCGCCTGAACCACTGTGAAGTCGAGTACCTCTGCCACGCCTGTTGGACACGCTTCCCCCCGTAAGGGTTGTACGCGCCCGGTATCGCGTTTTCAGCATGCGCAGGCATCGCTTGTGACGATGCATCAAATGCCCCCATGCGTACCAGCTCTTCCCCTATGCCCCATTTTCCGCAGCACTCGGCCACCCCTGAGGGCGACCGCAAAGACGCGGCCCGCCTCGTCGCCGGTTGCAGTGGGCGGGTTGCGAATCTTCGAACGCGGAGACGCTCCAGTTCAAGTGGTCCGGACCATCGAACTGCTCACAGAACTTACACAGATCCCACAAAGGACTCCGCTTCGGGGCTCCGCTCCCCCATCCGGAGACCGCGCTACTGCCCCGCGAACTCCGCCGCCACCAACTCCGCGATCTGCGCCGTGTTCAGGGCGGCGCCCTTGCGCAGGTTGTCGCCGCAGACGAAGAGTTCGAGCGCGGTCGGGTCGTCCAGGGCGCGGCGCACCCGGCCGACCCAGGTCGGATCGGTGCCCACCGCGTCGGCGGGCGTGGGGAATTCACCGGCGGCGGGGTTGTCGAAGAGCACGACGCCCGGCGCGGTGGCGAGGATCTCGCGGACGTGGTCCACCGTCACCTCGTTCTCGAAGCGCGCGTGGACGGCCAGCGAGTGGGTGGTCACCACCGGGACCCGTACACAGGTGACGGCCACTTTCAGGCCGGGCAGGCCGAGAATCTTCCGGGACTCGTCCCGGACCTTCATCTCCTCGGACGACCAGCCGTCCTCGCGCAGCGTCCCGGACCAGGGCACGACGTTGAGCGCCACCGGCTCCGGGAACGGCCCCGTGTCGTCGCCCACGGCCCGGCGCACATCGCCGGGCCGCGTGCCGAGCTCGCTCTCCCGGTTCGCGGCGACGAGATCCAGCTGCCGCCGCAGCGTCTCCACGCCCTCGCGGCCCGCGCCGCTCACCGCCTGGTACGAGGAGACGATCAGCTCGCGCAGGCCGAACTCGGCGTGCAGGGCGCCGATGGCCACGATCATGGAGAGGGTCGTGCAGTTGGGGTTCGCGACGATGCCGCGCGGGCGCACCCGGGCGGCATGCGGATTGACCTCCGGGACGACCAGCGGAACGTCCGGGTCCATCCGGAAGGCGGCGGAGTTGTCGACCACGACGACGCCCTTGGCCGCGGCGATCGGCGCCCACTGCGCGGACACCTCGTCGGGCACGTCGAACATGGCGATGTCAACGCCGTCGAATGCCTCTTCGGACAGCGCGACGACCTCGACCTCCTCGCCGCGCACGGCCAGCTTGCGCCCGGCCGAACGCGGCGAGGCCACGAGTCGGATCTCGCCCCAGATGTCGGCGTGCTGCGACAGGATCTGGAGCATGACCGTGCCGACCGCCCCGGTCGCCCCGACGACCGCGAGCGTCGGCTTACGGCTCATCGCCCGGTGCCCCCATACACCACGGCCTCGTCCGTGTCGGAGTCGAGACCGAAGGCGGAGTGCACCGCGCGCACGGCTTCCTTGACGTCGTCGGCGCGCGTGACCACGGAGATGCGGATCTCCGACGTCGAGATCAGCTCGATGTTCACGCCCGCGTCACTGAGCGCCTCGAAGAAGCCCGCGGTGACGCCGGGGTTGGTCTTCATGCCCGCGCCGACCAGGGAGATCTTCGCGATCTGGTCGTCGTAGCGCAGCGAGTCGAAGCCGACGCGCGCCCGGGTCTTCTCCAGGGCGTCGATCGCCTTGCGGCCCTCGGACTTGGGCAGCGTGAACGAGATGTCGGTGAGACCGGTCGAGGCCGCCGACACGTTCTGCACGACCATGTCGATGTTGATCTCGGCGTCGGCGATGGTGCGGAAGATCGCCGCGGCCTCGCCCGGCTTGTCGGGCACGCCGACGACCGTGACCTTGGCCTCGGAGGTGTCGTGCGCGACACCGGAGATGATGGCCTGCTCCACCTTGCGGTCCCCTTGCGGTTCGTTGCTGACCCACGTGCCCTGAAGTCCGCTGAAGGACGACCGGACGTGAATCGGGATGTTGTAGCGGCGGGCGTACTCCACGCAGCGGTGGAGCAGCACCTTGGACCCGGAGCTGGCGAGCTCCAGCATGTCCTCGAACGAGATCCAGTCGATCTTGCGGGCCTTCTTCACCACCCGCGGGTCGGCGGTGAACACACCGTCGACGTCCGTGTAGATCTCGCAGACCTCGGCGTCCAGCGCGGCGGCGAGGGCGACGGCGGTCGTGTCCGAGCCGCCACGCCCCAGCGTGGTGATGTTCTTGCCCTCCTGGCTGACGCCCTGGAACCCGGCGACGATGGCGATGTTGCCCTCGTCGATCGAGGTCCGGATGCGGCCCGGGGTGACATCGATGATGCGCGCTTTGTTGTGGACCGAGTCCGTGATGACGCCGGCCTGACTGCCGGTGAACGACTGGGCCTCGTGGCCCAGGTTTTTGATCGCCATGGCCAGCAGGGCCATGGAGATCCGCTCTCCCGCGGTCAGCAGCATGTCGAATTCGCGCCCGGCAGGAATCGGGGAAACCTGCTCGGCAAGATCGATCAACTCATCCGTCGTGTCACCCATGGCCGACACCACGACAACCACTTGGTTGCCGTTCTTCTTGGCGTCGACGATGCGCTTGGCGACCCGCTTGATGCCTTCGGCATCGGCTACGGAGGAGCCTCCGTACTTCTGCACGACAAGGCCCACGTGCGCTCCTCGCTCAGTCCGTCTGTCACCGCACGTACGCGTGTACTGCGGTCGGCTCAGTCTAACGAGCGGCCGAAATTCGCCCGGCGAGTATCGCATCGTGAGATGTCCCGCTCACAAAGTGATCACCGCGGCATACGGGCCCGCTGCTCGGGCCGTACGTTCCGGCCGCTCCGGACAGACCCCTTCCCCCTTCGGAGGGCGGCACTCCGGAAAGTGGGGTGGCTCACAGAGGCTCGTCGTCCGGCTCGTCGTTCAGGAGCGAGCGGAGGCCGTCGAAGCCGCCCAGGAACATGCCGAGCATGCGTTCGGCCCGCTCAGCGGTGAGGGAGTGGCGTTCGAGCAGGTCCTCGGCCAGGTCGGGACGGCTCAGCCCCTCGTACAGGAGGGAGAGGAAGACGGTCACGGCGCCGGTGAAGACGTCCTCCGCGCCCATCTCCTGTACGCAGTCGGCCAGGAGGGGCTCGCCCACCTCTACCGCGCACTCCAGTTCCCCGGTCTGCGCGTACAGGCTCATGATCCGCATCCTGGCCCAGAGCACCTCGGGGTGCCGCTCCCCCAGTGCCACGGAGCTCTCCTGGAGCCCTCGCAGCTCGCTGTCGAGGAGTTCGCGCGTGCGCTCCGCCGATGCGGCCATGGCTCGCCCCATGGTCGTGCCCATGGCCTTCAGGCTGTCGCGGGTCGCCTCCGCGTGCGGATCGGCGTCGGCCAGGGCGACGAAGCTGTCCAACTCCGCACCGGCCGCGAAGAGTTCGCAGACCCGCGAGAGGTTGTCATGCAGCAGGGCGGCCTCCCGCGTGGCGGAGTGCTCGGCCCCCAGCCCGGCGCGCAGCCCCGGCACGGCCGCCTCCATACAGCCGAGGGCCTCCGCCACCTGCCCCATCCCCATGTGCAGGGCCCCCAGGGTGACCCGCCCCTTGTGGACCGACAGGTCCTCGGCGCCCAGCACCCGGATCCGCTCGGCGAGGTTCTCCTCCCCGAGCGGCAGGCCCTGCTGCGGCCGCCCCGACGCCAGGCAGGCCACGGCCAGTTGGCTCCGGGCGTCGAGCGTGGCCACGTGGTCCCTGCCCAGCGTGCGCAGCGCGTCGGCGAGATTGCCCTCGGCCAGCGAGTACGCGGCCTCCGGCTCTCCGGAAGCGCGCAGGCACCAGGCCAGCAGGTTGCGGGCGGCGAGGGTGTCGGGGTGTTCGCTTCCCCCGTGCCGTACGAAGCCCCGCTCCGCCCGCTCCAGGAGGGGCCGGGCCCGCCGCCCGGCGCCCTGGGCCCGCAGCCGTTCGCCGATCTGCGCCAGCAGCCCACTGACGGCGGGGGCGTCCTCCTCCTCGGTCGCGTACCGGACCAGCGCCTCCGCATGCGGCAACAGGCCGAGCACAGCGGGCCAGCCGGACTGGTCGTCCACGTCTGCCGGGAGCAGCCCGGAGAGTGCCGCCACGACATCGTCCCGCGCCACCGCCACGAACTCCGCTGTCCGGTACGGGTCTTCGGGGTCCACCGTCCGCGCCACCGCCTGCACGAGGCGGTGCACGGAGAGCCGGTCGCCGTCGACGGTGACCATGTTGTGCGCGCGCAGCCGGCCGACGGCCCGGTGGACCTCCGGCGGCCTGCCGAGCGGGTCGAGCAGCGCACGCGGGATCCCGTCCGGCGCGCACCACGCCAGCATCCGCAGGATCCGCCCCGGCAGCGGCCCCGACTCCGCGAGCAGGTCCAGGGTCAGCCGCCACACCCGCGCGACCGTCCGCTCCGCGTCGCCGCCCTCCGGCGCCGCCGCGTACAGGTCCGCCGGGAAGTCGGCGAGCAGCCCGAGGTAGGCGCGCGGGCCGATGCCGGTCTCGGCGCAGTACGCGGCGGCCTGCTCCACCGCGAGCGGCAGACAGCCGAGTTCGGCGCAGAGCTCCGGGGTGCCGTCCGGGTCGCCCGCCGGGTGAATGCGGCGGAACAGCTCAACAGCTTCCGGGAGTTCGAGCACCCCGAGGCCGATCGGGTCCGCGACGCCGTGCCAGCCCGTGGCCCGGCGGCTGGTGATCAGGAAGCGGCCCTGCGGCACCCGGGCGAGCAGCGGCTTGACGTGCGCCGGGTTCGTGACGTTGTCGAGGACGACCACCCAGCCCTCGTGCGCGGCCAGCCACTGCTCGGCCCGCTCCTGCAGGATCTCCTGCGGTACGACACCACCGCCGAGCATCGGCTGCAGCGCGCCCCCGAGCCCCGCGAGCCCGGCCGCCACGCCCTCGGCCGAGTCGGCGCTGATCCACCACACGGGGTTGCGGTGCCCGGCCCGGGTCGCCGCCCAGTGCGCGGCGAGCGTGGACTTGCCGATGCCGCCGAGCCCGTGCAGGGCCTGCACGACGACTCCTCCGGAGCCCGCCAACGCGGCGTCCAGGGCGTCGAGTTCGCCTTCCCGCCCCACGAAGAGGGCCGGGCGCGCGGGAAGGTTGCGCAGGCCCGGCGGGCAGTCGATGTCGGCGGCGGACACGAGTGCCTCCGGCGGCAGGACGGTGGCGTTCGCGATGGCCTGATGGACCGCGAGGGCTCCGTCTCCGGTGGCCACGGCACCGACGTCCCCGCCCCCGGCCACGGAGCGGTCCCCCGCGGCACTCGCCCCGGGGCCGCTCACGCGTCCCCCGTCGCCGCGCTGCCGATGTCGCCGCCCGCGGCTATGGAGCGGTCGCCGGTGGCTTGGGTGGTGCCGGGGGCAGGGGGTGCGGGAGGCGTGGGGGCGGCGGGCGTGGGGGTGTTGGGTGCTGGGGTATTGGGTGCCGGGGTGCCGTCGCCCGTGGAGGCCGAGCCGACGGAGCCGCCCGCCGCGACGGAGCGGTTGCCGGAGGCGGTCACGGTGGGCGGTGGGGTGCCCGGAGCGGGACCAGGAGCCGGAGCTGGAGCGGGAGCTGGAGCGGGAGTTGGCGCCGGAGCCGGAGCTGGCGCTGGCGCTGGTGGTGAGGCCGCCGCGCCGTCGCCCGTGGCCACTGACCCGATCGATCCGCCCGCCGCCACCGACCGCTCGCCAGAAGCGGTCACCGTCGGCGGTGGGGTGCCGTCCGGCTCAGGCGCCGTCCCGGTCCGGCGGGACCAGAGCGCCACCGCGAAGCCGAGCAGGGCCAGGACGCCGCCGCCGACGCTCGCCAGCTGGTCCGCGCTGCCGAGGTCCACGAACGCGACGGTGACCAGACCGGCGGAGCCGAGCGCGCACGCCGCAATTCCCGTCCACGTCAACGTACTTGCTGCCATGGGGACATCATCGCCCCAGGGGGCGCGGACGAGGGCCGCTCTGCGTGAATCCGCGTCCCGCCCGCGCTACCGGACCACCCGGGCCACCCGCGCCACCCGCGCTACTTGACCGTGCGCAGGCCCAGCGGTCCCGCGATCTCCTCCGCCATCACCTGACCCGCCGCCTCCGCGAGCGCGTCCTCCGCCAGGTCCTCGTCCGTGTCGAGGCCGTTGAGGTCCTCGAGGGGCTGGTTGAGGCGGACGTGGGCGACCAGGGACTGGAGGGCGCGCAGGGCGGCCGAGGCCGTGGAGCCCCAGTTCGAGAAGTAGGAGAACTGCCACCACCACAGGGCCTCCGTGACGCGGCCCGCGCGGTAGTGGGCGAGGCCGTGCGCGAGGTCCGCGACCACGTCCGCGAAGTCGTCCGAGATGCGGTGGGCGACCGGGGCCTTGCGGGGCTCGTACGGGTCGAAGACCTCGGAGTAGACGTCGATCGGGTCCAGGAGCAGCGCGAGCCGCTCGCGGAGGTCGTCGACGTCCTGCTCGGGGCCCAGGTCCGGCTCGTAGCGCTCGTCCGGGACGATGTCCTCGTGGGCGCCCAACCGGCCGCCCGCGAGCAGGAGTTGGGAGACCTCCAGGAGCAGGAAGGGGACGGCCGAGTCGGGCTCGTCGCCCTTGGCCACTTCCTTGACCGAGACGATGAAGCTCTCTACCTGGTCGGCGATCTGGACCGCGAAGTCGTTCGGGTCCTGCGTCGTCGCGTGCAGCGTGGCGTCAGACATCTAGGAGTCGTCTCCCCTCGAAGGCGCGGCCGAGAGTCACCTCGTCCGCGTATTCCAGATCTCCCCCGACAGGGAGCCCGCTGGCCAGGCGGGTGACCTTCAGGCCCATGGGCTTGATCATGCGCGCGAGGTACGTCGCCGTGGCCTCGCCCTCCAGGTTCGGGTCGGTGGCCAGGATCAGCTCCGTGACCGTCCCGTCCGCGAGCCTGGCAAGGAGTTCCCGTATCCGCAGGTCGTCCGGGCCCACGCCCTCGATGGGGCTGATCGCGCCGCCCAGGACGTGATAACGGCCGCGGAACTCGCGGGTGCGCTCGATCGCGACGACGTCCTTGGGCTCCTCGACCACACAGATGACGGCCGGGTCGCGGCGCGCGTCGCGGCAGATGTTGCAGAGCTCTTCCTGCGCGACGTTGCCGCAGGTCGCACAGAAGCGGACCTTGTCCTTCACCTCCAGGAGCGCGTGCGCGAGACGGCGCACGTCGGTCGGCTCCGCCTGGAGGATGTGGAAGGCGATCCGCTGCGCGCTCTTGGGACCGACGCCCGGCAGCCTGCCGAGTTCGTCGATGAGGTCCTGGACCACGCCTTCGTACACGCGGAACGCCTTTCCTGGGGGATTGAAGGGCCTGTCGACCCCGTACGTACGGTAGTTGGGTTCGCGGTCGCTTAGAAGGGCAGGCCCGGGAAGCCGCCACCGCCGCCGAGGCCCTGGGCGAGCGGGCCGAGCTTCTCCTGCTGGAGCGCCTGCGCGTTCTCGTTCGCCGCCTGGACCGCCGCGACGACCAGGTCCGCGAGCGTCTCGACCGTTTCTTCAGGAGAAGCAGCCTCGGGGTCGACCGCCTTCGGGTCGATGACGAGGCCGCGCAGCTCGCCGGAGCCGGTCACCGTCGCCTTGACCAGGCCGCCGCCGGCCTGGCCCTCGACCTCGGTGCGCGCCAGCTCCTCCTGCGCGGTCGCGAGGTCCTGCTGCATCTTCTGGGCCTGCTGCAGCAGCTGCTGCATGTTGGGCTGGCCACCACCGGGGATCACGAATCAGCTCCTGGTCGGTACGGGACTTACTGGACGGGGTTTCCGCCTGGGACGAGCCTACGTCGTCGGGGGTGCCCTCGCCCCAGCACTCTTTCGAGCGAATCACCGGGCTTCCTATACCTGATTAAGCAGCTCTTCCAGGCGGAAAAGCCGCGAAAGCGGGCTCATGGCCACCCATTGGGAGGTAGGACTGGACCTGCGCATCGGCACCATCCGTTACGTTGCGTCACTTGTCGTTACGTGCGCACCACCACATAGGGAGAGGGAGTGCCGGGTGAGCCAGCCGGAGATGCATGGGACGCCGGGTGCGGGTGGTTCGGACCTGTCCGGGCGGACCTTTCCCCTCGGCGACTGGGGCGAGCCCGCCGCCCGGCTCGACGAGCTCTACCGGTGGGTGGAGCGCGGCGCCCTGAACACGGCGGAGTGGTATCTCTCCGACCGCGCGTGGAAGCGGCGCGGGGCGCGGCTGCTGCGGGGCGGGGCGGCGCTGGGCGCGGTGGGCGCGGGGGTGCTGCCGCTGCTGGATCTCGCGGGGGTGGGGGCGGCGGCGGGGGCGGGGGTCGCCGCGTGGGGCTTTGTGTCGCTGCTCGCCGGGGTGGCGTGTGTGGGCTGCGATCGCTTCTTCGGGCTGACGTCCGGGTGGATGCGGGACGTCGCCACGGCGCAGGCGGTGCAACGGCGGCTGCAGGCGCTGCAGTTCGACTGGGCGTCGGAGAGCGTGCGGGAGGTGCTCGGGCCGACGGACGGGACGGCGAGTGAGGCGGCGGAGCGGTGTCTCGGGGTGCTGCGGAAGTTCTCCGAGGACGTGACGGAGTTGGTGCGGGCGGAGACGGCGGACTGGATGGTGGAGTTCCGGTCGGGGCCCGCGCCGATGGCCATGCAGGCGATGGTTCCCTCTCGGGGAGAGGTGCCGGCTCAGGGGGCGCGGGGGGCGGGGTTGCCGCCGGGGGCGCGGCCCAACATGCCGCGGCAGCGCCCGCCTGAGGCTCGCTGAGCCGTTGCCCTGCGGGGCTCCTTTCCCCAGTCCCGCCCCTTCCCGAAACTGCCGACTCCGTCGGCCCTGGGGCACCCATATCGCCGCTGACGCGGCTCGTCCTCAAGCGCCGGACGGGCTAGAGATAGCCCGTCCGGCGATTGAGGACGAGGCCGTCCAGGCCG
>NZ_JBHYJB010000010.1:91233-232422 GCF_042740175.1 Streptomyces sp. NPDC059009 | reverse complement strand
GGACGCGGCGGTATGTCCGCCCGCAGTACAGCAACCCGCCCAAGCCAGTACTCATTCACTCGCACGGCGCCCCCGGCTTTTCGAGGACGGACATACCGCCGCGTCCCCACCCCGACCCCACCACCGGCCGCCAGCAGCCCCCGCAGCACCCGCAGCCCCCGAGAGCAGGGATCAGCAGGTCAGCTCAGGCTCCGCCCAGTCCGCGTGGTCCGAGTCGTTCCCGTCACCCCCGTCCGTGACCACCAGCAGCACCACCTGCGCCCCGCTCACATCGGCTGAAAGTGCCTGCGCGGGCTGCGCGTTGGTGAGCACGCCGGTCGACGCGGCCTTCTTGCCGTCCGCCCAGATCTCGAAGGCGACGGTCCCCTTGTCGGCCTTCTCGTCGTCCAACCCGACCTGCGCGGTGACCTGCTCGCAGGCTCCACCCGCGTAGTACGAGACCGAGCTGTCGGCGTGTGCGCCGAGCCCCTTCGCGTACGTGACGCCGTTGATGGTGATCGGACCACCGTCGCCGCCCGCGCTCTCACCGTTGCTGGTGTCACGCTCCACGGGCCCCCAGCCGTTCTCCACCGACAGCCACGGCAGCGCACTCAGCGCCGACTTGCCCGCGGGCGGCGCCACCACCACCTGTGCCTGTAGCGGGAGTTGACTTCGGATGTCGACCCCCGACGGAGAGCGGTAGGCCGCGGTGAGCGTGAGGTCGTACGCTCCGGGGGACGAACCCGGGGGCGCGGTCACCGTCCAGGTCGTGCTCAGCGACTTGCCCGTGCTCAGCGCGGACGCACGCGTCGGTGAGGTCGCCTTCACCTGCCACCCCGAGGGCCCGCGCAGCGCTGCGGACACCGAACGCGCCGGTGTCCGGCCGAGGTTGGTGACCTTCGTGGTGAGCGTGCGGTCCTTGCCCGCCTCCACGAACGGGCTCCCGTTCAGGGCGAGTTGGGCGGCGGGCGGGTTCTTCACCCAGTCGCCGTCCGCCGAGACGCGCAGCAGCGTCGTGCCGTGCGCGGGGACGGTCGCCGCGATGGTCCCCGCGGTGTTGTAGCTCTTGTGCTGCCACAGGTCGCGCAGCGTGTACCCGTCGGCGGCCGGGAGCCCGACGGCCTTCGCGGTGGTGCTGATGGACTGCGCGCTGCCCGTCTCGTTGAAGAGGGCGACGACGCGGCTGCCGTCCTTCATCTCCTTGGCGACGACCCAGCGACCGCCCTCGGAGGAGAGCACTTCGCCCTGCTTGCCGAGCGGGTCCTGGTCGACCGCGATGACCTCTTTGTTCCCGAGGATGTCGAAGGTCGCGGGCGTGGCTTTGCGCAGGTCGGAGCCGATGAGGAGCGGAGCGGCCATCACGGACCACATGGAGAAGTGCGTACGGTACTCGGTGTCCGTCATGCCGCCGTTGCCGACTTCCAGCATGTCCGGGTCGTTCCACTGCCCGGGACCGGCGTACCGCGCGAGCGGCAGGTTCTGCTTCATGATCGACAGCATGGAGCCCCAGCTGTCGCTGATGTCCCCGGTGGTGCGCCACAGGTGCCCGACGTCGGCGGCCCACTCCCAGGGCTTGTTCTCGCCCCACTCGCAGATGCTGTACACGATCGGCCGGCCGGTGGCCCGCAGGGCGTCCCGCATGGCGATGTAGCGCTTCTTGGCGTCGACGCCTTGGTTGTTGCAGTTGTCGTACTTGAGGTAGTCCACGCCCCAGTCGGCGAACTGCCGCGCGTCGCTGGTCTCATGGCCGAGCCCGCCGGGGAAGCCCGCGCTGTTGCAGGTCTTGGTGCCCGCACTGGTGTAGATGCCGAGCTTGAGCCCCTTGGAGTGGACGTAGTCGGCAACTGCCTTGATCCCGTTGGGGAACCGCTTGGGGTCCGGCACCAGCTTGCCGTCCGCGTCG
Source organism: Streptomyces sp. NPDC059009 (assembly GCF_042740175.1). Taxonomy (NCBI): domain Bacteria; kingdom Bacillati; phylum Actinomycetota; class Actinomycetes; order Kitasatosporales; family Streptomycetaceae; genus Streptomyces; species Streptomyces sp. NPDC059009. The sequence goes on along the minus strand of NZ_JBHYJB010000010.1, from coordinate 230,540 downwards.
CGCGCGGGCAGCGCCCAGCAGTCGTCCAGGTTGACGTACTGGTACCCGGCGTCCTTGAGGCCCTTCTCGACGAAGATGTCGGCGATGCCCTTGACCATGTCTTCGTTGAACTCGGCCCGGCAGTGGGTGGAGTTCCAGTTGTTGAAGCCCATGGGAGGGGTGCGGGCGAGATCGCCCGGAAGACGGGGGGCGCCCTTCAGTGACGCGGCTGACGCAGTCGAGGCGGCCGACGCAGCCGACGCGGCCGGAGTGGCAGGAGAGGGGCGCGAGGGGCCGACGGCCGCGGCCGGGCCGGATCCGGTGGCGCAGAGCCCGGCCCCGGCAAGGGCCACCACGGCGGTCAGGGATCCGACGACTCTTCGGCGTGGTGCACGGTGTGGATGCTGACGCATCATCAAAGTCCTCCGTACTCGCAGAAGTTGGGGGATTGCTGGAGGGAGGTGTCACGGGTGCGCGCTTACGGTAGGCCGTGTTGGACTCTGTTGGAAGAGGAGCGGTAACGGTTCGGGCACCTGGCGCCAAAACCCTTGACGGTGGTGACTGTTGGGAGTGAGATCCAACCCTCGCGTTCGGTTGTGTTCGGTTGGAACCCCTGGAGGGGGACATGGCACAGTCATCGTTCGACGGTTCCGTGGCGCCGGAGGGCATGTCGGGACATCGGATGTCCCGTCGGAACCTCCTGCGGGGTACGGCGATCGGAGCCGGGGCGCTCACCCTGCCCGTCCTGCTCACGGCGTGCGGGGACGGCCCCGGCGGCAACAAGAACCAGATCTCGATGGGCTCCAACGCCTCGGACGCCGTGCCGAAGAAGGCGTTCCAGGCGGCCTTCGACGCCTACGAGAAGAAGTCCAAGAAGACCGTCAAGGTCAACACCACGGAACACAACGAGTTCCAGCAGAACATCACGCGCTATCTGCGGGGCACGCCGGACGACGTCTTCATGTGGTTCGCCGGCTATCGCATGCAGTACTTCGCGGAGAAGGGTCTGCTGACCGACGTGAGCGACGTCTGGGAGAGCTTCAGCGGATTCTCCGACGCCCTCAAGGACCAGTCCACGCACGACGGCAAGCAGTACTTCGTGCCGTACTACTACTATCCGTGGGCCGTCTTCCACCGGAAGAGCCTCTTCGACCAGCGCGGCTATGAACAGGCCAAGAACTGGGACGAGTTCATCGCGCTCGCCAAGAAGATGAGCAAGGACGGCATTCCGGTCGCGTTCTGCGACAAGGACGGCTGGCCCGCCATGGGCACCTTCGACTACATCAACATGCGGCTGAACGGCTACGACTTCCACAAGTCCCTGATGGCGGGCAAGGAGGCGTGGACCGACAACAAGGTGAAGAAGGTCTTCGACCTGTGGCGCGAACTCATGCCGTACTACCAGAAGGGCGCGCTCGGCCGGACCTGGGAAGAGGCCGGGCAGGGCCTGCAGAAGCGCCGCACGGGCATGGCCGTCTTCGGCATGCCGCACCCGGGCCAGCAGTTCCCGGAGAACGAGCGCGACGACATCGACTTCTTCGCCTTCCCCGAGATCGACCCGGAATTCGGCCAGGACGCGGTGGAGGCCCCCATCGACGGCTTCCTCGTCGCGAAGAAGTCCAAGAACGTCGACGGCGCCAAGGACCTCCTGAAGTGGCTCGGCACCCCCAAGGCCGAGGAGATCTACCTCGCCGGTGACCCCAACAACGTGGCGGTCAACGAAGGCGCCGACACCGCCAAGTACACGCCCCTGCAGAAGAAGTCGGCGGAACTGGTGGGCAAGGCGAAGCAGATATCCCAGTTCCTGGACCGCGACACCCGGCCCGACTTCGCGCAGACCGTCATGATCAAGGCGTTGCAGGACTTCATCGGCAACCCGAAGGATGTCGACGGCCTCGTGAACAGCATCGAGCGCCAGAAGAAGGACATCTTCTCGCAGGCCGTCAGCTGACGGTGGGGGACTGGGTTTCCGTGCAGAACTCCACACAGAACTCCCCGCAGGGCTCAGCGCCGAACTCCGGACTGAACTCCGCGCCGAACTCCGCGCCGGACACGGCGCCTTCGAAGCGCGCAGGGTGGCGCGGCCCCCGGGGCCCGCGCCGCTTCACGCCCCGCGACCGCCTCGCGCTCGCCCTCCTCCTGGGCATCCCGGTCCTCCTGGACCTCGTCATCGTCTGGGGCCCCACGCTCGCCTCGGTCGGTCTGTCCTTCACGTCCTGGGACGGCATCGGCGACATCCAGTGGGTGGGCGGCAAGAACTACGAGAGCCTCGTCGACAACTACCCCGCCTTCTGGCCGGCCGTCCGCCACAACCTCCTCTGGGTCGGCTTCCTCGGTCTGGTGGCGACCCCGTTCGGCATCCTGCTCGCCGTACTGATCGACCGGGGTGTGCGCTTCAGCCGCTTCTACCAGTCGGTCCTGTACATGCCCGTGGTGCTGTCGCTCGCCGTCGTCGGCTTCATGGCGCAGCTGATCCTCGGCACCGACCAGGGCGTCGTCAACACGATCCTGAACAACCACGAGGACCCGATCGACTGGCTCGGCGACTCCGACCTCAACATCTGGATGATGATGCTGGCCGCGAGCTGGCGGCACACCGGGTACGTGATGATCCTCTACCTGGCCGGACTCAAGGCCGTCGACCCGGCCCTGAAGGAAGCGGCGGCCATCGACGGCGCGAGCGCCCGCCAGACCTTCTTCCGCGTCGTCTTCCCCACGCTCCGCCCCGTCAACGTCATCGTCGGTGTGATCACGGTGATCGAGGCGCTGCGCGCCTTCGACATCGTGTACGCGGTGAACAAGGGCCGCAACGGCCTGGAGCTGCTCTCCGTCCTGATCACCGACAACATCATCGGCGAGGCGAGCCGCATCGGCTTCGGCTCGGCCATCGCGGTCGTGCTGCTCGTCTTCTCGCTGGGCTTCATCGTCACGTTCCTGGTCCAAGAGCTGCGAGGTGCGCGCGACCGATGACCGCATCCGACGTCGGCACGACAACTCCCGTACGCGGGGCGGGACCTCGCGCCCCCGAGCACTCCCGGCCCCCGCGCCGCAGGGGCCGCTACGGCACGCACATCTTCCTGACGGCCGTCTCGCTGGCCTTCCTGGCCCCGCTCCTGCTCGCGGTCTACGCGAGCCTGCGCCCGTACGAGGAGACGGCGAAGGACGGCTACTTCTCCTGGCCGAAGCACCTGTCGTTCGACTACTACCGCACGGCCTACACCGATTCGGGGATGGGCAAGTACTTCACGAACACGCTCCTGATCGCGATCCCCGCGGTGGTCCTGACCCTGTTCCTGGCCTCGTTCGTCGCCTTCGTGGTCTCCCGCCTGCGCCTGCGCGGCGGCCTCTGGCTGCTGATGCTGTTCACGGCGGGCAACCTCCTGCCTCCCCAGGTGATCGTCACCCCCCTCTACGCCCTGTTCCTCAAGATTCCCCTGCCCTGGTGGATGTCGGACTCCCTGACGCTCTACGACTCGCTCTGGGCGCTGATCCTGGTCAACGTCGGCTTCCAGATCGGCTTCTGCGTCTTCGTCCTCGCCAACTTCATGCGGACCCTGCCGCAGGAGATCCTGGAAGCCGCGATCGTCGACGGCGCGGGCGTCTGGACCCAGTTCTGGCGCATCACGCTGCCGCTGTGCCGCCCCGCCCTCGCGGCCCTCGCGACGCTCGAATTCACCTGGATCTACAACGACTTCCTCTGGGCGCTCATCTTCATCTCCAACCCCGACAAGCTCCCCATCACCTCGTCCCTGAACAACCTCAGGGGTCAGTTCTTCACCGACTACAACTTGCTGGCGGCGGGCTCGGTCCTGGTGGCGCTGCCCACGGTGCTGGTCTTCCTGCTGCTGCAGCGTCACTTCATTGCTGGGCTGACGTTGGGGTCGAGCAAGGGGTAGCACCGAGCTGGCGCAGCGCGGCCTCCAGCGTCGGCGTCGGGGACAGGGTCGGGACGAGCCGGGTGACGCGGAGCATGCGCAGGGTCATGGGGCGGACGCAGACGACGCAGAGGCGGCCGCCCCGCTCGGTGACTCTGCGGTGGGCCCGCACGAGCAGGGAGACGCCGGAGCAGTCGAAGAAGCTGGTGGGCCGCAGATCGAGGACGACGGTCGCGGCGTGCCGGCCGGTGACGGTGTCGAGCAGAGGCAGTATCCGCAGCCGTGCGGCGACGTCGATCTCGCCCCGGAACTCCACCACGACGGCGCCCTTGGCCTCGTGGATCTCCGCGGAGCCGATGGCGCCGTCGGGTCCGGCCGACCCGTCGTACGCGATGCGGCTCTGTTCGCTCTGTGGCACGAATCCCCCCAGTGACGGGCCGACTTGACTCCTGAGGGAGCCGGCACGTCACGGACATCGAATGTGGTGGCCGCCGGGGACTGGGGCGTGTGGTGGCTCACCGTATCGAGGGCCGGGCAAGCCTGGAGTGCGGGAACGATTCATGCAGCCTTGCTATCGCTCGATGGAGTGAAGTCTCCGGGAAGCACTTGACAGGCGATGGCTCACTCGGACGGCTCCGGCCGGTTGTGAGGGGTGGGGGGCTGGTGATGGCCTGGGGGTCCCTCCCGGAACTCCGGGCTCACCGGTTCACCGACTCACTGGCTCTCGCTCACTGGAGGAAGGCGCCGTGACTGGACCCCGCGACACCGACGGCACGGACGGCACCGCTTCGGAGACGTACGCCTTCACCTGTGGTGACTGTGGCACCACCTGGAAGAAGACCTTCCAGGTCAGGCTCATCAGGGACGCCGACGGTGTGGAGGCCCTCGCGTACGCCGACGAGGACGGCGCGCCCGTACGGTCACCGCTGGCCACCGGAGTCTGCCCCTACTGCGGGAGCCATGCCGTCCACGTGATGTCCCCCGAACTGGCCGCCCGCGCAAAGGCCGCCGAACACACGCCCCCCACCCGCCACGGACTCCACCTGCCCCATCGGCGCCACCGGGCAGGCGGGACGGAGCAGGGCGGCAGCTGAGGCCGCGAGGCGCCACCGGGGAGTTGGGGTCCTCGTGGTGCGACCGGGGCGCATGTGATCTGGATCAACTATGCGCGACCCCGATGCGCGAGGGTTCACCTTCGTGACAGCATCGACGGCTCGAGCGCAGCCCCGCTCGGACCAGCCGTCGCCTCACCGGGAGTCATACGTGTACCGCCGCACCACGCCCATCGCTGCTGCGTTCGCCGCGACAGCGGCCCTGCTGCTCTCCGCCTGCGGTTCAGGAGGAGGCGGGGACGGGGACGACATCAAGGGTGCGGGCACGCAGAATAGCGCAAAGCCGACACCTTCCTCATCGAGCGCCGCGGACCGGCCGAAGATGAAGCAGGCCAAGGACTTCACGATGTCCTTCGAAGGTGCGTGGACGAGCAGTGACCCGAAGTCGAACGCGGTGCTGCAGGACGGCAAGGGGCGTGCCGAGAGCGTCAATTCGGCCGTGCTCAAGACCGACCCGAACGCTCCCGAAGTCAGTTTCTACAACACGGGCAGCGCGCTGACCACGGCCAAGTCATGGGTCGCGGGTTTCCAGAAGCATGACCTGACGTTGACCGGCCGGCTCAAGTACTTCGCCCCGAAGGTCCAGTTCAAGGGTGACTCGGCGTTTCTGAACTACTGCTCCGACGAGTCCAAGGCGTTCTCGCGGGACAAGAAGACCGGCAAGGCCAACTACGACTCCAGCGGCAAGGACAATCTCGTCCTGTACACCACGAAGTTGTCGAAGGGGCAGAACGGCGTCTGGCAGACCACGGCAGTCGAGTCGGCGCGGGGAGGCTGCAAGTGATACCGACGTGGCTGCGCACGGGCACGGTGGTGCTGGCCGGGCTGCTGCTGTCGGCGGTGCCGACCGCGGCCCATGCCGGCATCGACAACGGCGGCGACAAGGGCGGTACCGAGGGCGGTGATCCACCGGCCGGAGCCGATGGGCAGGACCTGTTCACCTCGATCCACCACAGCCGGATCCAGATCAGTGGGTCCGGCAGCAAGGGCGGTTCCGGCAAGGGGAGCCTCACGCCCATCGACCCGAACTGGACGCCTCCGCCGTGCTGGTACGAGCCGACGTTCAAGCCCGAGCAGCTGCGGGACTTCGTGAAGAAGCTCGGGGACCACGGGCTGGCGCCGGTGGCCGTCGGGAACCAGTGGCAGGGGCCGCTGTGGGAGGACCACTACAAACTCGGCAAGCGGTGGACCTATGACGATCCGGGCTACAAGGACTTCAACGTAGGCAAGAAGGGCATGTTCTGGCGGGCCATCGAGCGGCCCGACTCGCGCGGCAACATCACCAAGTGGGACTGCTTCAGGACGGCGTTCTGGGTGCCCCAGGGCGAGACGCCGAAGAGGGAGAACGCCATCACCCCGAAGGGGCTGGCCGAGTACGCCTATGACCGGGTCCGGGTGCCGGACACCGAGGTCGAGTTGAAGCCGAAGGCCAAGTCGACGGTGAATCTCCCGACGTGGGCCTGGCTCGACAAGGGCACCTTCAAGGACGTGCACGTGCGTGCCTCGCTGCCCGATGTCGGCATGTGGTCGGAGGTGACGGCCAAGCCGGTCAGCCTGCACCTGAACCCGGGTACGGGCGACGCGAAGACGTACCCGGCCTCCGGCGAGTGCCGGATCAACGACGACGGCTCCATCGGCACGCCGTACCGGGCCGGGGACTCCGAGCAGGATCCGCCCTGCGGCATCCAGTACCTGCGCGCCACGGACGGCGCACCGTACAAGATGAAGGCGTCCCTCACCTGGAAGATCACCTGGGAGGGCTCGGACCACGACGGGGTGCACAAGATGCCCGACGGTGTCTTCGAGACGACCCAGGCGGTCGACGTGCAGGAGGTCCAGTCCGTGAACCGCTGACGGAGCGCCGGGCCCTCCCTTCGGCCCTCCTTGGTTTCCGTGGCACGCTGAAGCGGGCAAGCCTCAGGGGGCCAACAGAAGAGGGGGAACCGTGATCGTTTGGGTCAATGGCGCGTTCAGTGCGGGCAAGACCAGCGCCGCACAGGAGCTGATCGAGCTGATCCCGAACAGCACACTCTTCGACCCCGAGGTCATCGGTGGCGGACTGCCGTATCTGCTGCCGCCCAAGTGCCTCGCCGAGGTGAGCGACTATCAGGATCTGGCGATCTGGCGGCGGCTCGTCGTGGACACGGCCGCCGCGCTGCTCGCCGAGGTCGGAGGCGTCCTCGTGGTGCCGATGACGCTGCTCAGACAGGAGTACCGGGACGAGATCTTCGGGGGCCTCGCCTCGCGGCGGATCCGGGTGCGGCACATCCTGCTCGACGTGGACGAAACGATCCTGCGGGAGCGCATAGCCGGCCGCGAGGAGCGCATACCCGGCCTTGACGCCACGGGTGGGTCGGGCGACGGGGACGTGGGGGTGCGGCAGTGGTCGTACGACCACATCGAGCCGTACCGGGAGGCGGTCCGGGGGTGGTTGGGGGGCGACGCCCACCGGATCGACGTCAGCTCCCTCACTCCGTACGAGATCGCCGAGCGCGTCGCCGACGCGGTGCGCAGCGGGGCCGCGCCCGTGTGCGACATCGTGCAGACGCCGGAGCCCACCGGTGAGACGCTCGCCGCCGGGGTGCTCCTGTTCGACGAGGAGGACCGGTTTCTGCTCGTCGATCCGACGTACAAGGCGGGGTGGGAGTTTCCCGGCGGTGTCGTCGAGCCGGGGGAGGCGCCCGCGCGCGCGGGGATGCGGGAGGTCGCCGAGGAGACCGGCATCCAACTCGTCGATGTGCCGCGCCTCCTGGTGACCGACTGGGAGCCGCCCGTGCCGCCGGGGTACGGCGGGATGCGGTTTCTCTTCGACGGCGGGCGGCTCGACGGGCGGGAGGCCGAGCGGGTGCTGCTGCCGGGGCCCGAGCTGCGCGGCTGGCGGTTCGTGACCGAGCAGGAGGCGGCGCGGCTGCTGCCGCCGGTGCGGTACGAGCGGCTGCGATGGGCGCTGCGGGCGCGGGAGCGCGGGGCCGCGCTGTATCTGGAGGCCGGTGTTCCGGTGGGCTGAGGGGGCACTGTCGACGGGTGGGACACAGGGCGGGAGCCGACGGCGCGAGCATTCGGCCGAGATGGGTGTTCCCCTCGGCGGACTTTGCCGACCAGCAGCCGTTCTGAGGCGGAATTGACGGCGGAACGTCACCTTTCTGGAATGACGCGGGAGCTTACGTGGAACCGGGACAGCCCTACGGTGACAGGCGCAGCTCACCTCTAGCGGCTTCGGCCGCTCCACAGGGCCGGGTGGTGACCGCCCGGCGGAACGGAGGGACATGCGCGCGCAGACTTCCGCCCTCGCCAGGGGATTCACCCTCGCCGCCGGGCTCACACTCGTCCTCGCGGCCTGCGGTGGCGGCGGGGACGACGACGGGGAGAAGTCCTCCGCGGGGCTCTCGGCCTGCTCGCAGGAGGGCAAGGCGAACACCTGCAACTCCGCCGAGACCAAGGCGGGCGGCTCCTTCACGTACACGATGGAGAAGAACATCCAGCAGTGGAACGTGCAGGACACGAACGGGAACACCTTCGAGAACGGCGAGGCCCTCGGGGTCGTCCTGCCCTCCGTGTTCGTGCCGCAGCCGGACTTCACGGTGAAGCTCAACACCGATCTCGTCACCTCGGCCACCCAGACGAGCACGAGTCCGCAGACCTTCGTCTACAAGATCAACCCGAAGGCGAAGTGGAACGACGGGACCGCGATCTCCGCCGAGGACTTCATCTACTACTGGCGCACGAACAACGGCAAGGACTGCCCGCCGCCGCCCAAGAGCGACGAGAGCCAGACCAAGGGGTGTCTGCCGCAGTCCACCGCCGGCTACGACCGCATCAAGTCGGTCAAGGGCTCCGACGGGGGCAAGACCGTCACCGTGGTGATGGCCAAGTCCTACTCGGACTGGAAGCAGCTGTTCGGTGCGGGCTATCCGCTGTACCCGGCGCACATCGCCATGAAGGTGGGCGGCGGGAAGAGCGCCGCCACCATGACGGGTACTCAGATGACCAAGTCCTGGCGGTACTTCGGCAAGACCCCGCCCACCGAGTACGCCACCGCGGGCCCGTATCTCATGAAGGAGTGGAAGGACAACGACCACGCCACCTTCATGCCCGACCCCAAGTGGTGGGGCGCGCGCAAGCCGGTCCTGGAGCGGCTGATCTTCAAGGTCATCACGGACGCCACCCAGGAGCCGATCGCCCTGCGCAACAACGAGGTGCAGGGGATCTATCCGCAGCCCGAGGTCGACCTGGTCAAGCAGATCAAGGACATCCCGAACGTCACGTACACCATCAGCAACGGCCTGAACTGGGAGCACTTCGACCTGAATCTGCACGACCCGGTGATCGGGAAGTACAAGGAGCTGCGGCTCGCGATGTTCACGGCCCTCAGCGTCAAGGACATCATGGCCAAGACGGTCGGCCAGTTCGACCCGAAGGTGAAGCAGCTCGGCAGCCACATGCTGGTGCCCGGACAGGCCGGATACCAGGACGTCGTGACCGCCACCGGGCAGGGCTCGGGCAATCTCGACAAGGCGAAGAAGTATCTGACCGACGCCAAGTTCACCGGGGTCGGGTCGGCGCTGAATACGCCCGACGGGAAGGGGGTCGGCCCCTTCAACTGCCGCTACACGACCGGCAACCAGGTGCGGCAGAGCGAGTGCCAGATCCTGCAGAGCTCCCTCGCCGAGCTCGGCATCAAGATCAATATCAAGCCCATCGGGGCCGCTGATCTCGGCACGGTGCTCGCCGGGCACCAGTACGACATCATCGTCTTCGCGTGGGTGGCCTCGCCCTTCCCCGGCAGCAACGCCCAGCAGGCGTGGATGACCGGAGGCGGCGGCAACTACGGCGGCTACAGCAACAAGAAGGTGGACTCCCTCATCAGCCAGGCCATCGAGGCGACGGACTCCGCGAAGGCGGCCCAGCTCCTCAATCAGGCCGACGCGGTGATGGTCAAGGACGCCTACGTGCTCCCGCTGTACCAGAAGCCGACCTTCCTCGCCGTGCAGAACCGGTACGTGAACATGCGGGACAACGCCACCAACGTGGGCCCGCCGTACAACACGGCCGAGTGGGGTCTGAAAAAGTAGAAGCGGGTCCTTACGGCCCAACTCCCTTGCCCGGCTCCGGTGTTGATCCGGGGCCGGGTGCCTCAGCAGTCGTCCCGTACGCCCGGGGGAACGCCCGTGCTCGCCTACACCCTGCGCCGCATCCTCGTCTCCATTCCCGTCCTCATCGCCTCCACCCTGATCGTCTTCCTCATCGTCATCAACGCGGGCGACCCCGTCGCCAACTTCGCCACCTCCCGGCAGCCCCCGCCCAGCAAGGCCGCCGTCGACGCCTTCGCCCACCACATCCACGCCGACCAGCCCGCCGCCGAGCGCTACTGGAACTGGATCACCGGCGTGCTGCACGGCGACTTCGGGCCGTCCGTGGAGCCCAACCTCGACATCGGGCACGACCTGTTCACCCGGTTCCGGGTCACTCTGGTCCTGGTGGTCACCGCCATGGCGATCGCCCTGATCCTCGCCGTGGCCTTCGGGGTGTACAGCGCGCTGCGCCAGTACTCCGTGTCCGACTACGCCATCACCTTCATCGGCTTCCTCTTCCTGGCCATGCCTGTGTTCTGGTTCGCCGTCCTCCTCAAGCAGGGCGGCGTCTGGTTCAACGACGTGACCGGCAGCAGCTTCCTCGGCACCATCGGCGAGAAGTCCGCCTACCTCGAGAACGACACGGCCTGGAACCGGTTCACCGACCGCCTCGGCCATCTCGTCCTGCCCGTGATCACGCTCGCCCTGGTCTCCTTCGCGTCGTGGACCCGCTACACCCGCGCCTCCATGCTGGAGGTCCTGGGCAGCGACTACGTGCGCCTGGCCCGCGCCAAGGGGATCCGGCGCGGCAAGGTCATGACACGGCACGCCCTGCGCACCGCGCTCATCCCGCTCACCACCGTCGCCGCCCTCGACATCGCGAGCCTGCTCGGCGGGGTCGTCATCACCGAGACGATCTTTCAGTGGCACGGCATGGGCGAGATGCTCGTGCAGTCGGCGTTCAAGGTCGACGTCTACCGCACCATGGCGTGGCTGCTGCTCTCCGCGGTCATCGTCATCGTCCTCAACCTCTTCGCCGACCTCCTCTACGCCGTCCTGGACCCGAGGATCCGCTATGACTGACACCGAGGCACCCAGGGCGGCCGGGGGCGAAAGCCCGCGCCCCGACCGGGAGTTCACCGTCAAGGAGCGCACCCAGACCCAGCTGATCCTGCGCCGCTTCCTGCGCCACCGCGCGGCCATGGCGAGCCTCGTGGTGCTGCTCCTCATCGTCGTCTGGGCGTTCGTCGGGCCGCACCTGTGGCACTACTCGTACGGGACGTACACCCCCGACAACTCCCAACCCCCCTCCGCGGACCACCCGTTCGGCACGAACTCCTCGGGCTACGACTCCTACGCCCAGGTCATGCGCGGCACCCAGACCTCGCTCAAGATCGCCGTCATGATCGCGCTCGGCTCGACGCTGATCGGCTCCGTCTGGGGTGCCGTCGCCGGGTTCTACCGGGGCCCCGTGGACGCCGTCATGATGCGGATCGCCGACCTCGTCCTGACGCTGCCGCTGCTCGCCATCGCCCTCGTCATCTCCGGGCGCACCGGCGGCTCCTGGTACTGGATCGCCGTCGTCATCGCCGGGCTCACCTGGGCGTACGTCTCGCGCGTGGTGCGCTCCACCGTGCTGTCCCTGCGCGAGAAGGAGTTCATCGAGGCGGCCCGGGCGCTCGGCTCGTCCGACACCCGCATCATCTTCCGCCATCTGCTGCCCAATTCACTGGGCCCGATCATCGTGAACGCCACCATCCTGGTCGCCACCGGCATCCTCACCGAGACCGCCCTGTCGTTCCTGAGCTTCGGCGTGCAGCCGCCCGACACCTCGCTCGGACTGCTCGTGGCGCAGGCGCAGACCGCCGTCGACACCCGGCCGTGGCTGTTCTACATCCCCGGCTTCTTCATCATCGCGATCGCGCTGACCATCAACTTCATCGGGGACGGGCTGCGCGACGCCTTCGACCCACGCCAGCAGAGGGTGCGCCAGTGATGAACACGAGCAGCAGCGAGGGCGTGCGGGCCGCCCTGCCGACCGAGGAGACGGTGCTCGAAGTCGAGGACCTGCACGTGGAGTTCAGCACGGAGGACGGTGTCGTACGGGCGGTGCGCGGCGTCGGCTACCGGCTCGAACGGGGCGACTCGCTGGGCATCGTGGGGGAGTCGGGCTCGGGGAAGTCGGTGACGGCGCTCGCGGTGATGGGGCTGCTCGCGCCGACCGCGCGGGTACGGGGATCCGTGCGGTTCGAGGGCGCGGAGCTGCTCGGGCTCTCCGACGCCGGGCTCTCGGACGTGCGCGGCAGCGGCATCGCGATGATCTTCCAGGACCCGATGACGTCCCTCAACCCCGTCTACACGGTGGGCTTCCAGATCTCCGAGACCCTCCTGAGGCACCACCCGGGCCTCACCCGCAAGGCGGCCCGCGAGCGCTCCGTCGACCTCCTCGACACCGTCGGCATCCCGCACGCCGCCCGGCGCGTCGACAGCTACCCGCACGAACTCTCCGGCGGGATGCGGCAGCGCGTCGTCATCGCCATCGCCATGGCCAACGACCCGGCCGTGATCATCGCCGACGAGCCGACCACCGCGCTCGACGTCACCGTGCAGGCCCAGATCCTCGACGCCCTGGAGACCGCCCGCGCCGAGACCGGCGCCGCCCTCGTCCTCATCACCCACGACCTGGGCGTCGTCGCCGGGCACGCCGACCGCGTCGCCGTCATGTACGCGGGCCGCATCGTGGAGCACGGCGCGGTCGAGGACCTCTTCTACACCCCGCGCATGCCCTACACCCTCGGGCTGCTCGGCTCGCTGCCCCGCATGGACCGCGAGGAGGAGCGCCTCACACCCATCACCGGCGCCCCGCCCTCGCTGCTCAACCTGCCGCCCGGCTGCCCCTTCGCCCCGCGCTGCCCCATGCGGCAGGACGTCTGCGACCGCGACGAGCCACCGCTGCGGGAGACCGAACGGCGCGGCCACCGCTCCGCCTGCCACTTCTCCGAGCAGCTCGTCGACACAGGCGCGGAGGAGGTCTTCGAGGCGACGGGCGCGGACACGGAGGCGCTGGCGAGGCTCGCCGGCACGGAGCCCGGCGCCGTGCCGACGGAGGCTGCGCCCGCCGATGAAGACGCCGCACCCGCCGATGAAGACGCCGCGCCTGCCGCTGAGGACACAGCGCCCACCGACGAAGGAGAGGAAGGAGGCGACCGCGCATGAGCAACACCACCGCGCACCCCGGCAAGCCGCTCCCGCCCCTGCGCGAACAAGGCGGCAGCGGCGAGCCGGTCCTCCAGGTCCGCGACCTCGTCAAGCACTTCCCGGTGCGTTCGCGCGGCCTCCTGCGCCGCCGCATCGGCGATGTGCACGCCGTCTGCGGGGTCTCCTTCGACCTGTACGAGAACGAGACCCTGGGCCTCGTGGGCGAGTCGGGCTCCGGCAAGACCACCACGGCGCGCACCCTGCTCAACCTGGAGCGCGCCACCGCCGGCCAGGTCCGCTACCAGGGCCGTGAGCTCACCGAGTTGAGCCGACGTCAGATGCGGCCGCTGCGGCGCGAGTTGCAGATCGTGTTCCAGGACCCGTACGCCTCGCTCGACCCGCGCATCGCCGTCCACGAGATCGTGGCGGAGCCGCTGCGCATCCACGACCGGTACGGGCCCGGTGCCCGCGCCGAGGTGCGGGAGCTGCTCCGGCTCGTCGGCCTCAACCCCGAACACGGCAACCGCTTCGCGCACGAGTTCTCCGGCGGGCAGCGCCAACGCGTGGGCATCGCACGGGCGTTGGCGCTGCGGCCCCGCGTCATCGTCCTCGACGAACCGGTGTCCGCCCTGGACGTGTCCATCCAGGCCGGCGTCCTCAACCTCCTGATGGACCTGCAGAGCGAACTCGGCCTGTCCTTCCTCTTCGTGGCCCACGACCTGTCGGTGATGCGGCACGTCGCGCACCGCATCGCCGTCATGTACCTGGGCCGCATCGTGGAGATCGCCCCGACCCGGCAGCTCTTCGCGCGCCCCGCCCACCCCTACACCCAGGCCCTCATCTCGGCCATCCCGCTGCCCGATCCGCACAAGGAGCGGGCCCGGCGCCGCATCACCGTGCAGGGCGACGTGCCGAGCCCGATCCGCCCGCCCAGCGGCTGCCGCTTCCGCACCCGCTGTCCCAAGTACGCGGGCGAGCTGACCGAGAGCGAGCGGACGGCCTGCGTGGAGTCGGTGCCCGAGCTGGTGGAGCGGGGCGGCGGGGCGCCGGTGGCGTGCCACTACGCGGAGGCGGTGGAGCTCCTGTAGGCCGCCCGCAGCGCCAGGTCGGCGCGCTCGGTCACCGGGTCCCCGTGCCCGAAGCACGCCACCTCCGCGTCCAGGCCCGCGAGCTTCCCGAAGGAGTCGACGGCGCGCTCGCGGTCGACGTTGAGGACGCCGAGGATCACCTGGCCGTCCAGCGGGGACACGGCGATCGCGTCGCCCGTGAACAGCACGCCGTGGGACGGGAGATGGAGCCCGATGCTGCCGTCCGTGTGCCCCGGGGTGTGCACCACGCGCGCCCCGCCGCCGAAGTCCAGGACCTCGCCGTCGGCCACCTCCCGCACCCCGGGCACGGGCGCCACCGGCACCTGCGGCAGCAGCGCCTTCGCGTTCGCGTGCACGGACCGCTCCCAGTCCCCCTCGTACACCGGCTCGGGGCCCGCCACTTCACCCCGTACGACCGGAGCCTCCAGGCGGTGCGCGACCACCTCGGCGCCGCTCAGCGCCGCGAACGCGGCCGCGCCGCCCATGTGGTCCTCGTGGAAGTGCGTGAGCACGACGCGGCGCACGTCGCGCGGGTGGCGCCCCAGCCCGGTGACGGCCGCCGCGAGGTCGGCCGCCGCGCCGGGCGGGCCCGCGTCGACGAGGGTCAACTCCTCGCCGTCGCGCCACAGATACGCCTGGCCGACGGGGAAGCGGAGCAGGTGGAGCCGGGGAGCGATCTCGATGACGTCCATGGCCCGACCGTAAGGAAGGGCCCCCGCGCAAGGCGAGGGCCCTTGGCCGACAGCAGAGCGAGCCGTCGGTGGCAGAGCGAAGCGCCGGCAGCAGAACGCACCGCCGACGGCAGAGCGAACAGCCGGCAGCAGAGCGGGCGAACCCGCCGGGCTCAGCGCGCCGCGTACTTCTGCAGGAACAGCGCCTCCGCCACCGAGAGCCGCTCCAACTCCTCAGGAGAGACACTCTCGTTGACCGCGTGGATCTGCGCCTCCGGCTCGCTCAGGCCGATGAGGAGAATCTCCGCATCGGGGTAGAGCCCGGCCAGGGTGTTGCACAGCGGGATCGAGCCGCCCTGCCCCGCGTACTGCATCGTCTCGCCGGGGTACGCCTCGCCCATCGCGTCCGCCATCGCCGCGTACGCCGGGCTCTTGGTGTCCGCACGGAACGCCTGGCCCTGCCCGATCTGCTCGGTCTCCACGCGGGCGCCCCACGGGGTGTGCGCCTCCAGGTGGGCCTGGAGCAGCTTCGTCGCCTCGGCGGCGTCCACGCCCGGCGGCACCCGCAGGCTGATCAGCGCACGCGCGCCCGCCTGCACCGACGGGGTGGCGCCGACGACCGGCGGGCAGTCGATGCCGAGCACCGTCACGGCGGGGCGGGCCCAGATGCGGTCGGCGACCGTGCCCTCGCCGATGAGCTCCACGCCGTCCAGGACCTTCGCGTCCTTGCGGAAGGCCGCCTCCTCGTACTGGAGGCCGTCCCAGACCGCGCCGCCCGCCAGGCCGTCGACCGTCGTCGAGCCGTCCTCGGCGCGCAGCGAGTCGAGGGCGCGGATGAGGGCCGCGAGCGCGTCGGGGGCGGCACCGCCGAACTGGCCGGAGTGGAGGTTGCCTTCGAGGGTGTCCACGCGCACACGGACGAGGGTCATGCCGCGCAGCGTCGAGGTGACCGTCGGCAGGCCGACCCGGAAGTTGCCCGCGTCACCGATGACGATCGTGTCGGCGGTGAGCAGCTCCGGGTGCTGCTCCGCGTACCGCTCCAGGCCGCCCGTGCCCTGCTCCTCCGAGCCCTCCGCGATGACCTTCACGCCGACCGGGACGCCGCCGTTCGCCTTCAGGGCGCGCAGCGCGAGCAGGTGCATGATGACGCCGCCCTTGCAGTCGGCGGAGCCGCGCCCGAACCAGCGGCCGTCCCGCTCCGTCAGCTCGAAGGGCGGCGTGACCCACGCGGCCTCGTCGAGCGGCGGCTGGACGTCGTAGTGCGCGTACAGGAGGACGGTGGGGGCGCCTTCGGGGCCGGGCAGGAAGCCGTACACCGACTGGGTGCCGTCCGGGGTGTCGAGGAGCGCGACGTCCTGGAAGCCCTCGGCGCGCAGCGCGTCGGCCACCCAGTTCGCGGCGGCCTCGCTCTCCGACTTCGGGAACTGATCGAAGTCCGCCACCGACTTGAAGGCCACCAGTTCGGTGAGCTCCTCCTTCGCCTTCGGCATGAGCGAGGCGACGGTCTCGGCGATCGGATTCGGCGACATGGGCACGCTCCTCGTAGGTGCGACGTTGTACGTGTGGGTAGCAGTGATCCTCCCACAGGGAGGACGCCACGGCCTCCGCCGTAGGATGCACCGGAAAGCGCGGCCAACAGCTGGATCAGGAGCGGTAGACCATCGTGAGCAGCGAGAACCCATCGGACGACGCCCGACACGTCTGGGACGTGGTGGTGGTCGGCGCGGGCCCCGCGGGGGCCTCGGCCGCCTATGCGGCGGCCGTCGCCGGACGCCGTGTGCTGCTCCTGGAGAAGGCCGAGCTGCCCCGCTACAAGACGTGCGGCGGCGGCATCATCGGCCCCTCCCGCGACAGCCTGCCGCCCGGCTTCGAGCTGCCGCTGCGCGACCGGGTGCACGCGGTCACGTTCTCCCTGGACGGGAAGTTCGTGCGCACGCGCCGCTCCAAGCAGACGCTCTTCGGTCTCATCAACCGCCCCGAGTTCGACCAGCAGCTCGTCGAGCACGCCCAGAAGGCGGGCGCCGAGATCCGTACGGGCGTCACGGTCGCGCGCGTGGAGCAGCACGGCTCGGCGGTCCCGGACCGGCGTACCGTCGCGGTCGTCCTCCAGGGCGGCGAGACGGTCCTCGCGCGCGCGGTGGTCGGCGCCGACGGCAGCGCGAGCCGCATAGGAGCACATGTCGGGGTGAAGCTCGACCAGGTGGACCTCGGCCTGGAGGCGGAGATCCCGGTGCCGCCGACGGTCGCGGAGGACTGGGCGGGCCGGGTGCTCATCGACTGGGGCCCGCTGCCGGGCAGTTACGGCTGGGTGTTCCCCAAGGGCGACACGCTCACCGTCGGCGTGATCTCCGCGCGCGGCGAAGGCGCCGCCACCAAGCGGTACTTGGAGAACTTCATCGCCCGGCTCGGCCTCGCGGGCTTCGAGCCGTCCATCTCCTCCGGCCATCTGACGCGCTGCCGCAGCGACGACTCCCCGCTCTCCCGCGGCCGCGTCCTGGTCTGCGGCGACGCGGCGGGCCTCCTTGAGCCGTGGACCCGCGAGGGCATCTCCTTCGCGCTGCGCTCGGGGCGGCTCGCGGGGGAGTGGGCGGTCCGCATCTCCGAGGCGCACGACGCGGTGGACGCGCGCCGCCAGGCCCTCAACTACGCCTTCGCGATCAAGGCGGGCCTCGGCGTCGAGATGGCCGTCGGCAAGCGCATGCTGACCGTCTTCGAGCGCAGGCCCGGCATGCTGCACGCGGCCATCACCACCTTCCGGCCCGCGTGGCGGGCCTTCACCCGCATCACCCGCGGCACGACGACGCTCGGCGAGCTCGTCCGCACCCACCCGCTGGCGGGCCGCGCCCTGTCGGCGATGGACCGCGACGTGCCCGCGTCACCCTCGTCGCCTTCCTAGGAGCCCCTGAGCCGTCGTGCTCCTGGTCGTGCTCCTACAAGCCCACTGAGTCCCCAGAACCGAGGAGCTGCGGGTCCTGGCGCAGCATCCGCCCGTGCGGGGCGCGCAGCGCCGGGCCCGGGTCCGCGCCCATGGCCCCCGCGATGCGCTGCCGTGTCTCCTCGTACGCGAGCACGCCCGCGCCGCGCCGACTTGCTGCGCGCGGAGGCGCTCGCCCTGCCCGTCGTGCTGCTCCTGCTGATCCTCGTGTGCCGGCGCACCGTCGCCGCCCCGCTGACCGTCGGGGTCGGGCTGCTCTCCGTCGTCGGCACGCTCGCCGGGCTGCGGGCCCTCGCCCAGGTCACCGAGGTGTCGCCGTTCGCGGCCAACCTCGCCCTCGTCCTCGTCCTCGTCCTCGGACTCGGCGTCGACTACGGCCTGTTCGTCATCAGCCGCTACCGCGAGGAGCGGCAGGCCGGGCACGCGCAGCCGGACGCCGTGGTGCGCGCGACGACGGCCGCCGGGCGCACCGTGTGTTCAGCGGGCTCACGGTGGCGGTGTCGCTCAGCGCGCTCCTGGTCTTCCCCTTCTTCTTCCTGAGCTCCTTCGCGTACGCCGGCGTGCCGGTCGTCCTCACGGCGGTCGCCGGGGCGCTGCTCCTGCTGCCCGTCGCGCTCGCCCGCCGGGGCCATCGCGTGGAGCGGCCGCACGTCGCCGCGCGGAGCTTCTGGCAGCGGTCGGCGCGGGCCGCCATGGGGCGCCCCCTCGCGGCCGGGGCGGCCGTCGTCGGCGTCCTGCTGCTCGCCGCGGCGCCCGCGCCGCTGCGCGCCCTGCACCGGAGGTACGGGCTGCACGAGGAACCGTAGGGCCGGGCGGTCGCCGGGGCCGTACTCCCGGGGGAGTACGCGTGATCGCCACGCTCGACTGACGCCCGCGGCGGCCCCCGCCGTCTAGCGTGACGGTCATGGAAGAGCAGCAGACAGCCGGGCGCGGCGGTCGGTCCCGGCCCTGGGGCCGGCCGCCGCACGTCCTGCGGTACGGGCCGCCGTGGTGGGGCGAGCAGGGGCGGGGCGGCCGGTGGCCGTGGCGCTCCACGGCGGCGGTCACCGCCTTCGTGCTCATCGGCTCGAACTTCGCCGGGCACAACGAGGGGGCGCAGGAGCGCGTCGGCCTCAACTGGTTCGGCTGGCTGCTGCTCTTCACGGGCGCGGCCCTGCTGCTGTGGCGCCAGCGCCACCCCGTCGTCGTGGCCTACGGCACGGCGGCCTGCGCCATGGTGTACCTCGGCGCCGGATACCCGTACGGGCCGGTCTTCCTCACCGTGGCGATCGGCTGCTACGGCGCGATCGTGGCGGGGCACCGGAGGGCGGCGTGGGGGGCCGTCGCGATGTTCTGGCTGGGGCATCTGCTGGTGGGGCACTGGCTGTACCGGTATCTGCCGCCGGACGACGGCCCGGCCTCCTGGGGCCAGGAAGGCATCATCGCCACCTGGATCGTGGCGGTCGTCGCCCTGTCCGAGCTGGTCCGGGTGCGCCGCGAGCAGTGGGCGCAGGCCCGCGCCGAGCGCGAGCAGGCCGCGCGGCGGCGCGCCGACGAGGAGCGGCTGCGCATCGCCCGGGAGCTGCACGACGTGCTCGCCCACTCCATCTCCGTCATCAACGTCCAGGCGGGCGTGGGCCTCGCCCTGCTCGACTCCGACCCGGAGCAGGCCCGCACCGCCCTCACCACCATCAAGTCGGCGAGCAAGGAGGCGCTCGGCGAGGTGCGCCAGGTCCTCGACACCCTCAGGGCCCCCGGTGCCGCGCCACGCGCCCCCGCCCCCGGCCTGGACCGGCTCCCCGAACTCGTCGAGCAGGCCGCGAGCGCGGGCCTCACCGTCACGGTCGACACCCGGGGCCGGGCGCCGAAGCTCCCGCCGGGCACCGACCTGGCCGCCTTCCGCATCGTCCAGGAGGCGCTCACCAACGTCGTACGGCACTCCGGTTCGCGCCATGCGCGCGTGCTCGTCTCGTACGAGAAGGCGGAGCTGACCCTGCGCGTGGACGACGACGGGCCCGCCACCGGCGCCGACGCGGGCGGCAGCGGCAACGGACTTGCCGGAATGCGGGAGCGCGCGGCGGCCCTGGGTGGGACGATCAAGGCGGGCCCGCGGCCCGACGGCGGCTTCCGCGTCACGGCGGCCCTGCCCACCCGCACGGCACCCACGCCCCAGGAGGACCAGTGATCCGCGTACTCCTCGCCGACGACCAGTCCCTCGTCCGGGCGGGCTTCAAGGCGCTGCTCGACGCGCAGGCGGACATCGAGGTGGCCGGGGAGGCGGCGGACGGCGAGGAGGCGGTCCGCATGGTGCGCGAACTGCGCCCGGACGTCGTCCTGATGGACATCCGCATGCCCCGGCTCGACGGCCTCGAAGCCACCCGGCACATCACCCGGGAGGCGGACCTGGCGGACGTGAAGGTGGTCATGCTCACCACCTTCGAGATGGACGAGTACGTCTTCGAGGCGCTGCGCTCCGGCGCCTCCGGCTTCTTGGTGAAGGACACCGAGCCGGACGAACTGCTGCGCGCGGTACGGGCGGTGGTGCACGGTGACGCCCTGCTCTCGCCCGGTGTGACGCGCCGCCTCATCGAGGAGTTCGCGGCCCGCTCCAAGCAGCCCGCCGACGCCGCCGCGCTCGGCGAACTCACCGAGCGGGAGCGGGAGGTGATGGCTCTGGTGGGCATCGGCCTGTCGAACGAGGAGATCGCCCGCCGCCTCGTCGTCAGCCCGCTCACCGCCAAGACCCATGTGAGCCGCACGATGGTGAAGCTCGGCGCCCGCGACCGGGCCCAACTGGTCGTGCTGGCCTACGAGTCGGGGCTCGTGCGGCCCGGCTGGCTGGGCTGATCCTCGGCCTCGCGCCGCCGCCAGTCCTCGACGGTACGGCTGTGCCGGACCAGCACGACCACGAGGGTCAGGACGAACACCGCGGCCCCGAGAAGGGCGCCGCACCGCTTCGCCGTCCGCCAGGTGTCCGGCGTGACGTCGAGCAGCAGGGCGGGCCCCGTCACCGCCAGGAAGGCGGCTCCGGCCAGCCCGACGGCGACACACAGCGCGAACCCGATCTCGACGGTGGTCGCGTCCCGCTCTGCCTGCGTTCGTCGGCCCATCCCTCGAGTGTCGGCGGCGGTGCGCGGAGGGACAAGGAACCACTTGTGCGGGGCGGCGCTGTACGGGGACATGAGTGCTGCACGGGGACACGACGTATGCGCGTGCAATTAATTCCGATGCAACAAAACGGCCGATCTCTGCTACGGTGCGTCCATGGCGGCGAAGACGGCCGAGCAGTCGCTCGTGGACCAGTGGCGCGACATCCTCGCGGTGCATGCGCGCACCCTCTGCGAGCTCGACCGTGAGCTGCACCAACACGGCCTGGGCGCAAGCGACTTCGAGGTCCTGGACGTCCTCGCGGAGGGCGTGGCCGAGGACGGCTCCGCCGCCTATCGCGTGCAGGAGATCGCGGGCCGGGTCCATCTGAGCCAGAGCGCGCTGTCCCGCCTCATCGGGCGCCTGGAGAAGGACGGTCTCGTCTGCCGAGGCATGTGCAGCGAGGACCGGCGCGGGGTGCGGGTCGAGCTCACCGACAAGGGGCGCGTCCTGCACACGGAGGTGCTGCCGGTGCAGCGCGCGGTGCTGCGGCGGATGCTGACGGGGGCGGAGCGGGGCGCAGCCTGCGAGGGCTGACCGCGCTCAGAGCCTGTCCTTGAACATCCCGTCGTGCGCGCCGCAAAGCGCGGGCACAGCGGCGGTCGGTGCGTGCGCTCGGCGTGCGGCGAGGGTGCGTGCCGGGCGCCGGGGCGCAGGCGGGGGTTCAAGAACAGGCTCTCAGCTCCACACCACGCCCGACGTCTCCCGCCACAGCGCGGCCAGCGACGCATCCCCGGTGAGCCCCGGGAACGGCACCCGGTTCCAGAGCGCCAGATGCAGCCGGGCCGCGTCCCCCGCCGCCTCGGCGTCCGCGTCCCCCACCGCCCCGCGCTCGGCGACCGGCGGGTCCTGCGAGATCCGTACGGTCCACACGGCGTCCGCCCCCGCGTCGGTGGCCCGCAGCCGCAGCACCCGCGGCTCGGCCGAGCGCACCTTGCTGGAGCGGCGGGCGTGGAACCCGAACAGCACTTCCTCGATGCCGTCGACCGCGAACTCCACGTCGCTCGCGCCGAGTTCACCCCCGAGCGCGGCCTCGGCGTCCACGCGGTGCACGGTCGTCTCGTTCGCCTGCCGCCGCGCCCAGAAGGCGAGCGGCGACGGGGCGGGCAGGAACGTCCAGCACTCCACGTCTCCCGGGGCGGCCCGCAGGGTCTCGACGAGGGCGGCGTGCCCCTCCCGGAACCAGTCGAGCAGTGCGTCCCCCTCCAGCGTCGAGAGCCCGCCACCATTGCGGTACTCGGTGCGCCCCTCGCCCACGAAGGCCGTGGCCCACCGGTGCACCATCGCCATGTGCCGCAGCAGGTCGCGCACCCGCCAGCCCGGGCATGTGGGCACCTCGGCGTCGGGCCCCGCGGCCTGCGCGGCGCGCGCGAGCAGCCTGCCCTCGCGTTCCAGGACGTCAATGTGCTCGGCAATCTCCATGCGGCGATTGTGGCTCATGGACCCAACCCGCGGAGCGGGCCGCGGAATTCGGTGGACAGGCGGATCCTCGACCCCTTCTGATGGCTCCGGCTGCCCGCCGCGCAGAGCGGGCCGGACGGCTGGAGCTGCTCTTGGCGACCGAGACCGGGGCGGACGTGCGGCCCACCATCGACGCGGCGTTGGCCAGGAGTCTGGTCGCGAGGCAGTTTCCCGAGTGGGCCGGGCTGCCGCTGGAGCTCGTCGACCCGGCCGGTTCGGGCCATGTGATCTACCGGCTCGGCCGGGCGCTGGCCGTGCGGCTGCCCCGCCACGCCGGGGCCGTCGGGCAGGCCGCGAAGGAGCTCAGGTGGCTGCCGAGGCTCGCCCCGCGGCTGCCGCTGGCCGTCCCCGAGCCCGTCGGGGTCGGCGAGCCGGACCTCGGCTATCCCTGGCCGTGGGCGGTGTCGCGCTGGCTGGACGGCGAGGTGGCGACCGTGGCGGCGCTGGGCGACTCGGCCGAGGCGGCCGTCGAGCTGGCGGGTTTCCTGACGGCCCTTCAGGCTGTGCCGCCCGAACCGGACTTGGTGCGTGCGGACGGCGCGGACGGGAGCCCCGCGGCCTCCCCGCTGGCCGGGCGTGACCGCGCGACCCGCGCCGCGATCGCGCGGGCCGCCGGAGGCGCGGGTGGCCCGGGAGCCTTCGACGCCCGGGCCATGAACGAGTTGTGGGACGCGGCGCTGAGCGCTCCGGGGTGGGAACGTCCCGCGGTGTGGTTCCACGGCGACTTCCACACCGGGAACCTCCTCACCGTCGACGGCCGCCTCAGCGCGGTCATCGACTTCGGCGAGCTCGGCGTCGGCGACCCGGCCTGCGACCTGACGATCGCCTTCACCCTGATGTCGGCCAGGAGCCGCGACGTGTTCCGTGCGGCGCTCGGCGTGGACGACGCCACCTGGGAGCGGGGCCGCGGGTGGGCGCTCGCCACCGGTCTGAACGCCTACACCGCGTACGCCGCCGTCAACCCCCGCGTCGCCGAGCAGACCACGCGCCAGATCACCCAGGCCCTCAGGGGATAGACGCCGTCCCGCCCTGCCGGGACGCCGTCCTGCCCTGCCGGGACGCCATCCCGCCCTGCCGGGACGGCACCCCGGCGAGCCCGGGACCGGGAGGCCGCGCCCGTCGTCAACTCACCGCCGCCCGGCGGGTGGTGAAGCCGATGACGGCGGCCACCCCGGCCAGCGCGGCGACGCTGGTGAGCGCCGTGGGCAGGGTGAACCAGTCCGCCATGAACCCGATGGCGGGCGGCCCGAGGAGCATGCCGCCGTAGCCGAGCGTGGAGGCGATCGCGACGCCGCTGGGCCCGGCGAGGGCGCCCGCGCGCTCGACGGCGACCGGGAAGATGTTGGCGAGCCCGATGCCCGTGACGGCGAAGCCGAGGAGCGCCGCCCCCACGGACGGGGCGAGGGCGCCGAGCAGCATGCCGACGGCGGCCGTCGCGCCGCCCGCGACCAGCGTCCGGGTGCGGCCGAGCCGTTCGAGCAGGACGGTGCCGGTGGCGCGGCCGAGCGTCATGGCGAGCGCGAAGCAGGAGTAGCCCGCGGCGGCCACGCCCGGGTGGGCGTCGAGGTCCTGCTCCAGGTGGAGCGCGCCCCAGTCGGCGAGCGCCCCCTCCCCGTACGCCGTGCAGAGCGCGATCAGGCCGAAGACGATGACCAGCCCGCGGGTGCGCGGGGTGAGGCTGCGCGGGGCGCCGTTCTCCTGGGGTCCGCCGTCCGGCAGCGCCGGGGGCCGCAGGCGCAGCAGCGCGCGCCCCGCGACGGCCGTCACGATCAGCCCGATCACGGTGAGGCCGAACAGATGCCGGGTGGGGGAGAGGGAGCCCGCGATGAGCCCGCCGATCCCCGCGCCGACCATCCCGCCGAGGCTGAAGGCCGCGTGGAAGCTCGGCATGATCGGCCGGCCGAGGGCGGTCACGAGGTCGACGGCGGCGCTGTTGAAGGCGACGTTGATGCCGCCGTACGCCGCGCCGAAGACCAGCAGGACCAGGCCGAGCGCGAGCGCCGAGTGGGTCAGCGGCGGCAGCGCCACGCTCAGCGACAGCAGGACGCCGCAGACCACCGTCACCGGGTGGCTGCCGAACCTGCGGCACAGCCGCCCGGTCAGCATCATCGTGATCACCGCGCCCACGGAGACGCCGAGCAGCGCGAGCCCCAGGGCGCTGGACGAGGCGCCGGTCTGCTCCTTGATGGCGGGGATGCGCACGACCCACCCCGCGAAGACGAAACCGTCCAGCGCGAAGAAGACGGTGAGGACGACGCGGAGGCGGACGAGGTCGGAAGGGGCGGGCGAGGGGGGCCGCGACGTTGCGGACCCGAGTTTGTTTAGTAGCGGCACAAAGTCAGAGTAGGGTGTGGGGCAGCCGTGGACAAGGCGGTTCAAGGCGGCGGCCGGGAGGGCCGCGTGGGGTGCACGCGTGCGTGGGGACAAGGGAGTTCGGGGCTGTGGCCAGGGCGTATCGACCTTGCGGGCAAGAGGCGTGCCCGCGTACGAGGGGGGAACGTTCCGTACGGCGGGACGTCCGTCGAGCGGCCGATGGGCGTGCCCGCGTACGAGGGGGAACGTTCCCCCGGTACGAGTAAGTGGGTTCCCGCTGTGGCCGCCGGACGGACTGAAATCCCCCCACCGGCCTGCAGACGGGCGACGGCGCAAGGGGTGGGGACGCGGCGGTATGTCCGCCCGCAGTACAGCAACCCGCCCAAGCCAGTACTCATGTAGTCGTCCGGCGCCCCCGGCTTTTCGAGGACGGACATACCGCCGCGTCCCCACCCCGACCCGCCCCACCACCGACGGACGGCGCGAACGGCGAACAGGCGAAAGGGCAAACAGGCGAAAGGGCGAACAGGCGAACAGCGGAGACGGAGCCGAAGGCGGCCGAACGGCCGGGCGGCGTACGGATCATGGGAGACTCACCGTCATGAACGGCAAGGCGGCCCCCCGAGCCGAGGGGGCAGGGACCACGCGCACCCGGCTCGAACGGGGGCGCGGCGCGCTCGGTCCCGCTCTTGAACTGGTCCACACGGGACGGGCGCCGACCCGGGCCCTGCTCACCTCGGAACTCGGCGTCACCCGGGCCACGGCCGGCGTCGTCGCCGCCGAGCTGGAGTCGCTCGGCCTGATCCGGATCGACGCCAGGCCGAGCGCCGCGGCGGGCTCCCAGGGCAGGCCCTCGCACCGGCTCTCGGTGGCGGACGGGGGGCCCGTGGTGCTCGCGGCCCAGGTCCACACCGACGGTTTCCGGGCGGCTCTCGTCGGGCTCGGCGGGCGCATCGTCGCCACGGCACCGGGCTGCGAGGCGATCGGCGCCGACCCCGCCGAGGTGCTCGGCTCCGTCGTCGCGGCGGGCTCGGGGCTGCTGCGGGAGACCGGGCGGCGGTGTGTGGGCGCGGGGCTCGCGGTGCCGTCCGCCGTCGCCGAGCCGGAGGGCACCGCTCTCAACCCACTGCACCTGGCCTGGCCCGCGGGCGCCGATGTGCGTGCCCTCTTCGCCGAGCAGGTGCGGGCGGCGGGCATCGCGGGCGCGGCGTTCACCGGCAACGACGTGAACCTCGCCGCGCTCGCCGAGCACCGGCACGGCGCGGGCCGCGGCGCCCGCGACCTGCTCTGCGTGGCGACCGGGCACCGGGGGGTCGGCGGCGCACTCGTCCTCGACGGGCGCCTGCACATCGGGAGTTCGGGCCTCGCCCTCGAAGTGGGGCACCTCACCGTGAACCCCGAGGGCCGCCCCTGCCACTGCGGCAGCCGGGGCTGTCTGGACGTCGAGACGGACCCCCTCGCGTTCCTCACCGAGGCCGGACGCGAGCCGGGCCCCGAGGGCCTGCTCCAGCAGGCCAACGCCCTGCTCCGGGACGCCTACACGGACCCGGGCGTACGCGGCGCCGCCGAGGCCATGATCGACCGGCTCGGACTGGGGCTCGCGGGCCTGGTCAACATCCTCAACCCGGACCGCATCATCCTGGGCGGGCTGCACCGCACACTCCTGGAGGCGGACGCCGAGCGGCTGCGCGCCGTCGTCGCCGACCGCAGCCTGTGGGGGCGCAGCGGCAGCGTGCCGATCCTCGCCTGCACCCTCGACCACAACAGCCTGGTGGGGGCCGCCGAGCTGGCCTGGCAGCCGGTGCTCGACGACCCCCTCGGGGTGCTGGGCTAGCCCGCGGACGCGGACGCGGACGCGGACGCGGGGGCCGGGCTAGGCGACGGGTGCGGGCTCCCTCTCCGGCGCGGGCTCCGACTCCGGTGCTCGCGCGCCCTCCTGACGGCGCCTCAGGTTCGGTACGAGGCTCAGCAGCCCGAGCACGGCCAGGCCGGCGCCGATCCACAGCGGCGCACGCAGGCCGAAGGCGTCGATCGCGGGTCCGCCCACCGACGTCGCGATGATGATGCCGAGCGTGATGAACGAGGAGTGCACGGTGTTGACCAGCGGCCGGGCGTTGCCGGTGCGCTGGACCCGGGTCACCAGGGCGGGGTTCATGGTGACGCCGACGAGCCCGATGCCCATCATCAACGCCACGGCGGGCACCGGCAGTTGGGCGAGCAGCGCGAAGCCGGTCAGGAACCCGAGGTTGAGCAGCAGGCCGACGATGAGGACCGGCAGCGTGCGCCGGTCGGCGAGCCGCCCGACGACCGTGTTGCCCACGACGGTGGCCGCGCCGTACGCGATGAGCAGCAGCGGCACGGTGCCGGTCGCGAAGCCGGTCACCTCGGTGAGGATCGGGTTGAGATAGCTGAACGCGGAGAACGTGGCGCCGATGACGAACGTGCTGGTGGTCAGCGTCAGCCAGAGCCGCGGGCTGCGGAAGGCGCCGAGCTCCTGGCGCAGCCCGCCCTCCTCCGCGGCGCTCTCCAGGCGCGGCACCCCGGCCGACGTGGCCAGGGCGGCGAGCACCGTCAGACCGGTGATGGCCCAGAACGCGGCGCGCCAGCCGAAGTGTTCACCGATGACCGTGGACAGCGGCAGGCCGAGCAGCGTGCCCAGCATCAGCCCGTTGAGGGCGACGGCGACGGCCCGGCCGCGGACCTCGGGCCGGGTGAGCCGGGCGCACAGCGAGATGGCCACGCCGAAGTACGCCTGGGAGGCGACGCCCGTGATGAGGCGCGCGACGAGCATCGTCCAGTAGTCGGGCGCGAGCGCGGCGAGCACGTTGCCGCCCAGGAAGACGGCGAACAGCACCATCAGGGCGGACTTCTGACGCATCTTCAGAAGAGCGACCGTCAGGAACGGTCCGCCGATCGCCATCGCCGCCGCGTACGCGGTGATCAGATACCCGACCTGCGGAATGGTGGCGTCGAGTCCGTCGGCCATCTGCGGCATGAGTCCGGCGACGACGAACTCGCTCGTGACCATGGCGAAGATGCCTAGGGCCAGGACGTATACGGCGCGGGGCATGGTAGCTCCAGGAGTATTGGAATGATCAGTTCAAAACGTGGGCAGGCGAGAGCCGCCCCGAGTGGGGGACTTGAGTCGAGTGGTGACAGCCGAGGAGGAGAAGGGTCGGCGGACGCGGGGCTAGCGGATGAGCGCGTCCATCGCCGTGGCCGCGATGGACTCCAGCGCGGCACGGTCGGCGCCGCCCTGTCCGGATACCCGCATCCCGCCGATCACGGCATTGAGGAAGCGGGCGAGCTCGCCCGGGTCCCGCCGTGAGGTGATCTCTCCGGTCCGCTGCCCCGTTTCGAGGGTGGCCCGCAGGGCCGTGAGGCGCCGCTCGAGGTCCCGGTCCAGCATCGCGGCCGTCGCGGGATCGCGCCCGGCGAGCTCGATCGTCGTGTTGACGGTCAGGCAGCCGATGCTCCGGCCGTCCTCGCGGTGCTCGAAGTCGCCGTCGATGACCCGGTCGAACACGGCCTGGATGCGCGCGGTCGGCGTCCTCTTCTCGTCCTCCAGGATGGCCAGTTGGGCGTTGGTCATGGAGTCCATGTAGTGGGTCAGGGCCCGCCGGAACAGGTCGTGCTTGCTGCTGAAGGTGTTGTAGATGCTGCTGCGGCCCAGTCCGGTGGCGTCGCACAGGTCCTGGGTCGAGGTGGCCTCGAAGCCCTTCGACCAGAAGGCGTGCATCGCCGCGTCCAGGGCCCGCTCCTCGTCGAAAGTCCTCGGTCGGGCCATGGGGGAACCGTACCTGTTTTGGAACGTGCAGTGCAATATGGGGCGGGGCTCGCCTTCTCGCTCACCTCCGCCCTCCTCGGTGCGTTACCTCTAAAGCTCTCTAACTAGTAACGTCCCGTCGTGACGGACGACGATGCCCCGGCAACGCCTGGAGAGGTGGCGGCCCGCATGAGCTGGAACCTTGAGGAAAGCTTCGAGACGCCGGACGGAACGGTGCGCTGGTCCCGGTCGGGCCAGGGCGACCCGGTCGTCCTGCTGCACGGCTCGCCCTTCTCCTCGTACATCTGGCGCGAGATCGCACCGGCTCTCGCCCGCACCCGGACGGTCTACGTCTGGGACCTGCTCGGCTACGGGCAGTCGGAGCGGCGCGCGGGCCAGGACGTCTCGATCACCGCGCAGGCGAGGATCTTCCGGCGGCTCCTCGACCACTGGGGCCTTGAGCGGCCGGGCGTCGTCGCGCACGACATCGGGGGAGCGGTGGCGCTGCGGGCGCTGCTCCTGGAGGGCGCCGGCTACCGGGACCTGACGCTGGTCGACGCGGTGGGTGGCGGCCCCTGGGGCACCGGCTACTTCAAGCTCATCCGGGAGCACACCGACGTGTTCGGCCGCCTCCCCGACTAGGCCCACGAGGCGCTGGTGGCCGCCCACTTGAGGCGCGCCACACACACCGGCTACCGGCCGGAGGTCCTCGACGCCCATCTGGCGCCGTGGCGCGGGGAGGAGGGGCAGGACGCCTTCTACCGCCAGTACCGGCACATCGGTCCCGCCGAGACCGCCGAGTTCGAGCACCTCCTGGGCTCCGTCGAGGTGCCGACGCGGATCATCTGGGGCACCGAAGACCGCCTGCTGCCACCGGAGTTCGCCCACTTCCTGCACGATCGCGTACCGCACGCCGAGCTCATCTGGGTCGACGGGGCGGGGCACGCGATCCAGGAGGACGCGCCCGGGCGCCTGCTGGCCCATGTCGCCGCGGAGTTCCGGCAGGTGGCGGCCTGACGGGTGCGGCCGAGCGCGGTGGCCCGGCACCTCGGGCTCGGGACCGTGCTCGAACGGGGACTCAGGCGGGCCACTCCACCGCGAACGCCCGCCCCGGATTGCGGGTCAGGATCGTGTCCACCAGGTCCGTGCCCACCGCGAGTTCGAGCCGCGGCCGCACCCGGCGCAGCAGATACGGCATGCCGGGCCCGCCGCTCACCGACCGCGCCCCGGCCGTCGTGGTGTCGCCGCCCAGCAGGATCCGCTCCCCGAACCCGGCGTCGGCGAGGGCCCGTACGGCGTCGGGCATCCGCCAGTCCGTGGCGTGGTGCGCGCGGGAGGGTCCGTCGAAGGCGAGATAGGCGCCCGCCTCGGCGGCCTGCCGGTGGCTGACGAGGTCGGGGGCGCGGTTGAGATGACCGAGGACCACCCGCTGCGGCGGCACCCCCAACTCCCCGCAGAGCAGGTCGAGTACGTCGAGGGCTCCGGTGCCGAGCTCCAGGTGGACCGTGATGGTGGCGCCCGTGGCGTGGTGTGCCTCGGCGGCCGCCGCCATCGTCCAGCGGGCGTGCGCGTCCAGGCCGTGGAAGCCGCCCGCGACCTTGATGAGCCCCGCCCGTACGCCGGTCGTGCCGATGCCCTCGGTCAGCTCCCGCACGAACAGCCCGGCGAGACCGGCGGCGCGCAGGCCGTCGAGCAACTCCTGGGTGTAGTGGGCGGCTTGGTGCAGGCCCGTCGCGGCGACGATCCGCACCCCCGAGTCCCGCGCGAGTCCCGCGAGCTCGGCCGCGTGCCGCCGCATGCCGTGCGGCGTCCACTGGAGGACGCTGTCGCCGCCCGCCGCCCGGAACGCGGCCAGCTCGGCGGCGGCCCGGTGCGCCGAGTCCAGCTCCTGGCCCGGGAGTTGAGGGCTGCTCAGAAACAGATGGTCGTGCGCGTCGCACACGCCGAGCGCGTCGGGCTCCAGATCCCCGAGCACGCCACGCACCAGCCCCCCGGTCACCAGTGCCGTCCCTGGGCGAGCAGCTTCCGCTCCGGTGCCGACATGTGCCGCACCTGGAACACATCGCCCACACCCTCGGGCGCGTCATGGGCCCAGAGGGAGAAGTGCAGCGCTTCCCAGGTGCGCGGATCGACGGCCGTGGCGGCGAGGATCACCCCGTCGCACCGCGCCAACCGCCTGGCCTCCAGGGCGAGTTCCTCCACCAGTCCGGACAGGTGCGAGCCCTCGGGGATCCGCTGCCGACGCCGGATCGCCGCCTTCGCCGGGGCGCCGGCCGCCACCCCCTCCTCGTAGGCGAGTCCCGTCCAGTGCTGTACCTGGGGCCGCCCGAAGTCGTCGACGATGCCCTGGAATCCGGGGCCCCAGAGGAAGGAGTTCATGCCCTGAGGGGTGTTCCATAGGTAGAGCGGCGCGTACGCGTTGACCGGTGAGCCGTCGACGCCGCGCTCCCGCATCAGGTACGCCTTCACGCCGAGCCCCGGGAAGCCGTCCAGCAGATGGCCCCTGGTGGCCACCCGCTCCCGGATGATGTCCATGTCGTAGTCGGCGGGCAGGGTGATCTCGTACTGCATGGCGTGCATGGTGGACAACCTCGCTGTGTCAGGGGTCAGTTGGGGTCTGCGGACGGTTCCACGTGCTCGTGCCACTCGACCGTCGTGCCGTCCTCGGCCGCCTCGACCAGCGCGAGGTGCGTCATGAAGGTGCGCGGCCCCGCCCCGTGCCAGTGCCGTTCGCCCGGCTCGATCCAGACGGTGTCGCCCGCCCTGATCTCCTCGACAGGCCCGCCCGCACGCTGCACCAGACCCTGACCCTCCGTCACATGCAGCACCTGGCCGTGGGGATGGCGGTGCCAGGCGGTGTGCGAGCCGGGCGCGAAGTGCACGCTGAACATGCGCAGCCGGGACGGGGCGGGCGGCTGTGCGATCTCGTCGAGCCAGACCGTGCCGGTGAAGTGCTCGGCGGGGCCGCGCCGGGAGTCGGGGCGGTTGCGGGTGATGCGCATGGGGCTTCCTTCGGGCGGACGTGCGGACGGGCGGACGGGCGGTCAGGTGGACGTGCGGACGGGTGGACGTACGGAATCGTCGTCAGCTGTCAGCTGTCGGTGGGGCGGCGCGCGGCGCCGAGCAGGGCGAGCAGTCCGCGTACGCCCGTATCGAAGGCGGCGGGTGAACCGGAGGCGCGCGCCAGGACATAGCCGCCCTGCACGGTCGCGACCACGGCCGAGGCGATCTCCTCGGGATGCAGCGGAGCCGTGAACTCCCCACCGTCCAGGCCCTCTTGGAGGATCTCCGCGAGCCGCCCGCGCAGCCACTCCAGCGTCCGGGTCACCGGCTCGCGCAGCTCGTCGCTCTCGATGACGTCCGGGTCCATGGTCAGCCGCCCCACGGGGCAGCCACGCAGCACGTCGCGCTCGCGCAGGAGGTAGGACTCGACGCGCTCGTACGCGGATCCGGTGCCGCTCAACGATGCCTCGGCGGCGGCCCGCAGCTCCTCTGCGGTGCGCCGGATCGCGGCGAGCGCGAGGTCGGGCTTCCCGCTGAAGTGGTGGTACATGACTTCTTTTCAACCCCCGCTCTGACCTGCGACGATGCTAAGCCTGCGCGGGGGATCATGTACATGTGCTCGGTGGGGAAGCCGGTGGATCGGTGCTGACCTCCAGGACCTGAGGCGGCGTCGAGATGTAATTCCGCAAGGCGTTGTTGATCACGTACGTGACGGTGCGCCCCTCTGCTTCAGCCTTAGCCATGGCGGCAGTCCATAGCTCATCAGGTACGCGGACATTGCGCAAAGGGATGGCCATGGCCAAGATCCTTTCACTGTAGATGCAGAACACCAACAAGGCGCCCCCTCGCTCCCGAGGCGGGCGCCTTTCCTATGCGCCGGGGCCCGTGCTTGGCACGCGCGGCACGCGCCCCGGTTCCAAGAGCTACTGATCCGCGGGCGGCTTCGACCACGGGCCAGCCGGGGGGCGCTCGGGGAGCCTGGCCCCGGGGCGCCGCATGTACCAGCGAATGAACTCTCGCAGCACCTTGGCACGTGGTCCGCGGCCGGTCGGGTGGATCGCTTTCGCCGCATCCTCGAACGGCTCCCACTCGCTCTTGAGCGCGCGGAACTGTCGGGGCTCAAGCTCATCGTCAATCATGCGGCCACGGTAGCTGTTTGTAGCTACGCGGAACAAGGTCTCTCACTTTCTTCGTAGCTACAAAATCATGATGCACGACGGGTTCTCGTAGCTACGAAGGAGCGTAGTCTTGTAGCTACAAGATGAATCAAGGGGGCGTCATGACGAAGAACTTTCGGACTCACACGGGGGCGGTTCATGCCCCGGGGCGCTACTTCAAGCAGTTCCGGATGCAGGCGCCGAAGTGCTGCGCCTCTGTTTCGGCCGTGGCTCGCTACCACTACATGATCCCGACCGACGAAGAGGTCACGTGCAAGCGCTGCCTGGCACTGATGGCCAAGGAAGGGGGCGCGTGATGTGTGCCTGTGACCCGCCGTGCACGCCGCTGGAGGGCGACTGGCCCGAAGAGCGTTGCCCCAACCCGGAGTGCGCCGAGACGGCCACGGTCAAGCCCGTCGCCGCGTTGGAGCCGACGCCCGGCGCGGTGGGCCTGACGTTCCACTGCCGCACTTGCCCGTGCCGCTGGTACTCGGTCTACGACTACGCAACGGAGGGGGAGTCATGAACTACACATCGAAAGCCTGGCGTCCGGTCCACGCCGAAGAGTTCACGATCACAGAGGAATCGCGACCGCATTGCGCTGGGGGCATAGGCACTGGCTGTGTCGAACGGCCCAACCACGTCATCGTCTACTTGGTCAACGACTCGGGACTTCCCGGCGTCGGGAAGCAGCGCGTCAGGTACGCCTGCTACCGACACTTGCACAGCAACCTCGTGCTGGCCGAAGGGGTCGCAACGTTCGCCACCGTGAGCGCGTACAAGGGGGTCTGAACGTCATGATCCTTAACGTCGTGTTCTGGTTAGGCGATCACTGGTACGTGATCCCGGCGACCGCTGCGATCTGCGTCGCGGTGGCGGTGTGGGCGGGGCGGTCGCTGTGATCCTCCCCTTCGTGATCTGGTGCTGGCAGCACTGGTACCTGTACCCGCCGCTCGCCCTTGGCTCCCTCTCGGTGGCCGTGTCGGTGACCGTCGGAACGGGGCGGGCGTCGTGATCCTAGACGGAGGCGTGCAGCGGGAGGTCGCAGTGGGCGACGTCGTCCGGTACACGGTGCCCCCGAACAAGAACTACCCGCGCATCGAGCCCAAAGTGATCACGGGTCGAGTCTGGCTCTTGACGGAAACTCGGGTGTTCTTCCGGTGCCTGGAGCCGTGCCGGTCCTGCACGCCGAACCGCCACGACATCAGCGACCACCCAAGTCACTGGGCATGGCGCACCTGGCTGAACTGGGAACGCCTCTGACTCACTCCGCCCCGGCCACGGTCACCACGGACGTAGCCGCGAAGGCAGACCGGGGCTCTCGGTACCACCCCATCAACCCGCGAGGGGGAGTCATGCCCACCATGCCGCTGCTGATCTGGAACGAAGAGGTCCTCCTCGGGGGCCCGGACAACACGACGGCCGTGCTCTGCCAGACGGAGACGGGCGAGAAGGCGGCGCTCTTGCTGGCGCCGGAAGAGCGGCGGGACCTGGCCCTGATGCTCACGATTCCGGAGCAGTGCATTCAGCCCTGATCCCTCACTCCCGCCCGGGACATGCGACCCGCGCCATCGGCGCACCGCCTCGCTTCCCGGGCGGGGTTCACCACCCGCAGACCCGAGCCCCGAAGGAGGGGCGCCATGACCCCGGAGCCCTGTGCCTGGATGTGGATCGATGAAGACGGCATCCGTCGGCAGGCCAAGATCCATACAACCCGTGACGGCGTCGCCGTCGTCTGGTCCCCGCGCTGTCTCGGCGATCCCTACCCGTGGTTCGACGCCGATTACGACAGCAGCGACGTGAACGCACGGTATGAAGACGCCGACTTGATCACGCTCGGAGTGCCGGTCTCGTTCTGGGCTGGTTTCGGCATCTGAGCCCCCGTCCAGGGCGGGCCCCCTGCACGCCCGGACGGGCCCCGGCAGCCACCCCGTTGCACCCCTCCCCGCGACGGGGTGGCTGTCTCTCTTTACTGATCACTGCCCCGGAAGGGGGCGCGCTATGACGCAACGTCAGCTCTTCTGTCCGCACTGCGACGACACGTTCAGTCTGGGCAGCGCACTGACTGATCACGTGGTGGAAGAGCACCCGCCCCCGCCTCCGGCCAGCGCGTACGAGTGGGGCATAGCCGTATCACTCGGCAGCTCCATCGAGTGCGGGTACGACGACGCCGGGGAGTACTGATGACCACCACCCCGCCAGACGGCTACACCACCCCGAAGATCGTCACGAACCTGGTCGCGTACGCCGAGTACTGCGGGTGGCAGGCACTCGTGCAGTGGGTTCCCGCCGACGGGACGAATGGCGGGGCTCACGTGACCGTCCAGGTGGGGCGCAAGGTCACCGAGGAGGACGGCAACCGGCGCGGACCCTGGTGGTTGTACAAGCTGACGTGGCACTCGCGCGGCTGCGAGCCCGGCAAGGTCAGGAAGTTCGGGACCGGTCTCGCGCAGACCCCGGACAAGCCGCAATGGCACGACGCCCCGGCGGTCTGGAAGATCCGGCAGGTGATCTACGAGAACCCGGCACCGGGCGCGGTGACCATCTTCAAGGGGCCGATCACGAAGCGGGAGTTCAACAAGATTCCCTGTGCCCGCGCGCTGCGCTTCTCGCGCGACTGGATGGGGCGTCGTCAATCGGAATGGATTGAGGACATGCCCGGATGGGGCTGGTCGCTGGTGAGCGACTACGGCAAGCCGGAGCACCCTTGCCACGTGTCCCGCGCCGACTCGCGCGCCATGGCCGCCGACCACCTGACGGCGTTCCTCGCGCCGACCCGCGCGTACGGCGGCGACAACCTGACTGTGGACGAATGGGAGATCGGACCATGGCCGATGCCGAGCACCTGACGCCGCACTGGAGCGTGACGCCGGTCGCCTATGCGACCGGCCCGGTCCTTGAGTTCCGCGCCGCTCAGCTTGAACGGTATGGCGCAGAGGCCGACTTCCTTGCCACGCAGCGCGGCACGCTCGAAGCGTGGAGCGCTGGCCTCTACATGGAGTCCGCCTGGCTCGCTGAGTCGTGGGCGTACCACGCGGCCAAGGCAGTCAGCGAATCCTGACCTTCTCTGCCTCCGGGTGGGGTCCGGCGCACGCTGGACCGGGCAGGGAACCCCCGCGCTTCTGGAGGGCGGCGCGGGAAGAGGCGCCCCGGGGATCCACTCCTCGGCCCCGGGGCGCCTGCACACACATCAATTTGAATCTGAAGGGACACCCGCATGCCCAAGCTGAGTCAGATCGTCGCAGTGGAAAAGGGGCTCAAGTCCCGCACGGCGGCAGCGGTGACGAAGATCTATCACGACTTGCAGAAGCCCGCGCTCTTCGCGGGGCTCAGCCGGAAGTACACCCCTGTGGACGATGAAGGGGAACGGTTCCCGCCCGAGTCGACCCTCGTGCAGCAGCACGTTGACGACCAGCTCCGCAGTGCGGCAAGCCAGCTGACGAAGCTCTTTGATGTTGTGGCCACGAAGGAGGTGGGCAACACGGGGACGTTCGCTGACGTCGTAGTCGATGGCGTGACAGTGGTCGACGGCGCGCCCGTGCCGCTGCTGCTCTTCCTTGAGAAGCAGCTGGTCGACCTGCGCGCGATCATGGTCAAGGCGCCCACCTTGGACCCGTCCGAAGCGTGGCAACTGGACGAGAACGCGCACGGCTGGCGCACGGAGCCGGTGCAGACGATGCGCACGCGGAAGGTGCCGCGCACGCTAGTCAAGTACGAGGCGACCGACAAGCACCCGGCGCAGACCGAGGTGTACATGGTCGATGAGATCGTGGGGCACTGGGCCGCCACGAAGTTCAGCGGCGCCCTCGCGCCTGCCCGCCGTGACGTCCTGGTCGCGCGTATCGACGCCCTCGCGGACGCCGTGAAGCGAGCCAGGGAAGAGGCGAACGGCGCGGACGTTGAACAGGTACGCGTCGGCACCGCCGTGTTCGACTATCTCCTGGCGCCGTAAGGCGCCTCTAAGACCCCCGGGCTGAGCACCCGGGCCGCCCCCAAGATGAGGGGCGAAAGACTGAGTCTGAGATTCAGCCTTAGGCGCGCGTCGTGCGCTTCAGGTTCAGATTCTCGCTCCAGTCTCAGCACCTTCGCCGTTCTCCTGATCTACCTGGCGGGGAATCTGGCCGAGAGATGCCAGTTCAATTCTGGCTCGGGGCACTCGCGTCCCGATGGTGTAAAGGCAACACGCTCCGGTCTTCAAATTGAAACCCGCTCAACTGCGCAGGGGATAGAGCAAACCCAAGTGATGGCGCAATAGGCAGCGCTTCTGACTTCTAATCAGATTGTTGCGGGTTCGAATCCCGCTCACTCAAAACAGGGGGCCCCGGATGGTGATAGCCGGGGTCCCCGCCCGCCCTCGTAGCTCAATGGCAGAGCCGCGGCCAGTCATGCCGTGACAGAGGTTCGATTCCTCTCGTGGGCACCAACACCGCCAGTCCGGGCGCGGACTGACCCCGGCGCCCCCGGGGAGTTGCAGCACCACCCGTCGCATTGCGGTCCCTGCGGCGGCACAACTGAAGAGGCAGCTCCCGTAGCCCAAGTACGCGCGCGCCATGGCAGAGGCAGCCGACAAAGGTCGGTGACAGTTGCGGGTTCAATTCCCGCCGGGAGCGCGCAGGGGCGGGGGAATGGACGGCTATCCATGGCCGCCCCGCCCCTGCGCCCAACGCATGACACGTCCCCTCGGGGACCCGCGGCGCCGCATCTGCGGCGCCTTTCTCTTGACCCGCATCACCCGCCCTGAGGGGGGCGTCATGGCGACCATCGCCGATCTGGACATCACGCCGGAACAACTGAAGCGGCGCATCCGAGAGGGCGCACTCGCCCATGAACGGCACTTGCTGCACGACCCGGACCCGGACAGCCCGGACCCGCACGGATTCCCCGACCTGCGCAAAGGGATCAAGGGCGGTGCGCGGTGAAGGTGAACTGGTACGACAAGGACGGAATCCCCATCGACGCCGCGACCGCGAACGAACTTCTCGGAGACCCGGAGTACAAGCGGATCGGCTTGACTGAGGTTGCTTCTCGCGACCGGTCCGCCGTGCACCATGTATCAACGGTATGGCTCGGCCTCGATCACGGGTGGGGCACTGAGGGACTGCTCCTCTTCGAGACGATGGTGTTCGGTGAAGGTAGCTGGTCCGACCAGGACTGTCGGCGTTACGCGACCGAGCTTGAGGCGCGTATAGGCCACGCCGAAACGGTGGAGTTGGTCGCGGCCACGGTGCCGGATGAAGTCATTACTGAACTGGCCGCGTGGCCCTCGTCGGACGGCGACCCGTCATGACCCGCCGCGTCCGGCTCAAGAAGGCCGTACGCGCCCGCTCGCGGGGCGCTCAGACAGCGGCCGACGCGCAGGACCAGGAGCGCCCGGCGCGGGCGTCCAGGCGGGCGCGAGAGGTCACCGCGGCGGCGTCCCGGTTCCTTGCCCGGACCGAGCGGTGAACCGCCGCGACATCAGGCGCCGTTGCCCGCACGTCCCGCGCTGCACCCTGTGCGGCGCGTCGGGGGTGCGGCTGCATGCCGCGTCGATCCGCACGCACATCCTCAACCGTGACCTGTCGCCTGCGCTGCTGTGCGCGGGCTGCTGGCGGGACACGGCTCTCTCGGAAACGGAAGGACCGCCGTGACAGATCCAGTACCTGTTGAAGTGGACCGCGCTCTCGCGAAGCGCTTTGCCGAGCTGGCCAGCGCGAAGGAGGCGGCCGCCAGTTGGGCCAGGCACGTGAAGCAGTTGCGGGCCAGCATTCTCGAAGAGCTGGGCTATGACCCGGATGACCAGCGGCCCCCGTCGCGCATGGCCGTCGACTCCAGCGGCACGCCGTTGTTCGTGGTGGATGTGACGTACCGGGGCGACTTCGACAGGAAGGGCCTCGCCGCCAAGCACCCAGCGATCTATGCCGAGTTCGAGACCCTGACCCCGGTCAAGCAGATCAAGCCCCCGGACACGTGATGCGCGCCGATGTACGAGCCTTGATCGATTGGGCCACTGCGCACGGCTGGACGAATCTCGGGATGTCCGGGTCCGGCCACTACCGGTTGCGGTACACGAGCGGCGTCACGCTCACTGTGCCCAACACTCCATCCGACTCGCGCTCGATGCCGAACACGTGGGCTGATCTGGCCCGGCTCACGGGGCAGCGTCCGTACAAGCCGCGGGCCGCGCGCTATCGGCACACCGGCCAGCGGGCGCACTTCACCATGGAGGCCGCGGCCCGCGAGCGTGAGCGGCATCAGGCGATGCAGGCGCAGCGCCAAGCGGACAGGGAGCGACGGCGCAAGGCGGCACGGCAGAAGGCCAAGCACGTTCAGGACGTGCATGCCCGCCATGCCCGCGCCGTCGCGGAACTGCGCGCTATCGGGGGGCGGGTGGCGCAGCTGGCCGCTGGGTCTCCCGAACGCAGCCGTGCCCTGCGCCTGATTGCCCGGTGCCTGGATCTTGAGGCCGAGGCTGAGCGTCTCGGGGCACCGGTCCCTGTCCCCGTGGACGGCGGCAGCTGACACGCCATGTGCCGGAGGGATCTGCCCGAAGGGCATCTGTGGCTGTCGTCGATGATGGCTCATTCCATGAATACGGAATGCGATTACTGCTGTGCGTGCGGACATCCCCGTCCGGGATTCTTG
Organism: Streptomyces sp. NPDC059009; assembly: GCF_042740175.1. NCBI lineage: Bacteria > Bacillati > Actinomycetota > Actinomycetes > Kitasatosporales > Streptomycetaceae > Streptomyces > Streptomyces sp. NPDC059009. The sequence goes on along the minus strand of NZ_JBHYJB010000010.1, from coordinate 191,160 downwards.
GATCCGAGACTGAAATGGAAAGCGGAGGACAATGCCGCCGAAGAAGCGCACGTGCAAAGACTGTCCGCCAGGGTCGAAGCGCCCAACCCCGCACCCGGGGCCGAGGTGCGCGACGCATCACCGGGAAGAGGAGAAGCGGCGTAAGGCTGCGGCTCATGAACGGGCGGTGCAAACCATGTACGGACTGGCGCCCGGCGATTATGAGAAGCTCCGGTATTTGCAGAGTGGGCGGTGTGCTCTGTGTCGCCGCGCCAATGGGGCGACGATCCGCCTTTCGGTTGACCACGACCATAAGAGCGGCGCCGTACGCGGGCTGCTGTGCCGTCCCTGCAATTCGATCCTGGGGCACGGCCGCGACGACATCCAGTTCTTTCAGCGGGCGATCGGCTACCTGATGAGCCCGCCCGCCAGGCAACTGCAACGGGGGCCCGATGGCTGAGACCCGCAAATTCCATTGTCCGAGCTGCCGCAAGAACATCACAGCCACGGCGGGCAACTGCTACCGCAAGCACGACCGCGAGACAGGCACGGAGTGCAGCCGCTCGCGCAAGGATATTCCGGCCTGGCTACTCCAGCGCGGGCCGGAAACGGGGCCGGAGGACGACACCCCGGTCATCGGCCGCGACTACGCGCCGTGTCCCGAGTGCAGCCGCTCGCCGCTGCTGGACGGCGCGACCGGCTGCTACGTCGACCACACCACGGAGCCGCGCGGCCGGAGGTGCGCCATGTCCGGCAAGCCGTACGAGAGCGAGGACAGAGCGGCGGACGCGGCCGACTCCGCACCGCCCGAGGCAGAGGAGATGATCAGCAAGTGGGCGGCAACCGTCAAGAAGATCGAGGACAAGCAACTGCCCCCGTCCTCCCCGGAGTCGACGACTACGCCAAAGGGCTCGCCGCAGCGGCCGGACGCTCCAAAGGCGCCGCCTTGTGCGAGCACGGGCAGCGGTACACCCGCTGCGCCGTCGACGGTTGCGAGCACGCCGAAGAGCGGCAATGGAGCGCCTGCGCCGACGACCGTGAGCCTTGCTGCCTCAACCCTCAAGACGGCGTCTACGGAGAGTGCGACTGTCCCGAGGCCGACCGACGGCGAGGTGCAGCGGCCGGACGGGGCGCCGTCGATCGCAACTGGTACTCATCCGCGTGCGAAGACGGTTGCGAGTACGGCGTCTGCCGAGGCGCCGAAGGATGCGGAGCCTGTTGCCGCTGCGCCGGAGGCTGCATCGTCCAGCGCGAACGGGATAGCGAAGAGGATGCCGTACAGCGCCGACGCGACGAGCACGACCTTAAGTGGACGGTCGACGGCCCCCCTCTCGACTGCCCCCACCCCGGGCGTCATAGCGATCAGTGCGGACCGGACACCTGCGGATGCGCCGACCGCGACGGCTACGACTGCGACTGAGTTCAGCCAGCCTGGATCACCGTTCTCTCAGCCGGGCAAGATCGAACCGGCCCCGGCCGCAGTACCCATGTCGGTGGAGGGCGAGCAGGTCGCGGCGGCCCTGAAGCAGTTGTTCTTCGACTACGACCACCGCCGCAGTGGCGATAACCGCGGGGCTCAGGCGCATCTTGGGCCAAGCGAAATTGGATCGCCATGTGACAGGCGCCTCGCTATGGCGCTGCTCGGTATCCCGGCAGTGAATGCGGGCGGCGACGGCTGGTCGGCATTCGTCGGTACGGCTGTACATGAAGCCTTGTCGAGAATGTTTGAGTGGGCCAACGCGGGCAGCGGCAGATACGCGGTAGAGACTCTCCTCAACTTCCCTAATGAGCATGTCCCTAAAGGTACGGCGGATCTTCTTGACCGCACGCTCTGCATGGTCGGCGATCACAAGGTCCAAGGGAAGTGGTCACAGAGCAAGTTGCGTAGCGGCGGCATACCGCCCGGATACCGCGTTCAGCTTCACGTCTACGGATTCGGGCAGCGCCTGAAGGGCGAGCGCGTCGACCATGTGGCGCTCATCTCCTGGCCGCGCGAGTCGAGTTCACTCGATAATCTCTACGTGATCGTCGAGGAATACGACCCGGCGGTTGCACGCGATGCGCTCAGCAGAGTGGATCGAATAGCTGAGTTGATCACGGCGCTTGACCATGAGGACCCGCTCAAGTCGGCACGGGAATTCCCCGTCGCCGATGATTGCGCATTCTGTCCGTTCTTCGCGCCGGGTGATGCCTCGATGGAGAGGGGGTGCAATGGCCGTACCTGACCGTCTTGTTGAGGGCGCCGTACTCCTGAGCCCGGAGAAGGCGCGGCAGTTGACGGAGCAGATCAAGACGACCCTGTCCGTCGCGCACGAGCTGATCGTCACTGCGTGGGAGGGCCGCGCGTGGGAGGCGCTCGACTACGCCTCGTGGGATGCGTACTGCGCGGCCGAGTTCGCGGGCGCCCGCATGGTGCGGCTGGAGCGCGAGCAGCGGCGCGAGATCGTCGCGGACATGAAGGCCGCGCGCATGTCCAACACAGCCATCGGAACGGCGATCGGCGTCACCGAGTGCACGGTCCGCAATGATCTCAAGGCCCTCCAGCAAGATCGACCAACTTCGAAAAGTTTCGAAGTTGGTCCGCCGACGACGCTCGGCCTGGACGGAAAGGAGCGGCCAGCCGTGCACCCCGAGCCCCGCCCGATCCTCGCCGCGAACGGCAGACGTATCCCGCAGCGGGCGCAGCGCGACGCGATGACGTCGGGCCTGTCGACGCTGCGCGGACTGTGCGCCGGATTCGACTCGGTGGACGAGATCGAACCCGGCGTCACAGCAGATGAGGCCGCGCGATGGGCGCGCGACCTGACGGACACCATCCGTGTCCTCAACAAGATCCTCAAGAAGGTGAGGAGCTATGCCGACCATACAGCGAGCGACAGCGATTGAGATGATCCCGCTGTCCGCAATCGTGACAGACCCGCAGGTCAACACCCGCCCGGTAGACGACGGTTGGGTTGCGCGCCGCCTCAGTGACGGATTCGACTGGGGGAAGTTCGGCGTACCCACTCTGTCCGAGCGCGAGCGCGGCAGGCGATACGTGATCCTTGACGGACAGAACCGCACAGCGCTGGCGCGTCTTGCCGGATACGCGGACGAGAAGATCGAAGCCAAGGTGTACCGCGGTCTCGCGCTGCCCGATGAAGCCGCCCTGTTTCTGGGGCTGAACGACAGCCGCCAGGTCAAGATCATCTACAAGTTCCTCGCGCGGCTCACCGCCAAGGACCCGGACGCCGTCGCGATCAGCAACGCCGCTGCCCGGCACGGCTGGGAAGTCGCCGACCAGAACGGCACGGGCAGGATCCTCGCCGTCGCCGCGCTGGAGAAGGCGTTCCGCTATGGCGAGGACATCCTCTGCGAATCGCTCAGTGCCATCACGGATGCGTGGGGCCACGACGCGGACGCCGCAGCCGGGTCGATCATCCACGGCGTCGCCATGGTGCTGTACCGCTACGGCAGCGCGATCAAGTCCGCCGACTTCAGCAAGCGCCTGGCCATGTACCCGGGCGGCGCCACGGGGCTGGTCGCCGACGCCCGCGGGCTTCAGCGGTTCCAGGGCGGCAGCGTCGCGGCCAGCCTCGCTGAGGTCGTGGTGAATCACTACAACCGGCGTCGCAGCACTGGCCGCCTGCCCGACTGGATGGCGTGAAGCGACCGCCTGCGGGCGGCCCGACCACCCGCAATAGGAGGTGATCAGAATGGATAACGACCCCGAACCGCTGCTCACCCCGGGGCAGGTGGCAAGGATCTTCTGCGTGGACCCGAAGACGGTGACCCGGTGGGCCAAGGCCGGGAAGATCGGCTACGTCCGCACCGTGGGCGGCACGCGACGCTATCGCAGGGAAGAGGTCATGGCCCTGTACGAGGAATCACGTCACGAGCGTGTGACATGAGACGGCTCCGCGCGTTCATGCACCGGCTCTTCCCGCAGCTCCACTGGTGGGCCGAGGTATCCGGCGGACCGCTGCACTGGATATGCGCCGGATGTGAGGCGCGCCGGTATGAACTCCCCGTATCCGGAAGGAACTTATGAAGACCCGCGCATGGCTGGCCGCTCTCGCAATCGTGAGCGCTGCTGGATTAGTCGGCTGTGAGGACGGCCCCAAGTGCATCGACTGGGACACCAAGACCGTGACGACTCATTCGCGTGTGAACGGCAAGACGGTGTCGCACGCGAGGACTGTTCAGGTCTGTGACGAGTACGAGAAAGAGGACAAGTGACCACACCTCAAAGCCCGTTTGCACAGCCCAGTGCGGGCGGGGCAGGCGACAAGTTCGACGGTGTCCAGCTGAACGGGCATCTGTTGCTGATCTATCCGGGCGCCGTGAAGACCGTGCCGACACAGAGCTTCGGGGACAAGGAAGCCATAGGCGCAGAGGTACATGTGCTGGACGCCGTCGACCAGGCGACCGGATCAGCACCCGTCTTGCGGGATACGCTGATCTTCGGCGCCGTTCTTATCGGCCAGCTGAGGACCGAGGGACAGCGCGGCGGCATGGTCCTCGGACGGCTCGGCCAGGGGGCCAACACCAAGGGCAACGCCCCGTGGACGCTCATGGATTACACGCCCCAGGATGAGGCGGTGGCGCGGGCGTACATCGCCACGCACCCGCGCGAGCAGTTCACGCAGCCGCAGGCTCAGAGCGTGGCACAGCCCCCTGCCTGGTCCGCTACAGCCGTACCGGGAACGCCGCAGCACGACATGTGGGCGGGCGTGCAGGCGGCGCCCGCGGGCCCTCCGGCGGGGCAGTGGGGGACGCCGCCCTCCGGGCAGCAGCCCTCGCCGCAGGGTGCCCCTTCGAACGGGGCTGCGACGGCGGCCCCTGCGGGAGCTGCACCCGGTAACCCCGCCCCTCAGTGGGGGGCTCCTGCTGCTTCAGCGCAGGCAGCCCCTGCCCCGGCCGCCCCTGCCTCTCCGTCTGCCGTTGATCCGAAGGACGCCGAGATCCTTAGGTCAAAGGGCGTGAACCCTGACGGCATGTCAGCCGAACAAGTACGCATGATCGCAGCGACGCTCGGAGGGCCGCCCTTCTAGTCCCACTGCACCACCACGACGGACGCGACCCGGATGGGCGCGTCCTTTTCCATGTCCGAAAACGGGGCCCGTGGCAGCGCGGGCCCCTTCGTCATGCACCCACCCGCGAAGGAGTCCGCATGTTCCGCAGCAAGAAGACAAACGCCCCCCTGCCCGCGCCGACCGGCACCGGCCCGGCCGTCAGCCTGAGCAAAGTCCCACCCGGCCTGGTCAGCCTCACCAAGACCGCAGCCGTCAGCCTGGAGAAGTCGGGGCTGACCGGCCAGCGCGCCGCCGTGTATCTGGTCCTCGATCACTCGGGCAGCATGTACCCGTACTACGAGGACGGCAGCGTCCAGCGACTGGCCGAGCAGGCGCTCGGGCTGTCCGCCAACCTGGACGACGACGGCATTGTGCCGATCGTCTACTTCGGATCGGACGCGGAAGCCCCCGACCCCATCGACCTGGACGGGTACGCCGGAGTCATCGACCGCACGCACGCGGCTGTGTTCTGGGGGAGCACCGACTATGCGGCGGCGATGCGCGCCGTGATCGCCGACTACCAGGCGGGGTTGCAGTCCACCCCCGCGCTGGTCATCTTCCAGACGGACGGCGTCCCCGACAGCAAGGCCGATGCGGCGGACGTGCTCCGCGAAGCCTCGCTGCTGCCGATCTTCTGGGCCTTCGTCGGCTTCGGCCAGAGCATCAGCTTCCTGGAGAAGCTTGACGATCTTCGCGGCCGGAGGGTCGACAACGCCTCGTTCTTCCACGCCGCCGACCCGCACAGCGTCACGGACGCGGAGCTGTACGACGGCATCACGCACGAGTACGCAGCCTGGCTGGCCGCCGCGTCCGGTGCGGGCATCGTCCGGTGAAGCGCCTGGAGCGGGCGGCCGGGCCCCTCGCTGCCGTCATCGTCACGCTGTGGATCCTGCTTGTGGTCGCGGGCGTGGCACTCGGGTTCGCCGGGGCCGCCTGGCTGTGGGCGCACGCCCAGTAGCGTGGGCCTGATCGGATACGCCGTGGCAGCGGTGCAGCGAGGCTGGTCCGTCTTCCCCTGCAATCCCTGTGGCACCCGCTGCCCGCAGTCCGGCGACGTCATCGACAAGCAGCCGCACCTTGTCGTTCCCAGCAAGCCCTACAAACTGCGATGGGGCGAGTGGGCGACCAGCGACCTTGACCGCGTGATCGAGGCGTGGACCTACTCCCCGATGGCGAACATCGCGGTTGCGTGCGCGCCGTCCGGGCTGCTGGTCGTGGACTGCGACGTGTGCAAGGGGCCCAACCAACTGGAGGGCACCGCGTACGCGGACCTTCACGAGCGCCTCGGTCCGCTGGTCGACGGGACCGATGTGCTGCGCGAGATCTGCGAGCGGTGTGGCGGGGACTGGTCGGAGCTGATGGACACCTACCGCGTGCAGACGGGGCGGCTCGGCATGCACGCCTACTACCGGTGGCCAGCCGGACTGCCCGCCTCGCAGGCGTCCCCGGTCAAGGGTCTCGTGGACGTGCGCGGCAACGGGGGCAGTCAGGGCGGGTATGTGCTGGCTGCCGGTTCGCGCACCACGTCGGGCCCCTACCTCGTAGAGCACGACGCACCGGTCCGCGACGCCCCGCCGTGGCTTGTTGAGCTGTGCCGCGAGAGGCCCCAACCCGTCCGCGCCAAGCCGCTGTTCGCGCAGCCGCGAAGGACGGGCGGGATCTCGGGGCTGGCCGATACCGTCCGCGACGCCGCGCCCGGCAATCGTTCGAACGCTCTTTATTGGGCCGCTCGTTCGGCGTGCTCGGACGGCATCCCGATCGAGGACGCCGTCGACCAGCTCGGGGCGGCCTACAGCGGCGACGGCGGGCAGCGCCAGGCGCTAGCGACGATTAGGTCGGCTTATAGAAACCAGTCGAGAAAGGAAGGGCGTTGAGAGTTCGCGTCCTTAGCATCCTGCCGAAGTATGCGATCACCGAAGACGGCCGAATATACGGCCCTCGTGGCTGGTTGAACCCATCGGCAAATCCAATAAGCGGATACCTGCACATCACGACGGGGCCCGCAGGGGCTCCGAAGCGCTGGCTGGTTCACCGCCTCGTAGCGCTCGCCTATCTTGGGGATCCCCCCAGCGCTCAACACGAAGTAGCGCACCTCAATGGGAACTCGCGCGATAACCGGATCGAGAACCTTGCGTGGAAGACGCACGCCGAGAACGAGGCAGACAAAGCCATGCACGGAACAAAGCGGTGTGGCGAGCGGCACGGCAGCGCGAAGCTGACTGATGCGGAGGCCGATGAGATCCGCGCAGAGTACAAGAACGGTGTCCTGTCCCACGTCATGTTGGCTGAAGTCTACGGCGTTGCTTCATCAACCATCACGAGGATCATCAACGGCAATGCCTACCGCCCTGAGCAACGGAACGAGGGACGTTGATCCATCACCGCGACAACGGTGCGCTGCTCCTGGTCGGCGATGCGCTCGAAGTCCTGTCGGCCGCCCCCGAAAAGTCCGTGAACTGCATCGTCACCTCACCCCCGTACTTCGGGCTGCGCGACTACGGCACGCCAGGACAGTACGGCCTGGAGGCCACGCCCGCTGCGTATGTCGAGACGATGCGCGCGCTGTTCGACCAGGCGCTGCGCGTGCTCGCCGACGACGGGACGCTGTGGCTGAACCTCGGGGACTCGTACTACTCCGGCAAGGGTGAGCCGACACAGCCCGACGAGAAAAACGCCGCACGTCGTATGGGTAAGCGCGTCCTTGACGGCCCAACGTGGGGCCTACCCCGCAAGAACCTAATCGGTATCCCGTGGCGCGTCGCGTTCGCGCTGCAAGACGACGGCTGGATTCTCCGCAATGAGATCATCTGGCACAAGCCGAACGCCATGCCGCAGTCGGTGACTGACCGCCTGTCTGTGCGACGCGAGTCACTGTTCCTGTTCAGCAAGAAGCCCAAGTACTGGTTCGATCTGAACGCGATACGCGAGCCGCACTCTGCACCCAACCGGAAGGCAGGCGCCAACGCCTTCCGCGCCCGCGACGTGAGCCATGCAAGGACGGCGACGGGTGCATACACAGGCCCTCGCCCTGAAGGCAAGAACCCCGGCGACGTCTGGTCGATCAGCACCCGCCCGTTCCCGCGGGCCCACTTCGCCACGTTCCCGGTCGATCTTCCACTGCGCTGCATCACGGCGGGCTGCAAGCCGGGCGGCATCGTGCTTGATCCGTTCAGCGGGGCGGGGACGACGGGCCTGGCTGCACGGCAGTTGGGGCGCCACTACATCGGGATCGATCTCAATCCGGAGTACCACGACATGGCCATGGAGCGGTTCGCCAAGCAGGACAAGGCAGCCGCCTAGCCGAATGCCCGGCCGTCCGGTCCGGGGCTATTTCACCCGCGAAGGAAATCATGAAGCGACTGACCCAAGCCGTGCTGTCGTACCTCGTGTACTGCGAATACTGCCCCGCAGCCTTCAACTCTGTCGAAGCCCTCGGGGCGCACATCGCGGCGGAGCACTAGCCATGACCATGCTGCCCGTCACGATCGCCGAACTGTGGGCGCGCGCCGCACAGCTGAGGCTCCAGGCTGCACGGCTCGACTACGCGGTACCGATGGAGCAGCCCGCCACCGCGTCCCGCCGTCAACGTGGACGCAAGCGGCTGGAGCAGCAAGCCGCCGACTATGAGGAGCTGGCGAAGCTGGCAGAGGCAGATGGCTAGGGGCAAGCGCCCCACCGCCAACGAAATATCTGACGAAGCCCTGGCTAAAATCCGCGCCGATATAGCGCGGTGGCGGCCAGGGCTTTTTGCTGCCGAAGTGAATCAGGGACCCGCCTGTATCTGTGGGCTGGCCGAGCACTACATCACCGGTAATCGCGGCTACACCCGCTACGGCATTCCTTCCGGGGTGTGCCACCGGCACAAGGAGAAAGGCAATGGCTCGCAACACTGAACTCCTGGTCAAGATCCGCGACATGATCCGGGAACACCCGGAACAGCACGACCAGGACCATTGGGCGAAGCGCACCTCGTGCGGCACGACGTACTGCATTGCCGGGTGGGCAGCCGTTCTTACCGGCGCACAGCTGGACTGGATACCCGTGCACGGCGGCTGGTCGGCGAACACCATCGACAACGAAGACGAGTACATCGAGATCTGCGCGCAGCGGGTCATGGGTCTGAGTGACGAGGAAACGGATCTCTTCTGCTTACACAACGCCGAAGCCCTGCTCCTGCTCAATGAGCTGATCGAGGAAGCCGCCGCATGACCACCGTAGCGAAGCGGCGTCAGCGTCGGCGCCGCCTGCCTGCCACCGAGCCCCGGCGCCGCGCCTACTGCCCGCAGTGCGGGGAAGTCCAGCGGAGCTACGGCCACTGGCGCGCCCTGTACGGCAGCGACGTGCACCCGCACTGGCGCGAAGTCGTCCAGCACGGCAGCTCCGCCGTCACGTCAGTCCGGTGTCCTGGCGGACGCGTTGATCTCACGAAGGACCGTGCCCCATGACGACACTCATCATCAGCCTGTCCGTGACCGCGTACGCCGTGGCCGTCCTGTTCGCGGCCCGCTACCTGTACGGCGTCATGCGGGCAAGGATCATCGACGGCTGGACGTACACCTATACAGGCCCGATCGAAGGCTTCAACAAGGATCGCGGCATGTATGCCGTGCTTGCGTTCCTGATAGCCGCAGCCTGGCCACTGACGCTGGCAGGTCTAGCCGTGTACTGGTTCATGACCACCACGCCCGTGCGATCTCAACACGAGATCAAGCAGGAGCGCGACGCCATGGCCAAGCGCATCAGCGACCTGGAACGGGACCTGAAGCTATGAGCGACCTGCCCGACCTGTTCAGGCCCGTGACCCTGCCGCAGTACACAGCCACGCTCACCATTCAGCGCGACGACGCCGACGGCGAGGTCATCGTGCACGGCGTCATCACCGGGACGTCCGCCGTGGTGACCGACGCCGTTGCAGCGCTGGCCGACGCGTTCAAGACCGAGGTGGAACGGTGAGCCAGCCGAGCCGCAGCGAGGAAGAGCCCGATCACCACTACGAGGAATCACCGACCGCGCCCGTACCCGAGGCATGGTCGGTAGAGCCGATCGAGGAAGAGGACGGCGATGCCCAAGCACAAGCGACGTAAGCGCACACCACTGATCATCACTGCATCCGGGGCCGCTCTCGTAGCGGCCCTGCTTCTTGCCCCCGGCGCCGACGGTGCGCCGTCCCCGAACGCGATGCCCAAGGGCGACCTGCCCGGGTGGAAGCAGATCTACGCCGACAACTTCAACAGTGCGGTCAACGCCCCCGTACCGGTTGGCTCGTTCAGCGGCTGCGATCACTACGCCGACACCCCGCGCGCCTACTGCTCCGGGCTGTCCGGCCACTGGCGCGACACCCTGTGGGCCTACCCGTCGGGCTGGTCGGACACGGCCAGGAGCGGCGCCGACGGCAACGGCGGCGCTCCCTTCGGCGGGACGTACGAGCCGCAGCGCACCGTGTCCATCGGCAAGGGCTACGACGGCACCGGCACGCTCAAGGTGTCCATGTACCGTCCGGCCAGCGGGGGCAGCAACGTCGTCGCCGCGGTCGTGCCGCGTAAGTGCATGGACCTGCGCGACGGGAGGTACAGCGCCCGCGTCAAGGTCACGCGCGCCGACTCGGGGTTCAAGAGCGCGTGGCTGCGCTACGAGGGGCGCGCGGAGCTGGACTACCCCGAGGTCGATGACTACCGGGGTACGAACGTCGCTGCCTTCAGCCACGGCAGTGGCAGCGAGTGGAGCGTCCAGACGCCCGCGTACATGACGACCGCGCACACCTACACGTGGGAGCGGCGCGGCTCCACGGTGACCGTCTACCTGGACGGCAGGCGGCTGCGCTCCGGCGGCACGTCGCTGACCACGTCGTCGTGGGTGTGGCAGAACGAGTCCCGGATCATCGGCGACCGCTCCAAGAGGAACAGCGGCTACGCCGTACCCGGAGCGAAGGCCGTCCTCGAAGTCACCTGGGCTACGTGCTACAAGGCGGTGGGGTGATGGACTTCAAGATCACCATTGCCCCGTCGCGGACCCAGCCCCGTCGCTGGGCATGGCTGGTCGTGCCCAGCGTAGACGGTGACGGCCCTTCGGCCAACGGGCAGGCGACGACGGAGCGCGAAGCGGAGCGCGCGGCCGAGGCGCGCGCCGACGAGATAGCCCGGGAGATCGAGCAGCGGCACATCTACACGTACTCGACAGACACGGGGGTCCGCTCATGACCTCCCTCCCGCGCCACAACGCCACCGACGCCACCCGCGCTCTGGCCCTGGAGATGTTCAAGGACAAGGTCCCCTGCTTCATGGCGATCGGGGATCCACCGTGCCCGCACCAGGCGGCATGGGTCGTGTACTTCACGCACCTGTCAGCCGAGGACTGCGGCGGCCAGCCTCCCGCCCCGGTGTGCACCGTGCACCGGGACGGCCTGAAGCAAGCAGTGCACCCCTTCTGGCGGGCGTGGCTGAACACGGACCCGATCCCGTGCCAGCAGTGCAGCGCAGAGATCACGATTGATCGATTCGAGGCGATCACATGAAGCCGACCATGAGCAAGAACACAGCCCCGCCGTCCGACACGGCGTGCGAGTGCCGCTGCGGCTGCTGCACACCGTGCTGCCAGCCATGTGTATGCGGATGCGGGTGCTGCTGATGAGGAACCGCACCCATGCGACGCACTGCGACTACGGCCTTGTGTCCGCGGGCGAAAGCGTGCCCTGCACCTGCGGGGTGAGCCCCGTCCATCTGACGGCGGACCAGGTGATCAGGGTCATTGCGCTCCAGCACGCCATGCAGCGAGCGGGCGGCTACACGAAGTCCGTGCTGGCCGAGGCCAAAGACTTCGAGACCTACATCAGGGGCGGAGGCTCATGACCGGCACGGCACTGCTGGCCGTCCTCTTCGCCGACCTTGTGGTCAAGGACGTATGGGCCGCCTGGAATCGCAGGCTCTACAAGAGGGGCGACGGCGCATGACCAATCCCTTCACCCGACCCGATGCCCCCGCGGAGCCTCCCGGGGGCGTCCGTTTTTTCTACGCCGAAGATCAGATGGAGTGCACGTGCTGCGGCAGCGACATCTTCCCCGGCGAAGCGGCGGGCTACATCGACGGCGACACCGACGCCTCGTGTGCTGGCTGCTGCGACGACGCGGAGGGGAACGACTGTGTCTGAACGTGCCGTTGACCCGATCGTCTTCGGGCCGCACTACATCACCCGCTACGACGCAGCGGCTCTCGGCATCGGCCTGATGTGCCCCGGCTGCAAGCGCTACCCGCGCCGGGATGAGCACTGGGGATTCATCAACTACGAGGCGTTCTGCGGCGACTGCTGCGACGCGGAGGAGGAGCGCCGCTCATGACTGATCGTGTGATGTCCTGCCCGGTCAGCAGCTGCACCTACGAAGAGTGGGTGTTGCCCAACGACGAGGACGGATCATTCTCCGAACTCTGGAACCACGTCGTACGCCGACACACGGGCGGTGACGGCACCGAGGCGTCAACGCTCATGGCCCTGGTGGAGGCGGAGGAGCGATGATCCGTCGACCGCGGCGGCTGATGATTCCCGTCTGCCCGTTCTGCCTGCGCGTCAAGTGCATCTGCACGCGATGCACGAGGCTCTGATCATCCTGGCCTGCGGCGGCATCGGCGGGCTGGTCGCGGGGGTCACTGTGTCCCTGCTCCAGCCGCGCGGGCGCCGCCGCGGGCCGCATCACCGACGCCTGTGGCACAGGGCCCCGCGCCCTGATCCACACGAGGCAACTGACGTCCCGGTCACGGGACGTGAATCCGTTGATCCCGACGCCCCCACCGAAGAGCTTCCGGTTCCCGGTGGGGGCGCTGTCGTCTCCGAGGGGGAGACATGCTGAGCGTACCGATTGACCTTGAAGTGATCCTGCCGCACGGGCACGTGGCCTACGCCGACGGCTCCATGCTGGAGTACGACCCGGCCGACCCGCTCGCGGTGACCATGGCCATAGCCGACCCGCTGCACGGAGGCGTCAAGCCGTGGATCTTCGCGCGCGACGTCCTCGCCGACGGGCTGTGCTGTACCCGCGAACCCGGTGACGGAGACGTCCGCGTCTGGCGCTGCGGCCCCTACGAGGTGCACATCACCCTGGACAGTCCCGAGGGAACCACAGAGATGCACGCCGACCCCGGCCAGGTCGATCACTTCCTGACGCTGTCGTACCTCCTGGTGCCGCTCGGTCACGAGCTGGACGCCGTGGACGCAGAGGCAGAGCTGGATGCGCTCTTGGACGGTGCGGCATGAGCTTGCGCTTCGAAGAGCCTCCGCCGCGCACGTGGCGGCAAGGGCGAGTTGACCACAGGGCTGCCGCCGCTGCGCTGCGCAAGCGGCCCGGCGAGTGGGCCATGGTCGGCACGTACGCCAGCGCCAATGCGGCCTGCGGGGCAGCGCACCGGATCAAGACGGGCACGTACCGCGCGTACGTGCCCACCGGAACGTTCGAGGCGACGACCCGCACCGTGGACGGCGAAGCGCGCCTGTACGTGCGGTATATGGGGCAGCGGCCATGAGCGCGCGGGACGAACTGATCGAGATCGTGATGCGCGACCAGATCTCCTGCGCAGGTGATGAGGTCTGGGCAACCGATCTCGTCGACGCGCTTGAGGCCGACGTCCGGCGCGCGTGCGCGGCCACCGTCCGCACCACGAAGCTGCGCCGGATCATGAACGACGACGACAAGCGGATCAATCGCGCCTTGGAACGGGCCGCATGGCTGATCGAGGAGGGGCAGAAGTGAGCGCGCGAGATGAGCTGATCGAGATGCTGGACGACGAGCACACCGTGTCGTACTGGGGGCCGAAGCTCAGCGCCTACCGCAACGAGATCAAGAACGAGGACGCTGCCATCGTCCGCGCCGCGAAGGTCCGCGAGCCCATCGACGAGGCCGAGGAGTACCTGAACGCGGCCTTGGAGGACGTCGCGCGGGCGATCGAGAGGGGGCGGGGATGAGCGCCCCGTACCGGATTCTCGTCACCGGCTCGCGCGACTGGACGGACATGGACCGCGTGGGGCGCACCGGACACGAGTACTGCCAGACGCAGGCACAGCGCTACGACGGCACGGTCAAGATCGCGGGGCAGTGCAAGTTCTGCGGGGCGCCGTGCCGTTGCCGGTGTCACGGGGGAAGGAAGCGGCGACCATGAAGGAGATCCTCACTGGCGCCTTCTGGCGCTCCGTGTGGTGGTACTGGGGCCACCCTGGCGTCTCTGCCCCGGCGCCGGAACCCCGCGTCGCTACCCCGGAGAAGGCGGCGGCGCCGGAGCTGTGCTGTGTCTGCGAGCGGGCGCCCGCCGTGTACCGCAACTACAAGGACCAGCCGTTCTGCTGGCCCTGCGCCTGCGGTGAGCGCGAGACCGTCCACGCCGTACCGGGACCCGATGACGAGGTCACGCCGTGCTGCGGGCGAAGGATGTACCAGCTGCCGGGCCATGAGCGGATGACCATGGATGCCGACGCGGTGACATGCCGTCAGCGCGACGACTGCCCGCACTGCCATGACGCCGTCTTCGACCTGGAGGCGCACCTGACGTGGTGCACCGACGCCCCCGTCCCGGTGCCCAGGGGCACGCTGAACCGCCTGACCCAGGTGGCCCGGTGGGCGGCGTCGTGCCGTGGCCGGTACGGGCCTGAGGTGGCGCTCATCTACCCCGTGGCGGACCGCGCGCTCGCGGAGCTGGACGAAGCGGGGCTTCTCGATCAGCTCAGGGAGGACTGACCCAGCGGCGGCACCGTGTGATCACGAACCACGTCGGCCGCCGCTTCGGCGCTGTCTGCTACCGCCTGGAGCGCATCGGCGAGACGGGGGTAGAAGTCTGCGCCCCTGACCGCCTCACGGATAGAGGCAGCGTACGAGCGCAGCTCTTCGGCGGCTTCGGTATTCCCGGCATTTTCCAGCGCATCGGCAAAGGCCATTACTTGCCCATCGAGTGAAGTCATGGGGGAACTGTGCGGGCCCTCGATATGGGCTGTCAAGGTGAATCGATTTCTATATTCGATTCCGCATTCCCTCAATCGCATTCCACGTCTTCCTGATTGTGTTCCACACTTCCTTTAAGGGGTTCCATGAAGGACTACATCCACCACGGCGAGGCGCTGCCCGCCGATCTTCTGGAGCGCATCGCCGACGACGTCAGGGCGTTCGACCGGATCCGTACACCTGAGGCGCGGACCGCCAGGGCGCTGGAGAAGATCGCAGACCGCGCGCTGCGCTTCAAGGTCGACGTCGCGGAGCTGGAGCGCAAGGCAGAGCGGATCACGCTCGCCAGCGAGATGGCCGCAGCTGCCGCCATGGGCGTTCCCGCCGATGACCTGTACCAACTGCCCGCGGTGCGCTCCATGTTCATGCGCCTCGGACTGCCGCTGCCGCCGCGTACGGAGGAGGGCTGATGCGGCGCCTTACCGGAAGCGGCTGCTGGACGGGCGAGACCTGCCCCGACGTCATCGAGCTGGACGACGGCAGCTATCTCGTGATCGGAGCCTTCCCCTTCCTCACGGTCGAGGCGTGGCAGCGCGTCTACGCCCTGGGGGCCGGAGTAGGCGAGGGCGAGGTGTCCGTGATCGTGCCCGGCGACGTGCTGCGCGAGGCGGCGCGGCGGATCGCGGGCGAGCGGAGTGACAGTGAATGACCTCGGACGCCAGAAGCTGACCGACGCACTCGGCACGCTGCCGCAGCCGCTGCGCGACGTCCTCGTAACGGAGATCTACGACGCCATCGCGCACGAGCTGGCCGAGAAGATCCGCGGGGCGCAGCACGAGCATCACGACCACATCAGGTGTGTCCCGTGCTTCGTCTACGGCGAGGCTGCCGACCTGATCGACCCGCGCCTGAAGGAGGACAATGACCAAGAAACCTGATCAAGAAGGGGCTTGCCCTCTGTGCCGCAAGTCGATACCCCTGGTCGTCGGTGACCAGGGGTCTCTTATTGTGCGGACCCATCACCGGGTGACCATGACGCGGGTGTACGACGTCGCCGAGTGCAAGGGCAGCGGCAAGGCGCCCGCCGCGCTGGACGACGGCGGCGACTGGTCATGGGTGAAGCCTGAGGCGCCGATGAAGGAAACTGACGATCACCGGATTGTGCCGGACGACCGCACCCAGCCGCTGATCGACCGCGTTACCGAGTCGGTGGTCCGGGCGTGCTACGAGACGACCGGCCTGGCCCTGGATGACGTCACCGTGTCCCTGCACCGTGTCTGGCACCAGTGGGACTCGCTCGCCATGAGGGTGCGCATCGCCTCCCAAGCCCTGACCGCTGAAGCGACCGTTGATCCCACGGCCCTGGACAGCTCGCACTATATGGACGCCGTCGCATGGGATGTGTCGCAGCGCGTGCGCGACACCCTGCGGCGCAGAGCCGCCCTGCGCGAGGGCGCGACGGTGTGCGGCGCGCGGGAGCTGGCCTGCCGCTGCGTGCGCGTCGACTGCGACGGCAGGCACGAATGCCGCTGCGGCCAGTCCTGGTCAGGGACACCCGGACGCGAGGACTTCGTCCAGCACAGCCCCCCGGAGCTACCGGCGTACTGGTGGCGGGAGCGATGAGCGCCTGCCCGCGGTGCGGCGGCGCACCGGACGCCGTCATGTCACGTCGGGGGCCGCGCCTGGCCGAACACCCCATGCAGCTCTGGTCGCACAGCGCGGTGCGGATCCGCTGCCCCGGGTCGGGGACTGCGCTTCGGGGCGAGGCGGCGCGGGCCCTCGCGGCGGACGTCCAGGCGGTTATGCGTAGTGCCGATGGCAACTGAACGAAAGGCGTATGGCCGTGACGGAGACAGCAGACCAGAACGGCCACGCGTCATCATTCCCCCCGATCCTCTACACGCTCGCCGACTACGCGGCGACGCTCAATATTGATGACCAAGTCCGTCTCATAGAACCGCAGATACCGAAGCCTCTCCTTCCGGATTTCCTCGGTATCACACAACGGCGAAGGGAGGAAATCAGAGCCGACGTCGAAGCGCGCAGGAGAAGGGGCGCGGAGGCGGAAGCCGACCGGCTCAGAGAACGCCGCGAAGGGGCCGAGATCGACGCTGCGCGACAGCGCGCCCTCATGCCCCGCACATGGGTCCCGGCGGACATCAAAGCGGCGTGGGACGCTGCGGACGACGAGACGCGTACGGAAGTCGGCTATCTGTCCGGGGACTTGCCGCTCGCGCTCTTCTACCGGGGCAAGCTGAACGGCGTCCATGCGGAGTCCGAGGCGGGCAAGTCGTGGCTGTCCTGCCTGATATCCGTCCAGGAGATCGCGGCTCACCATCACGTCGCCTACATCGACTTCGAGGACGACGCGATATCGATCATCCGGCGCCTCAAGCTGCTCGGAGCGCGCCGCGAGGACGTCGCCGCCTACTTCCACTACCTGAGCCCCACCGGGCCGCTCACCGAGGCTGACGCGGAGTCAGTAGCCGCCCTGATCGCCGTGGGCGGCTCGCTCGCGGTGTTCGACGGCATGACGGAGGCCATGGCCCTTGAGGGCCTGGACGGCCGCCTTGAAAACGATGTTGCCGCCTGGCACGCCAAAGTGACCAAGCCCTTCGCCGCGGCCAACTGGGCTGTCGTCGTCCTCGATCACGTGCCGCACGCAGAGAAGCGGGCCATCGGCTCGCAGCACAAGCGCAGCGCCCTGACAGGCGTCTCATATCTCCTCGAACTGATCACCCCCATCGGCAAGAACATGAAGGGCAAGAGCCGCCTGAGAGTCGAGAAGGACCGCGGGGCATGGGTGCGCGCCCATGCGGTACCGGGGCCGCGTCCGCAGTGGTTCGCAGACATGGTCATCGACTTCGAGGGCAAGGCGGCGCCGACGGCGAACGTGTGGCCCGCCTGGCCCGCCGACGACGCGGAAGTCAAGGGGTACGACGATCCGGACCCGAAGCTGTGCCGCGCGGTCCTCGCGTACGTCGCCGAACATCCCGAGTCGTCGACCAAGACCGACATCAGGGACGCGGTCCGCGGGAACAACTCCAAGATCGGCCGGTGCGTAGATTGGCTGGTTTTGCACCAGTTCCTCACTGCGGAACGATCAAGAAATAGCGTCATGCACATGATGGGACCAGAGTCATTCGATCAAGAAAATGAAGAAAGATCGTCCCCGGCGCTAACTTTTGCAAGCACCCTATTTGACCAGCAAGTTTAAGAGTTTCTATGCGACGCCGTCCCTTCGTTCCGTGATCGTTCCCTTTCGTTCCGGAACTTAGTCCTTCTCGTCCTCCCCGTTCCCGCCCTTAAAGGGGCGGGACGGGGGACGAAGGAAAGAGAACGGGAGGAACAAGAGATAGATCATTTACTGGACACACAGGTAAAGATCGCCACCTGCAACCGATGCAAGAGCTACGTCTTCGCGTGCCAGGTCTCCGGACTCGCGACAGCCGTAGATCCCCAACCGCTGGACGCAGAGCACTACCGGGCCGCCCTGACCGCTGGACGCCGGACCTACGACGTGATCACGCAGGCTGGACGGCCCTGGAAGCTGCGGCTGCGCACCGCGAGCGTGCCGACGACCGGGTACGAGATCGTCGCGTCCCACGCGTGCGGCGCTCATGGCCAGGACTCAACCCGGCTGGACGTTACGGAGGTTGCCCCGGACCCTCCCCGAGCCCGTGTGAGCGCTACTGGGCACCAGGACCTGCCCTGTGCCTCCGCGACGCCTCAGGCGGGCGCACAGGGGATCCGGCACCCCGTTCCTGCGAGCGCTGCGACCCCACGCCGTATTGATCACCGCCCGCACCGCTGCCGCTCCTGCCGACGCCTGATCGAGGACGGTCAGCCGTACTGGGCCATCGATCACGAACGGCTGCACTGGGCTGTCCACGACGAGTGCCCCTAGTTACCGATGAGTTAACTCCCTGACGCGTTGGACCCCCGCCCTGGCTCCCTGGCGTCACCGGGAGGCTGCGAGGCGCTCTGACACGTCTGACTGACGCGATTTGAGGCATCTATGAGTCAGACCGAGGGGCAGCTTCTGCCCTGGTATGCGATCAAGCACCCCGCGTGTGGGCGGTGGTGGACCGGGCTGACCCGGTCGCACTGCCCCGCGTGCTGCCGGACGTTCAGCTGTGACAGCGCCGCCGACCGGCACCGGATAGGTCGGTACGGCGTCGACCGGCGTTGCGCCGACCCGGCAGGTGTCGGCCTGGTGGTCCGGCGCAAGTCCTTTGGTGATCTGTGGGGCTGGCCATCGAGCGAGAGCTATGACTTCGCCGGGCGGAGGGGTTCCGATGCTGCTTGATCTCTGGCGGCTGATGGAGCTGTTGCACCGCTCGCGGCATCCCGCCGATGCGAAGCTGACGATCACTCAGTGCCCGTTCCACGACCCGAAGGCGTTCGAGCGCGAGGCACGCCGGATCGCGCGGCTTGCGCGGCTGGGTATCGGCAAGCGGCCATGAATGATTCCGAGTTCATAGCCAGCCTTGTTGCCCAGCTGGCCGACGGCTGGGAAGAGCGAGCCGAATATCAGGTACCTATTACGAGGCATGTGACGCTGTGTCAGGTAGGGCGATCGTCTATGCCGCCCGGGAGGCGCAGGCATCATGAATGCGGCTGTCCGACGCATTTCGAGGCGCGGGCACACACTGCACAACTCCCGTCTCTAATTGATCAGTTGCAAGATGCGATATCGGAGCCCGTATCGGCGGCGGCGAGTGGAAGCATTGGATCAAGCGACAAGCCGCATTCCAATCCCCCTGGAAATCAAGAGGCGTTGGCTCTTCTGATGACCATTAAGGCCGACGCGCGCAAGCATTACGACGCCCTGCGGGAGGTGCTCTATCCGGAGCATGGCGAGCGGGAGGGCGTGACCGTGGTCAGCGTCCTGCGCGCATTGCCCGACTGGTGCGCCATGGCGAGCGCTGATGGACACGACGACCTTGTTTACGAAGTGAAAGAGGATCTGCGCAAGCGCGTGCGGTCGGCGCGGATCATCCTGGGATACGACGCGCCGCAAAGGATGTTGAAGGACTCGGTCTGCGGCGACTGCGGCGGCGCGCTGATCGTTGCTGACGATGCGTCATCGGATGTGCGGTGCATCGGCACACCCGAGGCGCCGTCGTGCGGTACGAAGTACTTCAGGTGGCAGTGGATCGAGCTACTCGAAGGGGAGGGCGCGTGAGCGATGAGCCGGAGCCGGTCTACTGGTGGTGCAACGGGTGCGGCGAAGAGGTCCAGGACGAAGCGGACGACTGCTGTGACAGCGGCGAGATCGTTCCCTCGTATGACGACGGCACCGCGCCATGAGGCTGGTCGACACCGAGGCCGTATGCCTCTACTGGGGCTGCTCGCGCCGCGCTCTCTTCAAGTGGGCCAGCGAGGGGCGCTTGATCCGATACGGCACGGCCGGGCGTCGCCTCTGGGACCTGGACGCTATGGCGCCTGCGATTCCCGGTAAGCCACGGCCACGGCCCCCGAAACGCCAGATCAAAGGCGGTGATTGACCATGTAACGATGAATGGTGCACTATCAAGGCGTGTCAGGCGTGCCCAAGAGCGCCTGACAGACAATCAAGGCCCGCCAGGAGCGGGCCTTTTTGCTGCGCGCCGCCCGAGGGGGGCGGCAGCGCTCATGACCTTGTCGCGGCACTGACCGCGATCACTGCGGCCCATCGAGGGGCCGCTTCCTCATGCCCGCATCAGGCGGGCGGTCTGAGCAGGGGCGGACCCGATCCCATCGGAGATCTCTCACATGGGGCACGACCGCAACAAGCACAGGAAGATCAGGAGCACCGCAGTGAAGCGGGCTCTCGCTACGACGGGCGTCACCGCCCTCGTGGGTACGACCGTCACCGTGGCCGGAGCAGGCACGGCAGATGCCGCCCCGGTCAGCGTCTGGGACGCCGTTGCCCGGTGCGAATCCGGCAACCGCTGGAACATCAACACGGGCAACGGGTATTACGGCGGGCTCCAGTTCACCGCGAGCACCTGGCGCGCATACGGCGGAGGCCGGTACGCCTCGCTCGCGCACCTGGCCACCAAGGCACAGCAGATCGCCATAGCTGAGAAGGTGCTCGCCTCCCAGGGCCCCGGAGCGTGGCCCGTATGCGGCCCCCGCGCCGGACTCAGCCGAGGCGGCGTGAAGCCCTTCAAGGCGGCGCCGAAGGCCGCGAAGGCCACGCCCAAGGCGAGGCCACGGGCGGTCGTCAGCGGCACCGCGGCGCGAGCCGTGGCGTACGCCCTGGCGCAGCTCGGCAAGCCCTACGTGTACGGCGCCACCGGCCCCCACTCGTACGACTGCTCGGGGCTCACGCTCGCGGCATGGCGTGCGGCGGGTGTCCGCATACCGCGCACGTCACAGGCGCAATTGGCCAGTCTCAGGCACGTGTCACCGTCGGCCGTGCGGCCCGGGGACATCGTGGTCTACCGGGGCGGTGGACACGTCGCCCTGTACGTCGGGGGCGGCAGGGTCATCGAGGCGTCGCGGCCGGGTGCTCCCGTCCGCCTCGCACGCTGGCGTACGGGCTGGTATGCCTCGCACTTCACGGCTGTGGTCCGCCCCGCAGGCTCGACATCGGGGGGCGCCGTACACAAGGCCACCCCCTCTCTGCCGAAGGGCAAGGGGAGCGCCACGAACCGGGGCGTACCTCACCGGCCCCGGGTGGCTGCGAAGAGCAAGGGGCCCTCGCATCACAAGGCGGGGCCTCGCACAGGGCGGGCGCCTACAACGTGGGGCGGGAAGGCGTACAAGGTCAGGCGGGGTGATTGCCTGTCCCGGGTGGCTGCCGCTCATAACGTGCGTGGTGGCTGGCACGCCCTGTATGCCGCTAACCGCACGGTCGTTGGGAGCAATCCCCACCTGATCTACCCCGGTCAGGTGCTGCGTTTGCCCGGCTAGATCTACTTCGCTTGTGCTACCTGATCCATCCTCACCGGCACGGTGTGCCCCCATCCATGGAGGTGCACCGTGCCGGTGACCAAGTGCGCTGGTCGCAGTGGCGCGCGGTGGCGCCGTGCCGTCGAGCAGCTGCGGCGCGAGGCGCCACCGATCTGTCACCTGTGCGGCAAGAGCATCGACATGATGCTGCACTACCTCGACCCGATGGCATGGCAGGCAGACCATGTGCCGTCACGTGGCGTACTGCTGGCCCGTGGTGATGATCCCGATGACGTTCAGTGGCTCAGACCCTCGCACCGCGTGTGCAATCAGCGTAAAGGTGATCGCGACGCCCGCCCTAAGCCGGTTGCCTCGAAGCGCTGGTGAATGCATAAACGATGTATAGGCATGCTGCATAAATGATGTATGGCTATGCATTAAAAGGCGATCAATTAGAGATCAATGACCATGGAGAAAGGGAGGGGAGCAGGCGTGATCGACCGTGGGCGGATCATTCTGTGGATCTCCCTTGCAATGGGGGGGAGGGGGTTCGCTGCAAAGAATCCTTTCGGTGACCCGAAACGCCCCTGTGTCCGGATTAACCCTCTATTGAATTGCCTGCAAAGCCCCAGCTCAGAGGCGTGATCGACCGCAATTGACCTGCCGCTGCGCTAGCGCGGCCATGATCCTCGAAGAAGCCGCAGGTCAGAGCTTTGTCTATTGCGGTCAACTCCCGTAATCCGTCCGTCCTGGTTTCGGGTAGCGAATTCGCATTCCCTTGATCGAGCCTTGATGGTGGCTGATCGTCGCATGAGTCTGCCTGCGTCGGAGAGCGATGCATAATCCCTGTCGATCAAGTGCATAAACCGCTGCATAGATCCCCTGGCGTTTATGCATGGCCATTCGTCGATATTGCATAGACTCAGAGGGGGTATCCATGCCGGACGTCGTGATCCCCACCTACCTCAAAGATCCGGACGCCGTCCTTGACTGGATCTGGGACTGGTCCGACTGGCTCGCCCCCGGCGAAACGATTGTGACGAGCGTGTTTACGGTGGGCGCCGGTCTCGATCTCGACAGCTCCAGCCACAACACGACGTCGGCGACGGCATGGCTGTCCGGCGGCGCGCCCGGCTCGCCGTACACGGTGGCGAACCGGATTACGACGAGTGCCAGCCGGACCGACGAGCGATCGATCGTGATCAGGGTCAAGAACCGGTGATGGCGCTTTACGTCGTGATCGGCCCGCCCGCCGCAGGCAAGAGCACGTGGGTCAACGAACGCGCGCGGTCCGGGGACATCGTCATCGACTATGACCGCATCGCCAACGCCCTGACCGCGCCGGGAGCCGCTCCGCACGGGCACAAGCGCCCGCTGGCCACCGTGGCGTTCAGGGCCCGCGAGGGCGCCATCACGGAGGCGCTGCGGCACGTGAAAACGCACAGCGTCTACATCATCCATTCGGTGCCGAAGCCGCAGGCCATGGAGCGCTACGCCCGGCACGGCGCCGAGGTGATCACCGTCGATCCCGGCCGCGCGGTAGTCGAAGAGCGCTGCCGTGCCGAGCGTCCCGAGACCTACATGGACGGCGTGCGCCGCTGGTACCGCGAGGCTCCGCGCCTGCGTCCGCGATCGGCGAGCGTGGCGCCTGTACGAGATCAGCAGAGCGGGCCGCGGACGGCCGCAGGCTCCCGCGCGTGGTGAAGGGAGTCTGAATGGCGGTCCAGTTGGCCACGGCCGTGCAGAACACGATGTGTAATGCCGCTGTCGACTATCTCGACAGCGGCGGCAGCAACGGCACGATCAAGATCTACAGCGGCACTCAGCCCGCGAACGCGAACTCCAGCATCACGGGCACGCTGCTCGCGACCTTCACGCTGGATCTTCCCGCCTTCAGCTCCGCCACGGCGGGCGTTGCGACACTCAGCGCTGTGCCGATCTCCACGACCGGCGCCGCCGCGGGGACCGCGACGCATTTCCGCGCGGCGACGAGTGCGGGCGGCACCGCCTTTGACGGCTCGGTGACCGTGACCGGTGGTGGCGGCCAACTGGAACTCAACACAGTCACGGTGTCGGTCGGGGTGAGTCTCCAGATCACCGCCGGAACGTTCACGCAACCTGCGGCGTAAGGGGGAGTGATGGCACTTCACCTTGCTAATGAACGGCGTTGGTCGTGCCCGAACTGCGAAACGACGGATCTTACGCGCGGTCATGTGACGAACCGATTCCACAACTGCCCTGGCCTGAAAGGGCTGACGGCCCCTCTGGTGCTGGACGGTACGGAATGCAAGGTCGAAGCGGTCGAGCGCGACGACTACATAGGCACGGAGGACGTGCGGCTTGACGGTGACGGGCGCCCGGTCATGTCCGTGGTGACGACCCGCAACGAGGGTCAGGACTGCGTGGTATTTGCTGCAACGGCACATGCGAAGGGTGAGAACTGATGGCTTGGTCAGGTAGTGCGATCTTTCGCGAATGGCCGATCACGATGTTTCAGTCAGCCGGGACCGGCTTCACGGGCCTCGACTCCGACACGGTGAAGGTGTCGCTTCACAACAACTCGATTACTCCGGATAAAGATGCGGCCGTTGGGTCCACTGGATTCAACGCTGGTCAATGGAGCACGACTAACGAAGTAACGGATGCAACGAACTGGGTAAGTGGCGGGCGCTCCCTGGCGTCGAAGACATTTACCACGCCGTCGACCGGCGTTGCTATGTTTGATGCGGCAGACCTCGCGGGCGGTGGCGCGGTAACACTTTCCAATGTTTATGGGTGCTTCGTTTATGACGACACGATCAGCGGCGGTACTGTTGCTAAACAGGGCATTTGCTTTAACTATTTCGGGGGCGCTCAATCTGTGACAGCTGGGACGTTCACGGTCGTCTGGAATAGCTCGGGTATCGCCAGATTTACGGTGTGAATCATGGCCGATAGTAGTGTCGCTATTACCGCAGGCTCCGGCACGAACATCGACACGTACCAGATAACTGGCGGCGACCATCAGCAAGTAGTGCGCGAGGCACGCGCGTCGGCCGCAGCCGCTATCAACACCTGGACGCCCTCAACGACTGCGAGCACATCGCAGATAGCCGCTGACGCGAGCCGTGTTGCCGTGCTGATCACCAACGCATCGAATGTCCGGGTGTACCTGCGCTTCGACAGCACCGCGCCCACGTCGGCCACTCACCATTGGTACCTGGACGCGGGGGACCGGTGGGAAGTGCCGGTACAGCTCTCAACGCTGGCCGTGTCCATGCTGGGAGCGTCGACCGGCACCGGCACCGTGAATTCACTTCTGGCAACGGCGGGGTGATCGTGTGCCGCTGACGCCACGTAAGGACTATCAAGTCCCCGACTTCTGGACCGTGTTCGGCCACAGCTATATGCAGTACGCATTCGGCACCTTCTACCAGACGGGTCGTGCCGATTCCCTGCTCCGGGGATCTTTCGACATTGAGCATGCCAACTGGCAGAACTTCAGCGTGAATGGTGCGCGCGCCTTTACCGAGGGCGCGTCGACCGGCGGCTTCGGCCGGTTCCTCAACCGGGTCAAGCGCCCGCAGCGCGGGGGCCCGTACGTGGCTGACGGTGGCGCCCTGTTGCTCGACTACGGGATCAATGACATCGGGCTACTCGGTAATACCACGCAGCTGCGGACCGGGTGGATTCATGCCTTGCGCACCATGATTTCCCGCTGGCGCGCAAGCGTGATCTACGAGAATGGATTCCAGGTCGGCACCCGCACGTCGTACGGCGCGGGATTCGGTTCTGTGGCGGCCGTCGGATACACCTCCGGAGATTCGGCGCACTGGTGCACATCGACCACGAATGCAAACTTCACCTTGACGCTGCCGAGCGACTACGCCGGAGAGCCGGTATGTATCGGACTGGTCGGCGCATCCGGCACGTCAGGCGGCATTGTCACGTGGTCCGGTACGGCCGGAGTGACGGGCACGACCAGCGTTTCGGACATCATGCCGACCGCGGCGGCTACTCACGCCCCGGTGACGAAGAGGATTACGAACCTGACCAGCTCGAATGCCGGTCAGACGATCATCGGCACCGTGAACACCCTGGATTCGGGCGGCGCGGTCATGCTCGATTGCTGGTGGCTTGAAGCCAAGTCTCCGCCCCCGGTGGTTGTATGCAATATCGCCAAGCTGACAGCCAGCGGCTACACCGGCAACTATGCCGGATGGTCAGGCACCGAATCGTCGCGGGACTCGGACGTGGACGCGTGGAACGCCGACCTTCGAACCCTGGTAGCCGAGTTCGATTCCATGGTGCAAATCGCCGACCTGGACGCGGCGATAGGCAAGGACGCGACATCTCTGTACACGGATGGGCTGCATCCCAACGAGCAGGGCGCCGCGAGGATCGTGGACGCGATTCGTGATGCGGTGAAGCGTGTGACACCGACATCGACGTCCGTCACCTTCAACATGAACACGTCGGCGCCCCGCGCTGGCTCGCCGCTGCGGCCCCACGTCAACGGGCTGTGGTACACGATGGACCACGCCAACGCAGAGGTCTCCACGGGCTTGACGATCACCGCTGGCGACATGTGGGCCATCCCCATCTGGGTCACTCAGGGCCGCGAGTTCTGGAACCGGCTAGCGGTACGTACGGCGGTTACTGGAACATCGGGAACCACATCAATCCGATGGGGCCTTTATGATGACGTGGGCTGGTCCGGGTACCCGTGCGAGCTGGTCAACGAGGCTACGGCTGCGGGCGCCCTGGCTATCTCCACGGCGGCCAACACCATTGTCATGAGCCCCACTTCGGGGACTGGCTCTATTACATGGGTCCTTGACCCCGGCCTGTACTGGCTGTGTGTCAAATTCACAGTCATTCGCACGGGCCAGACGATGACCCGTCTACAGGGCACCAATAACGTCATGACGCCGTTGACGTCGGGCGCGGATGTGAATACCAGCGTGGCCAACATGCCGAACGGATACAAGCTCACCGGCCAGGGCACGACTGCCTTGGCGAGCACGTTCCCCACGGGTGCCACAGCCACGGCGGGCGCCCCCTATGTCGCGGTGCAGGCTTTCATCCAGCCGACCAACTAGGGGGCACATATGTCCCTCCTGCTCCTGCTCCGTGCGCAGGCTGTGGCGACCAACGCGGCGGCTGAGTCGACGACAGTAACCGGCGCCGCGAGCGCGGCCGTTGCCGACGTCTCCCCGGCGCCGGGCGCACCGGCCGGTACAGGCGCTGCGCAGGTGCCCGCCGTGGACGTCCAGGCCCCGGCCGGGAGCGCTGCGGCGTCCGGCACGGCGGGTGATGCGATAGCGGATGCGCAGGGCTTGAGCGGCGCCGCTATGGCCACGGGCGCGAGCCTGGACGTGTCGGCCGCGAGCACCACGGGCGCTGAGGCTGCGTCAGCGTCGGGCAGCGCCCCGGATGCTGTCGGGAGTACTACGGCCCCGGCAGAGGCTGCCTCGGGGTCCACCGTGGCGTACGACGCCACGGTGAGTACGGTCTCCAGCACTGACGCCCCCGCGGAAGTGGCGACGGCCGCGGGGGCGTCGCCTGCGTCATCGGCGGACGTCGCACCGGCCGCTGAGTCAACAACCGGCGGAGCGACGGCACTTGATGCCGCACCGGCATTCACGGAGCTGCCGGGCGCACAGACCGCGTCGGGGTTCGCCCCTGATCCGGTGGCGCAGGCGGACATCCCCGCGGGCGCGACGTCGGGCACCGGAACGGCGTGGGATGCGTCGCCGTCGGGCGCGGCTGTTGCGAGCGCCGCAGATGCCGCCGCGTCATCCGCCGATGTGTCGTCCGCCCTGGACATCGGTGCCGGAGCAGCGGCGTCCGTAGGCGTGGCGCTGGATGCGACAGTGTCCGCCATGAGCGCCGTTGAGGCTCCGGCGGGCGTGGCCTCTGCGGCGGGGTCGGTCGACGACGTGTTCACGGATCTCATGACCGCAGCTGGGCTCGCATCCGGTGTCGGCGAGGCCCTGGATCTGGCGCCCGTACAGCTCATGACCAGTCTGCGGCTGCGCGTAGTGCACAACTGAGGGGCAGGCTATGCCGGGCAGTGATCAGTCACTCTGGGGCCCCAACGTGGGTACGGCGGACGGCAGTGATTTCGAGGGCGGTCTGGGCGGTTGGAATGCAGGCACACAGGCGTCTGCGGTGGCTACGAGTACGGATCAGGCGCATAAAGGCACGCAGTCGCTGAAGATCACCCGCAATGCGACAGCATCCGGATATCTGGCCGTTTCTAACTCCGCTTTCCCGGTGGGCGCTTCAACTAACTACTACTTCCAGGCGTGGATTTACACGAGCGTAGCGGCAGGCGTGATCCGCTTCGATTTCGACTACTACCAGGCCAATGGCACCACGTACATCAGCTCATTCACCAGCGCAGTGCCGGACACGGCGCTGATGCAGAACGACTGGACGCGGTGCGGCCCGATCAGCTTTACGACGCCCACCCTCACGGGTTTCGTACGCACGATTCCGGTGAGCGTCTCCGGCTTCTCGAACGCCAACACGTTGTACCTGGACGACCTTTTCATGGGGCGCCTCTTGGTCCCTCGTGGCCAGCTGGTCATGCCGCAGGCCCTGACCCGGACGTCGACTCGATAGGGGGCCCGCATGGCGCTGTACGTGGCATACAACAACGCATTCGGTACAACGACGAACACCATGGCTGGCACCAGTTATGCCACCGGCGCCAAAGTTGCCATCCAGCTGGCCACGCCATCGACCCTTCAGATACGGATAGTTGAGTGGGGGATCAGCTTCAACGGCAGTGCCGCAGCGACCCCCGCCGTGTGCGAACTGGTGCAGAACGGCACGGCGTCCACAGTGTCCACGCAGCACACTACGACGACGATTCAGCCCATTGGCGACAACGCCAAAGCGTCGGGCTTGACCATGGGCACCACGTCGTCCGGATACGGCAACGGATCGATTACATCGGCCACGCCGGACAAGTACTTTGACGCTCAATATGTCGGGCCCACTTCGCAGTACATCAAGATGTGGCCGCTTGGACGAGAGCCGGTCATGGCTGCCTCGAAGTACTGCCAGTTACGCGTGAACACGTCCGCAACGCTGACCGCCCTTGCATACATCGTCTTCGAGGAGTGCTGACCCAAGGGCGGTGACCCATGGCCCGTCTCGGTCGCGGCACTCCGGCAGCCGCGTACGTCCGCGTCCTGGCGCAGCCCCTAGAGGCGGATGCGGCGCCTAACGCAGAGAGCATCACGGCGACGGGCGCGGCGTACGACGTCGAGGCCGACGTCCAGGCCCTGCCTGATGCGGCGTCAGGTACCGGCACGGCGCCGGACCCGTCGACCGCAGTCACGACCCCCGCAGACGTGGCCGCAGCCACCGGCACCGCGTACGCTCCCACTGCCGCAGTCGGCGCGGCACCCCCCGTGGCGGACGCATCCGGGGCTGCGGCCACTCCCTCTACCGACATCGCGAGCCCGATCGGCTCCGCCGACGGCACTGGCAGCGCGCTGGATGTTGTCCCGGGCGCGGGCGCGCTCTCCGCCGAAGCGCTCAGCGCCGGAACCGCGTACGCGCCTGCCACGGACGTCGTCGTCGGCGCCGGGGCAGCGGCGGCTACCGGCACGGCGCCGGACCCCGTACCGGGCGCAGGTGCCCTTGCCGAGGGGCCTGAGGGCGCGGGCTCGGTCACGAACGCGACCGTCACCACGAGCCAGACCACCAATGCCCCGGCGCAGGCCGCATCGGCCGCGGGGGCGGCGCCGGACGCGTCTGCCGACAGCACGGCGGGCGCTGGGACAGCCGCTGTCGCCGCCGATGCTCAGGGCCTGGCGCCAAGTGCCGTCGCGGAGGCGGCTACTGGAACCGGTACCGCGCTGGACGCGTCTGTGGACGTCACGACCGGCGCGGACACCGCAGCGGGTGCGGGCGCCTGCGACGGCTCGCCCGGCGACGGCGCAGAGCTGTCCCCGGTCCCGCAGGCAGCTGCGGCTATGGGTGAGGCGCTGGACGCGATCGTCCCTGAGAACACGTACGCCCCGGTGCCGCGGATCGATCTGGACGGCACTGTTTCCGGGGCGGGAACGCTTGGCGTCGCGGCTCCTGTGCCGGTCGTGGATGTGGACGTCACGGCCACGGTGAGCGGCACGCTGGCGACGTCGGCGCCCGTGCCGGTGATCATGCTCGCCGGCTCAGCCGTAACACCCGGCACACTGAGCATCACAGCTCCCGTGCCCGCGCTGGACGTCGACGCCGTGGCTACGGTGAGCGGTCCCCTCGGGGTGACTGCTCCCGCTCCCGTCATCGACGCAGACGGGGCGCTGACGGTATCCGGGGCGCTCGCGGTCACGGGGCCCTCGCCGCAGATCCACGCGACAGGATCCGTCGCCGCACCGGGCGTGCTCGGTGTCGTCGCCCCGGTGCCGGTCGTCGACATCGACGGGACGGTACGCGTCTCCGGCGTCCTGGACGTCGTGGCCCCGGTGCCTGTCGTCGACGTGCTCGGGCTCGGCCGCCCCACCGGTCCGCGCGTCGTTGTGATCGCCGACGAGTCGCGAGTGCTGGTCGTCCCGGCCGACTCGCGGAGGGTCCTGGTCGCTGAGGACTCACGTCTCCTGGACGTGCCGCCTGAGCTGCGCACGCACGTCATCCCCGCCGAAGACCGTGAGCTAGAGCTAGTGGGGTGATCTCGCATGCAGGACTTCCGCGAGGTCATCGCCGGAGGTGACAAGAGGCAGCAGCTCGAAGCGATCCGTGACCGGATCGCGCTGGAGATGAGCGGCGAATTCGACTGCTGCTCGTGCGGTAAGCCGCGACGGTCAGCGGGCAGCGAGACAGCGGCTCTGGCGCTTCGACTGGTCAAGGTTCTTGAAGACCTGGAGTCCATCCCGAGCGCGGCTGAGGTCTCGCCGTTGGATGAACTCCGCGCCCGCCGTACGGGCGGCACGCCGTCGGCTGCGCGGCGTCAGGGCACCGGACGACGGCGCAGGGGCACCGGGGCATGAGCGGTGTCGTCATACCGGGGCGCGGCGACCAGGCGCCCCGGATCCTCAGCGCGCCGCCGCGAGTCTCCAGCGCGGGTGCCGACGTCGCGGAACTCGCGGAGATCGCGGGCCTCACCCTCGACCCCTGGCAGCGCCTCGTACTCGACAACGCCCTTGGCCAGCGCGCCGACGGCACGTGGTCCGCCTTCGAGGTGGGCCTCGTGGTCGGTCGTCAGAACGGCAAGGGCGTTGTACTCGAAGCGCGCGAACTGGCCAGCCTCTTTCTCCTGGACGAAGAGCTGTGCATTCACAGCGCCCACCTCTTTGATACGTCCCTCGAAGCGTTCAAGCGCATTCTTGGTCTGATCGAGAGCACTCCGGACCTGGATCGCATGGTCAAGCGGGTGTCCCGATCACATGGCGAAGAGGGCATCGAGGTCTTCCGGGACGGTGCCCTGCGGCGCCTGCGCTTTCGAAGTCGCACTGCGGGGGGCGGTCGTGGATTCAGCTGTGACTGTTTGGTCCTCGATGAGGCGATGATTCTTACGGACCGGGCCGTCGGCGCGATCCTGCCGACGCTGTCCGCCGTTCCGGATCCGCAGGTCTGGTACACGGGCTCGTCCGGCACGCGCGATTCCACGGCGCTCGGTCGCGTACGTACGCGCGGCATCGGCGGCGACGATCCTCGCTTGTGCTACCTGGAATGGTCGATTGATCCCTGCACGCAGTTCTGTCCGGTCAACTGTGAGGACCACGACGCACAGTCCTTTACCCCTGACCCGCGCTGGTCGCAGGAAGAGCATGACCGGCAGCTCTCGCGCCTGTACGCCTCGTACCCCCGGGCGAATCCTGGTTTTGGCATTCGTATCGGCGGCACGCAGTCCCCGGAACGCAGTGTCGAACACATCGAGGCCGAGCGGCGCTCGATGTCGGCTGAGGAATTCGCGCGTGAGCGCCTCGGGGTGGGGGACTGGCCGGTTGAGGGCGAGTCGTGGCGCGTCATCGGAGAGGCGTACTGGAAGGCGTGCGTCGATGCCGCCTCGGTGCCCGACGGGGAGTTGTCGTTCGGTGTTGAGCTGACGCCCGACCGTAAGGCGGGCTGCATCGTCGTCGCCGGGCTCAACGGCGATGGGCTGACGCACATTGAGATTACGTCCAGCGACGTCCTCGATCACCGTCCCGGGGATCGATGGATCGTGCCGCGCATCAAGGAGTTGGCGGCCCGGTGGCGGCCTCGCGCGGTGGTGATTAACCGTGCGAGTCAGGCGGGCGCTTTGATCCCTGCGCTGGAGAAGGCCGGGATCACGGTGCTGTCGCCGACGGCCCGCGAGTACGCGCAGGCGTGCGGGTCGCTGGCCAGTGCGGTGGTCCCCATACGCGGCAACTCGCCGACCCTCGTACACCTTGACCAAGTCCCGCTGACGACTGCCGTGGCCGGGGTCGAGAAGCGGGCCGTCGCCGACCTGTGGGCGTGGGACCAGCGCTCAGCAGCGGTCGACATCTCGCCCTTGCAAGCCGCGACGCTCGCACTGTGGGGCCTTCAGCAGAGTGACAAGAAGGCGCCCGTAGAGGCCGGATGTGCGTGGGGGTGACTGTGGCCTGGCAATGGAAGTGGCCATTCATTACCCGCAATACGAAGTCCTTTACGCAGCCTGACTTTTGGTCCATGGACGCGGCGCCGTTCTTCATGGGAAGCACCGCCGACAAAGAGCGGATTGAGACCGATTTCGAGGGCTATGTAGAGGGCGCGTACAAGCGAAACGGGCCAATTTTCAGTTGTGTTACGGCCCGTCAGATGGTGTTCGCAGAAGCGCGTTTCCAGTGGCGCCAGTTCAAGAACGGTCGGCCGGGCGACTTATTCGGGACGGCTGACCTTGCACTCCTGGAGAACCCTTGGCCCGGCGGCACGACCGGTGAGCTGCTCGCGCGCATGGAGCAAGACACTTCGCTGGCCGGTAACTCGTATTGGACGAAGGCCGATGATCAGGGGCGGTTCGGGAACGCGGCGAGCGGACCGGGGCTGCGCCTTGCACGGCTGCGCCCCGATTGGGTCTCGCTCGTCATCGGCTCGTACTCCGGCGACCTGTACGCCGCCGATGCCCGGGTGATCGGAGTTCTGTACGAGCCGCGGCAGTTCGGTGTCGTGGCCTCGGGCGGGCCGAACACGTCCGGCGGTGCGGTGCTTCTGCTGCCCGACGAGGTCGCGCACTTCAGTCCCATACCTGACCCGGTAGCGCGCTTTCGCGGCATGTCCTGGCTGACGCCCGTAATTCGCGAAATCGAGGCGGACACCGCAGCGACGACGCATAAGAAAGTCTTCTTTGAGCACGCGGCTGTACCGAATATGGTCGTTAGGTTTGACAAGGACGTCAGCAAAGAGCAGTTCGACTCTTTCGTCAAGGTCTTCAAGGCGGGGCATCAAGGTGCCTGGAACGCATACAAAACACTCTTTCTCCAGGGTGGAGCCGATGTCACTCCGCTTACCCATGATTTCCGGCAGTTGGATTTCTCATCCACGATCGGTAAGGGCGAGGCGCGTATAGCGAGCGCGGCCGGAGTGCCTCCGTCATGGGTGGGATTCTCCGAAGGGCTCCAAGGCTCGGCGATCAACTCTCAGAATTTCGCGGCGGCCAGACGGCGATTCGCCGATGGAACGATGCGCCCTCTGTGGCGTATGGCAGCGGCCAGTCTTCAGAGTCTTGTCACTGTCCCGGCGGGAGCCTCGCTGTGGTATGACACGAGAGATATTGCATTCCTGCGCGAGGACTCCCGCGACCGCGCGGATATTGCACGAGTCCAGGCCAACAGCATCGACTCGCTGATCAAAGCAGGCTTCGAGCCGGATGCGGCGGTCCGTGCCATTACGGCAGAGGACATGAGCATCCTCATTGGTCAGCACACCGGACTCGTATCCGTCCAGATGCAGCCGCCCGCAAGCCTCGATCCCGCGGCGTCCGACGCGTCGCCCAACCCCCTTGAACTGGAACCAACCGGCACGCCGGAAGGACAAGATGATGGAGCGTAAGAGCCTGTCCGGCGTGGAAATCAAGGACGCGGACCGGGGCGAGGTAAGGGCCGTCTTTTCCACGATGGGCGTCCGGGATCACGACGGAGATTTCACGCGCGAAGGCGCCTTTACTGACGGCACCAAGGTGGCGATCAGTGCCTACGGACATAAGTCCTGGGAGGGTGCTCTCCCCGTGGGCAAGGGTGTCATCCGGGTCAAGGGCAAGAAGGCTGTCCTTGAAGGCCAGTTCTTCATGAACACCCAGCACGGCAAGGACACCTTCGAGACGGTCAAGTCCCTTGCCGAGGACGGACTTGGGGAGTGGTCGTACGGCTTCGATATCGAGGAGCACTCGTACGGCAAGGAGAAGGACCAGCCGGTTCGGTACCTCGATCGCGTCACCGTGCACGAGGTGTCGCCCGTCCTGCTGGGCGCCGGGGTCGGCACGCGCACGCTGACCGCCAAGGAGCGGCAGGGGCCCGCTGAAGGGGATCCCGCGATGAAGGCTGGGACCGCGGTCCGCGGCCCGATTCCGCCCAGGGAGACGTCAACGCTGACGCGCGCCTGGGACGGCGCCAAGACCATCGGTGACCTGCCTGAGGACGCGCGTCCGTCGCAGCTCCGCACCGTGTATGCCTGGGTCGATCCGGACGGCGATCCGGAGCTGAAGGAGTCGTACCGGTTCGCTCACCACCACGGCATAGATGGACCGGCCAATATCCGGGCGTGCCTTCAGGGCATCGCCGAACTCAACGGCGCGAAGGGCGATTCCGGCGTACCGGAAGAGCACCGGAAGGCCGTATATGACCACCTGGCGGCGCACCTGCTTGACGCCGACCGGGAGCCGCCGGAGCTGCGTACGGCCGACGGCGGCACCAAGGGAAGGCAGCGGTTCGCGGACGAAGCCACAGAAGTAATGGCCAATCTGTCGAGCCTTATTGATCGTGCCACGGAAGTCATGGCTCTCCGTAAGCAAAAGGGAAAGGGAATGTCCGCAGGCTCCGCAGATCTCCTGTCCTGGATCAGGGATGACGTGAACCGGCTGGACGGACTTCTTTCGATTCCGGTGGAAGACGATGCCTTGCCTGAGCCGAGTGCCGAGGAAATCGGCGCCGCGGTGACAGCGGCTATAGCGCGCATCAACGGAATCTGACGAAACATTCTTTCAGGCCCCCCTCGATGGGGGCCTTTTTCATGCCCAAAAACGGAGAGCCATGTATAACGACTCCAGCCGGGTCGCTGAATTCCCGGCCCTGAAGCAGGCCCAAGAGAAGCTTGACGCCAAGCGCAAGGCGCTCGCGGACGTCCTCAACGAAGCGGGCCCCGACTATGACATGTCTAAGGTCAAGTCGATCGACGGGGACACGCATGCGAAGGTTGCTGAAATCGGCAAGATGAATGCCGAGATCGACGACTGCAAGAAGCAGGTAGACGAATATCTTGTTGTCGCACGCGCTGCGGCACAGGCGCAGCGCGACGAGAAGGCGACAGAGTCCGGCGATGGCGCAGAGTCGAAGAGCCCGGAGCGTAAGGATTCCCGTGGGCGCTTCGACCTCGGCGAGAGCTTCGTCAAGTCGCAGGCTTTCAAGGGCTACAATGTCGGTGCGCAGTCCGGCCCTTCGGCCAGCCTGGATGTCAATCTGAAGACCCTTTTCCAGACCACTGCCGGTTGGGACTCCGAGGATGTCCGCACCGGGCGCCTGGAGTACATGCCGACGCGCCCCGCGCCGCACGTCACGACCTTCATCCCGCAGACGACCACTGGCATGTCCGCGGTCGTCTACATGGAAGAGACGATATACACCAACGCTGCGGCGGAAATCGCTGAGGCGGGCACCTACCCCGAGGCCACGCTTGCGCTGACCGAGCGGTCGTCTCCGGTGCGCAAGGTGGCTGTCTTCCTGCCTGTCACAGACGAGCAGTTCGAGGATGAGCCGCGTGCGCAGGGCTATGTGAACAACCGCCTGCCTTTCATGATCCAGCAGCGTATGGACTCTCAGGTCCTCAAGGGAGATGGCATCGCGCCGAATCTTCTCGGCATCGAGAACGTCTCGGGTATCCAGACGCAGGCAATTGGAGCGGACAACACCCCGGACGCCATCTACAAGGCTGCCCGGAAGATACGTGACGACGGCTTCGCTGAACCGTCTGCGATCTTCATTGCGCCGTCGAAGTGGGAGACGGTCCGCCTTCTCAAGACTGCGGACGGCGTCTACATCTGGGGACACCCGTCGATGCCGGGTCCGTACACGTGTTGGGGTATTCCGGTCGTAGAGACCACGGCGGTGACGTCCACAAAGGCCGTGCTCGGGGACCTTCAGAACTTCACCGAACTGTCGATGCGCCGCGGGCTGGACGTCCAGGTGTCTAACAGTCATTCGACCTTCTTTGCCGAAGGCAAGCTCGCACTCCGGGCAGACGTCAGGGCTGCATTCCTCGTGTATCGCCCAAAGGCGATGGCCGTCGTTACGGGACTTTAGATCTTGAAGTGTCCTGATTGCGGCGCAAAGTTGGGCGGTCGCTGGGGGAATCGATGCTATTTCTGTAACGGCCGCCCAAAGACGGGCGAGATGAAGATCTGCAAGACGTGCGCCACTGAGTTTTATGCAGCTGGGTGGCAGCTGCGAGATGTGCAGCGCAATCAGGGCGCCTACTGCTCACGTGAATGCAAGTCTCGGGCGCAAGAGGTGACGGCCAGCAAGGTTTGCACAAAATGCCTCGCCAAGAAGCCTTTGGATCAGTTTCCGCCGAATAAGAAGATGGTGACTGGTCGAGCCAGTCATTGCCATGAATGCATGCGTGCCGCAACAGCAAAGTGGCGTGCGGAGAATGCTGAGCACTACGAAGAGCTTAAGAAGTCTCCGCGCACGGAGCGGCAGCGTTTGCGTAGGTTTGAGCTTGATCTGTGGCAAAAGTACGGCATCACGCTCGAAGAATATGAAGCCATGCAGGAACGGCAGAACAACGTTTGCGCGATTTGTGAAGGGCCACCGAGAGGGCGTGGCGCCGACAAGGGGCGTTTCCACGTGGATCACTGTCACGCGACCGGGAAGGTGCGCGGACTTCTCTGCTCGCCGTGCAATACCGCCATCGGCCTCCTGGAGGACGACGCCAAGCGAGCGATGCGCGTCGCTCAATATCTTGAGGAGACATAGCAATGGCCGTACAGGCTGGGGCCGGTGCCGGAAAGGTCGGGCTCTCGTACCAAGTAGGCCGCATCAAAGCGGCTCGCTTCTTCTATGACTTTGCGGTGGAGGGCGGCGCCGTCGGCGCCATCACCCTGCGCGGCGAGACGATCCCGGCGGGCTCGCTCGTGCTCGCCACCTATGTGGACGTGAACACCGTAGTGACGTCCGGCGGTGCTGCCACGGTGTCGCTCGACATCGAGGCCGCGGCCGACGTGCGGGCTGCGGCCACGCTTGCGACTGCGCCCGCGCTGTCGACGGCGACACCGAAGGAAGCACTGAACACGATCAGGACCACGGCGGTGCGCTCGGTCGTTGCGACAGTCGGCACGGCGGCTCTCACTGCGGGCAAGTTCAGTGTTGTCGTGACCTATGTGGAGCTGGCCTGATGTCCGGCGACGACTGGGTCAGGATCACTCGGCACTGGTGCTTTACCGAGGACCGCACGCGGGTGGTGCCGGAGACGTCGCCGCTGGCCCGGTGGCTTCACTGGAAGCCGGGCGATCTGGTGAAGCGGTCTGAGGCGGAGCGGCTCGGGGCAGTTGAGCGAGACCAGGAGGCCGAGGCCAAGAAGGCGGCGCCTGCCGCCAACAAGTCCCGAACCCCCGCGCATAACAAGCGGCGATAACTTCGGGGGTGCGCCTTGGCCTTGGGGGATTCGTACGCGCAGCTCTCGGAGCTGAAGACGCGTCTCCAGAATCTCGACGAGACAACGATGTATGACGACGTCCTCACCGAAGCGCTTGCATCGGTGTCTCGCGAGATTGAGCGGCACTGCAACAGGCAGTTCAATCAGCAGAGTTCGGCAACGTCGCGGGAGTACGACGCCGACCATGTGTATACGGTGCGCGACGGAAGCCGTCGCATTCACTGGGTCGCTGTAGACGACTTCCATGACGCGGCGAGCCTGGTTGTGGAGTCGGGCGGGACGACGTGGACGGCGTCTGACTACCGGCTCTATCCGCGTAATGGGGTCGTGGATGGACAGCCAGGCTGGCCGTATTACGAGATTCGCGCAGCGAGCCCGTCGACCCTGAGCTTCAGCGCTGACGGCGTCACCGTCACCGCCAAATGGGGCTGGTCGGATGTGCCAGCGCCAGTGAAGCAGGCGTGCTTGATCCTGGCGGCCGAAACATTCCAGATTAAAGACGCGCCGTTCGGTGTCGCAGGCATGGATCAATTCGGTGTCATCAGGGTCCGCGACAACCGCATGGCCGCCTCGAAGCTCGCGCCATATGTACGTGATCCGGTTCTTGTCGGCGCTTAGGAGGTGACGCGTGGCCTCCTTGACGGAAATACGAACTGGCATCAAGTCGGTCATCAAGGCGAACATCTCGAACCTGAACGTCTATTCAGAGGTCGCCGACGTAGCGCAGGTTCCCGCGATCGTCATTATGCCCGCCCTGGACCATCTGTCGGGCGGCATGGTCTGCGATTACGACGGCGCATTCAAGCGGGGCATGGATACCTGGCACATGGACCTTTCTGTCCTGGTGGCCCGTACCGAAACGTCGCTCGCTCAGGTGGAGCTGGACAAGTACATATCCGGCACCGGGCCACGAAGTATCCGGCGTGTCATCTACGAAAACTCCGGCTTGGGGCTGACGGACGGCACCGACGCGCACGCGAGCGGAGTGCGTCTTTATGGCGGCAAATTCAACGCAGCTCAGATAGATCACGTGGGCGCAGTTGTGCGCCTGATAGTGCGTACCACTAGCGCATAGGCGAGGAGCAATGGCAGCGCTCACGACACAGAACATTGTTGCGGCAGGGACGAAGCCGACGTTCAG
The DNA here is from genome assembly GCF_042740175.1 of Streptomyces sp. NPDC059009. Lineage (NCBI taxonomy): Bacteria > Bacillati > Actinomycetota > Actinomycetes > Kitasatosporales > Streptomycetaceae > Streptomyces > Streptomyces sp. NPDC059009. The sequence continues at coordinate 152,387 of NZ_JBHYJB010000010.1, read as the reverse complement.
CGCTGCGGCGCTGACGGATACAGCAGAAGTCGGCAATGGGCATAACACGTTCATTGTCTACAAGAACACCGATTCCAACGCCAAGACGATCACTATTACGGTGCTTGGCCTGACGGCATACGGCGAACAGCAGCCGGACCCTGCGCTCACTCTGGGCGCCACCACGGGTGAGCTCTGGATTCCCCTGCGCCGCGAGTATGACCAGGCTGACGGTTTGGGCCGCGCGAGTATCACGGTGTCCGGCACCGGAGGCGTCACTGGGGTCACTGTCGCCGTGGTGAGGATGAGCTGATGCCGCGGGCGCAGAGCCGCCCGGACCCCCTTCCCGTTCAAGACCGCCCGGCAGATCCGCCGAGGCGGTCTTTGCGTATCCCGAGGGAAGAGCCGACCGAGCGCGAATACGAGGTCATTGGACCGAAGGCCGTAGGCGGAAAGACGAAGGGTGAGCGGGTGACGCTCGCCCTTACTGATGCCCAGGAGCGGGCGCTTATCGAGGCAGGGCACGTGGTGCCTGCCACTGAATCTCCCCGGCCATCGCTGGCCGCAAAGAAGGAAGTGAGCTAGCGATGGCCAAGCTTGTGCTGCGCGATTGCGCCATCATCGTCAACGGGGTTGATTTCTCCGACCACTGCTCATCGGTGGAAGTCAATCTTTCTAAGGATGAGATCGAGACCACGAATTTCAGCGGCTCCGGTCGTGAGCGCGTCGCGGGCCTCAAAGACGATAATTTCGTCATAAACTTCCAGCAAGATTTTGCGGCGGCAGAGGTCGACTCGACCCTTTTCCCGCTGTGGAACAACGAGACGGAATTCATTGTCGAGGTGCGGCCCACGGCCGCCGCTGCGTCGGCAACGAACCCCAAGTACACGGCGACCTGTATTCTCCTTGAGTATCAGCCGCTTTCCGGAGACGTCGGCGACCTTTCGGAAACCGAGGTCACGTTCCCGGCGCAGCGGACCGGCATCACCAGGGCGACCAGCTGATGGCCCGTTCCAATGGCGTCAATGTTCACCTAGGCGAGGAATTCCGGCGCGTGTCCATTGCGCTGCGCGAGGTGGACCGGTCCCTGCCCGGAAAGCTGCGCAAGGGCCTCGAACGCTCAGTGCGCCCCGCCGTCGCCGATGCCAAGAGGCGCGTACGGAGCATCCCGACCCACGGGGCGGCGCATACCGGTCTGAGGCGCCGGGTGGCGCGTGGCGTAGCGATCCAGGCCCGTACGAGCCGCAGCCCGATCCTCCGGGTGACGACGTCGATGGCCGACCCCCAGGAGCGGAACCTTCCCCTGTACCTGGACGACCCGTCGGGCTGGCGGCACCCCGTTTTCGCCATGCCCGGCCGGGATCGCGTCTGGGTCCACCAGGACACGGGCGGATCTTGGTTCCGGGAGACCTTCGCGGAGCATCGTCCCGAAATCCAGCGGAGTCTTCGCGAGGTCCTGGACGGTGCTGCAGAGACGATCGCCGCGGCCGGTCGCGGCTGATCGGTGCGGGCCGACCGGGGCCCGCGGGTGTCCCGGTCGGCCGCGCGCATGACGAAGCCCCCGGCGCCGTTTCGCCGGGGGCTGTTCGGGTCGTGCGGACTAGTGGGCCTTCTCGTACGCCTCGCGGATTGCGGCGGGGACACGGCCCCGGTCGTTCACCTCAAAGCCGTTGCCCTTGGCCCACGCCCTCATGTCCTCCGCGCTGGGGGCGCCGGGATCGGACTTGCGGGCACTGCGTCCCCGGCCCCGGCCCTGCTTCCGGCCGTTATCGATGAACGGGGCGAGTGCGTCGTATAGCCGGTCATAGCTATCCGGCGTGAGATCAATTTCGTACGTCACCCCGTCCAGCGAGAACACGTGAGTGTGGATCTCGTCGGATTCCTTGCCGGTGAGGTCATCCGTGTAAATCGTCACCATCTTCTGAACCATGACCGGATGCTACCCCAATTCCAGGATGTGTCCACCCGTGATTATCCACCCGCGACCGAGAGGTACCTCATGCTCCTTTCCCGTGACCAGATCTTGAAGGTTGATGACCTCAAGACAGAGGATGTTGATGTTCCCGAATGGGGCGGATCTGTCCGGCTTCGGATGCTGACCGGCGCGGAGCGCGACAGCTTCGAGCAGTCCATGATTGACACCCGAGGGGGCAAGCAGAAGACCAACCTGGCGAACTTCCGGGCCAGGCTCATAGCTCGCTGCGTGGTCACGGACACGGGGGAGCGAATGTTCAGCCCGCCGGACATCGATGCGCTGGGCCGGAAGTCAGCGGCAGCTCTCGGTCGTCTCTTCGACGCTTGCCAGCGTATGAACGGCTTCAGTGCCGCCGACGTGGAGGAATTGACCGAGGGTTTCGGCGACGCCCCGAGCGCGCCCGCTACTTTCGACTAGCTCGCGCTCTGGGCATGACGGTCCGTGAGCTGCTGGAGCGCATCGACTCCCGAGAGCTGGCCGAATGGCAGGCATATGAGCAGCTCACCGGACCGCTTGATGACGCCTATCTGGCTGAGGCGCTAGCGAGTCTGCACGAGCAGATGCAGACGCAGAATCGCATGATCGGCGCCGCGCACTTCACGGATAAAAAGCATAAGAAGAATCCTGCGCCGGAGCCCAAGCATTTCCCGCGCCCTCATGAGCTGTGCGCTGAGGACTCCTCAGATGAGGAGGGTGACAACTGAATAGGTGGTGAACCGTGGCCACCATTACGTCACTGTCCTTTGTCATTACGTCCAGCTATGACGGCGCTGGAATGCGGCGGGCCCGCCGCGACATCAATTCATTCGGCAGCAGCACCAAGACGCTGCACAGCATCCTGACTCCCTTCAATTCCCAGCTCAAAATAATGTCGTCCTTGGCTCTTGGGCTGGGGCCTGCGCTGCTTCCCGCTGCCTCTGCCGTCGGAGCGCTGGCCGGTGGGCTGGCCGCGGCCACGACGGCCGCAGGTGCTGCGGCAGGGATTTTCGGTGGCGCCCTGGCCGGTGCGATTGCCTCCACGAATAGCGCGACCAAGGCGGCGCAGCAGCAGCTTGACCGGCAGAAGGCTGTTCTGTCGGGGCTCACCCCGGGGACGAAGGCATACGCAGAACAGCTGAAGAAGGTTCACGAGGCAGAGAAGAATCTCAGGACCGTTATTCAGGGCCTTAGTCCGGCTCAGCAAAAATACATCGCCTCTGTCTCTGCGATGAAGAGCGGATGGTCCAGCTTCATCAAGGCGACGGCGAAGGACACGCTCACGCCGACGTCCATTGTCCTCAACGCGATAGGCCGGAACTTCGACAAGCTGATACCTGTGGTCAAGGCCGTCAGCCCCTTGATCACGAACCTCGCCAAAGATTTCGCCGGGTGGCTTGATGGCCCCGGCCTGGACCGGTTTATCACGGCCGTGGAGAAGCACGGTGTACCGGCGCTGCACAATTTCATCGAGACGGGCCGCGATGTCCTCGCCGTCCTGGGAAAAGGATTCCGCGACTTTCTGCCTCTTGGTGATCAGATCGTCAGGAAGCTTGCCGACGGCGCAGAGACCCTCAGGGGCTGGGCAGAGGGCGGGGGTTTTGAGCGCTTCATTAACAAGGTCGTCGACAACGCTCCAGCGCTGAAGGACATATTCAAGAGCCTCATCGTCATTCTGGGCAATGTCGCCGGATCGATGGAGGATACGTCCGAAGCGTCGATCACTATTGTCGGCGTACTGACGGATCTTCTGACGCTGCTGAGCCCTGAGCTGATCACAGCTATAACATATGCGTGGCTCGGGTGGAACCTTGCACTAGAGGCGTACGCCCTCTACTGCACGGCGGCAGCGGCAGCGAGCGTCATTCTCGCAACGGCTACATCGCCATTTTTGCTCCTTATGGCGGGGGCCGCCCTTACGGTGCTCGGGGTCGTTGCAGCGCTTGCGGCATTGGCTGCCGCTATCTATTTCCTGGTCAAGAACTGGGACACGGTATGGGGTGCGATCAAGGCCACATGGGATTTTGTGTGGAACTGGATCAAGACGACTGCCGTGACGATCTGGGGATTTCTCTCGGACGGATGGGGTCAGTTCCTCCTTCTGCTCATGGGGCCGATCGGCATTCTCGTTCTGATCGGCCTGCACTGGAAGCAGATATGGGAGGCAATGCAAGTCGCCGCACAGGTTGTGTGGAGCGCACTGAAAACTGGTTGGTCCGCATTCACTTCCTGGCTCTCGTCGACTTGGAATTCAATATGGGGCGGACTGCTCACTGCCTGGCACGGATTTATTGATCCCATTGTTCAGTCATGGAATCAAGTATGGCCCGAACTGAAGCTCGCCGCTCAGAATGTATGGAATTTTCTGAGCATTGCATGGGCGGCCCTGTGGCAGGGTGCGTCTGTTGCATGGGGGGTCTTCTGGGGCAACTTCGGACCGATATTCACTGCTGCCTGGAATGGCGCGGTAGCCAACGCTAAGGCTGCATGGGGCCTGCTGACTGCCGCATGGGACTTGCTGTGGACGACTGTTCTCGCCATTTATCACATCGGCTGGGCGCTGCTGTCTGGTTCATGGCAAATTGGCTGGACGTGGCTTACTGGTGCCGCCCGAATAGCCTGGTCCATATTCACGGGTGCCTGGTCCGTTCTCTGGACGACGATCACCGGAATCTGGAATGTATTCTATGCGACATTCCGGGCCATATTCGCCGGTGCCTGGAACGTTATTGTTGCACTCGCCACTGGAATATGGAATGTCGTACGCGCTGGCTGGGATGCGCTGTGGAAAGTAGTCACGGCGATTTTTCTTACCTTCACTGCTATTTTCACAGGTCATTGGGGTAAAGCCTGGACGGCGATCAAGGATGCCGCGCTGGCTATATGGAATTTGATCAAGGCCGCATGGCAGGCATTCGTCAATACTATTCTGGCGATCTTCAATGCCTGGGTCGGAGTTTTTGTAGCGGCATTCCGGGCCCTTTGGCTCGCTATACAGGCTATTGCAATGGCTGCCTGGAATGCATTCCGCGCATCGTTTCAGGTATTTCTTTCTGCGCTGCAAAATCTCTGGAACACTACGTGGAATGCCGTACGCAATTTCTTCCAGGCCATCGTTAATTCTGTGGCGGCAATTGCTCAGGCCGGATGGAATCTTATCCGTGCGGGAGTTCAGGCACTCCTCACCTATGTACTGTCTCTATGGAATACGACATGGACGACTATCCGGACACTATTCCAGGTGGCCGTTAATGCCGTAGTCGCTGGGGCCCTCGCGTTCTGGAATTCGATACGTACGGCCTTCTCGGCCGGTTCGACCTGGCTGCGTGAGACGTTCTGGAATCCAGTAAACAATTTCTTCACGAAGACGATCCCAGAGGCGTTCAAGAAAGGGGCAGACGCGCTCGGCAAGGCATGGGACTCGATCAGGAACCTGGTGCGTAAGCCGATCCAGGCTGTTGTGGATATTGTTTACAACAAAGGAATCGTGGCGCTATGGAACAGGGTCGCCAAGGTATTTCACGCTGACGAACTTCACGAATTTACGCTGCCCGCATTCGCCAAGGGCGGGCCGACGGGCTCAGGTTCTAGTAAGGGATTTCCGGCCATTGTCCACCCCGGTGAACATGTCTGGACGTCGGCCGAGGTAAAGGCGCTGGGTGGTCATGAGGAGGTGGCCAAGCTCAGGGCCATGGCGCTCGGGAGGGGACCCGGCAGTGTCCGCGTGATGGGCGGGCCGAACGGCCGCTTTGATGGCGGAGGCGGGATCCTCGGTACGGGGTGGGGTCCGGATACGGGACCGGACCTAGTGCCAGACGGCATTGTCAAGAATGCCGTGGGGAAGCTTAAGGATCTCGCCCTCGGTGGCGTTTCGAAAATCCTATTCCCCGCCTTGGATGCCATGCTCAAGGGAGCCAAGGCGGTTATCCGTGGAATCGTTCCCGGCAGTGACACGCCCATGGAGCAGCTCGCTACCGGAATTCCTCAGAGAATGGTCGACGTCGTCAAGGCGTGGGTGAAAGACAAAGATGTTGCCCCGATCTCCCTGGGGCGCGGTGGCAAGATGGTCGGCGCTATCCCCAAGGGCGACCACCTGCGCATCATCAACGCCGCGCTCAAGGCCGCGGGGGTGCCACCGCCGGGAACTCTCTCGCAGTGGCAGAAGGGGCTTAACACTCTCATCACCCGAGAGAGCGGTTGGAACCCGAACGCCATTAATAACTGGGACAGTAATGCTGCCGCCGGGATGGCCAGCCGCGGCCTTGCACAGGTTATCCCGCCGACGTTTGCAGCCAACCACGTGCCGGGCACGAGCAGCAACATTTTTGACCCGGTCGCGAATGTCGCGGCTGCTATTCGTTACATCACCAGGCGTTATGGGAACATCACCAATGTAGCTCAGGCGGATGCTTCAGCGATGCCGCAAGGCTATGCTCTGGGTACGCCTGGCGCCCGTTCCGGCTGGGGGATCGTCGGTGAATATGAACCTGAATTGGTGCGCTTCCGCGGCGGCGAGCGCGTCGACCCGCTACGCGAACTCATAGGCGGGTCCCGACGGGACGTCCACGTGGAAGTCCATATCCCTATTAGTGGGCGGGTTGACCATGGAGTTGTCGACCGTCTTGAACGGCAGACCATTCCCCGTCTGACCATGGCCATTAAGCAAGGGGTGGGGAGGCGTAGCTAATGACCGGCTTGGCCCATATTTGCAATGACGACTTTCGCAATGAGGGCTGGGTCCTGGTCGGCTCCGGCGTGAGCAAGCTCTTCCACTGCTGGAACAACGACGACGACTCGAAGTACTGCCGCAACCCGCCCCACAAGGGGCGGGCTTGTGTGCGCTTCCCGGTCGATATCAACACGGTCCCCGAGGGCGCTGTCATCACGAGCGTGACCATCTACATCCGGTGCGCGAAAGTGGGCAGTGGGTCGCGGTCGATCACGGTGAATGTGGTTTGTCTGGACGACACGTCGAAGTTCACGAGCCGCACCATCTATCCGACGACGACGCCGACCACGTATGAGGTGGCGACGTACACCCGGGATCCGCTCGGGCATCCGTGGGACATTCACCGGCTGAACAAGCTGCTGTGCCAGTGCTTCTCGGTAAGCGCGGTCTTCGACTGCATTCGGGTCTACAAGGTGTGGGCGCAGATCAACTACCGGGTTCGTCCTACCGTCACAGTCGAGGCGCCGACCGGCACTGTCCTCACGCCGTCGCCCACGATCTCGTGGACGTATGCGCAGGCAGACGGCGATCCGCAGGCCAAAGCCGAGTACAAGATCTTCACTGGGATCCAGGCGGCAGAGTCGACCTTCTCGCCGGACACGATGCCGCCCATCTATGCCACCACGGTCAGCGGTGACCTTACTTCGCAGATCCTCCCGACGTCGATTAACGCGGACGCCTATGCCGTGTACGTGCGGGTGTACAGCTCCTTCGGCGCCAAATCCGTGTGGGTCGGGCGGCAGTTCACTGTTCAGGGGCCCACACCGGGCGTGCCCGGTGACGACAACACGGTGAGCGGAACCCCCGGTATCGGTGTCATCTCCGTAGTGCCGGACGCGTACGAATCGTGCGTGGCCCTCACGCTCCGGGACAGCTCGAACCTCCTGAGCGTCCAGTCCGCTGACTTCGAGACGCTGACGGACGCGCCGGAGTACGTGACGACCAACTGCACGGCGGCGCAGGACACATCGACGTACTACGCGGGCGTGGCCTCTCTTCGGCTGGCGGCGTCCAGCGGGGCGACCATGTCCGTGCTGGGCCCGTTCGTTGAGCTTGCGCCGAACGCTCCGGTGACGGTGCGCGCGCAGCTGCGGGCCGCGGTGACCGCGCGCACCTGCACCATCCGGTTGCGCTTCTACGACGAGACGTACACCGCTATCACGGGCATGCTCACTGGCTCGGTCGTAGACTCCACTGCCACGTGGACCGAGGCCGTCGCGACGGGCACGTCCCCGGCCGCAACCGTCTACGGGCGCGTTGAGATCGAGGTAGCGAGCCCCGCGAACGCTGAGATCCACTACGCGGATCACGTCGGCTTGATGTACGGGGCGTCGGCGCCCTGGTCCGACGGCGGTCATGCGAGCCGGAACATCCTGAGTGCGTTCTCTGCCACGGGTGATGATCCGGTGGGGGATAACTGGATCGCGGGCACTGGCAGCACGATCAGCCGCGTGGCGGTCACCGGCACGGGCGCGCACGGCACGTTGACGAAGCGGCTGACGTACACCGGGATCACTCCGAGCGTGGGCTTTCGCGCCACCGGCACGGCGTTCACGAGTCCGACGTCCGGCACGGATTTCACGTTGAACAAGCCCGCGGGTACGACGACCGGTGATCTTCTGGTCGCCTTCGTCAGCTCCAGCCAGCACAGCGCGATTTCGCCGCCCGCAGGCTGGACGGCGGTCAACACGGCGTCCATCGACGACGGCACCACGGACACGGCGCTCTTCGTTCTGAAGCGGACGGCGGGCGGGAGTGAGCCGTCCACCTGGACAGACGGCAGCCTGAGCGTGGCGAGCACCCGGCGGTACGCCGTGGTGGTCGCGTACTCTGGTGCCGCTGATGCAGCTGATCAGTTCCTTGCGGAAGGCGTCCTCACCCGGGCGACCGGGACACCGCTGTACCTGACGTCAGCAGTGATCAACAACAGCGACGTCAACGCCTGGCGGATCAGCGCCTTCGCGGTCAGCGACAATGCCGCGGGCGGCTCGATGGTCGCCAACATCGCGCCGCCGACCAGCTCGGCAGACATCGCGTACGTCGGCAAGGGCTCTGCCTGGATCATGGAGTCCAACGCGACCAGCTATACGATCAACCGTCCGTCGGGCGTCGTTCCCGGCGACCTGATGATTGCGACGGTGGCGATCAGTGACACGGTGATCGCGACGCTGACGGCGCCGTCCGGCTGGACGATCGTCCGGCAGATCGCGGAGGTCGATGGCACGGCCAGCCTGCGCTTCGCGGTACTGAAGCGCACCGCGGGCGGCAGCGAGCCAACCGCCTGGACGGGCACGCTGTCGGCGACGGTCAAACCGATCGTCGTGCAGTGCACGGCGTATCGGAACGCGGACCTGGCCAGCAACCAGTTCATTGCCGAGAACACCTCGCAGTCCGGCAGTGGCAATAGCGTCACGACGGCCACAGTCACGAACACGGATAGTCGCGCCTGGCGCGTGTGCGCCTTCGGTTCGAGCGGCGACTACTTCACGTCGTGGGGCAGTACGTCTGAGGTCGCGGAGCGAGCCGACAACTCAGCCGAGTACCAGATTAGTTCTTGGTCCTATCGCACAGCGACGCTGATGATGGCGGACAGCAACGGGCCTGTTGGCACGGGTAGCCATAGCCGGACAGGGTGGCTGAACCGGAATTTCTATGGCGGCGCGAGCTGGATCGGCATTCTCAAGCCGCTGCCGTCAGCGCCTGCCCCGGGAGCCAATGAGACGGAGCGCTCAGACGTCACGGTGGGCAGTGCGGATCCGTGGCTGACGACCGCTGTCTACGATTCGAACGGCGTGGTGCCGATCGGCTCCATGAGCGTGACGGGGGCGTTCACTCCGGGCTCAGGGACGGATCTCAATTCGGCAGCCTCGTGGATTGGTCTCATCAAACCGGCCGTTCCTCTCGTGGCTGGCCGGACGGTAGCGACCATGCCGGACGCTATTGATATCTCCGCTATTGATCCGGCGATTCTTGAACTGGCCGGGAATCAGGTCACGTTCACCAGCGGGTTTCTTGGGTCGACCAGCGGGACGCCGTTCTTGACGTTGTATTTCTATCGGGCCAACCAGCTGATCAGCAGCCGCACGGTTCAGGGGAATAGCTTCGGGACCGCGACATGGATCAAGTCGGCGGGCACGTACGACATCCCCGACGGGACGACGCGGATCAAGGGCGAAGTGGCCGTGACGGACCGCGCAGTTTCGGATCTCGTGTACTTCGATCGCGTCGGGATCATGCTCGGGTCATCGGCGGTGTGGCGCAACGGGACTGGCCGGACGACGCATGCCGTCTGGCATGCGCCCGTGATCCAGTACGCCGACGACGACGGCACCGGATATGGGGACTGGCAAGAGTTGTCCGGACTCGACACGAGCCCGCCCGTCTATGACTCGCTCACCGGGATTGCCACGTACACGGATCACACGATCGTGCCGCTGGTCAATCGCAGATACCGGGCGCAAACTATTGCCTACGGTCTGGCCGGTGATCGCTTCGTATCCGGGTACGGGCCAGCGAGTGATGAGATCTCGCTGGCCGCGCTCAACTGGTGGCTCAAGGACATTACAGACCCGACGCTGAATCTGGCGCTGCGGGTCAAATGGAGTGTGACCAGCGTCGGCACGACCGGCACGAGCGTCATGTATCAGCCGCTCGGAGAGGCGTACCCGATCGTGCTGAGCGAGGGATTCAAGGGCGATGCGCTCGAACTCACGCTGATACTTCGGCGTGAGGAGTATGCGCCGCTGCGTGTGCTGCTCACTTCAGGCCGCACGCTTTTCCTTCAGTCCGACGTCGATCATGCCTGGTGGGTGCGCCCGGTTGGCGATATCAAGGCCGACATCCTGCCGACCGGGCAGCGGAAGGTTGATCCCATCCGCGAGGTGACGATCACCTTCGTCCAGGTTGCGGCGCCGACGTAGCGAGCGGAGGCGAGCCGATGACTGTGCAGCGTGCATCGGCTCGCCTGCTCGCCGAGATCCGCAGGTCACACACGGTCTACTCGTACGTGGACGTGATCTCTCCGACGCAGGAGCGGGTACGTTTGCCCGCTACCGGGGGAGAGGTGAGCTGCGACCGTACGGCCGCGGTGCGGCGGACCTGTAAGGCTGTCTGCGTAGATCCTCTAGGGACGCTGGTCCCGAGCGACACGACCAGTCTGCTCACGCCGTACGGAACGGAGCTGCGCCCGTACCGGGGCGTCCGCTACGCACCTACGACGGAGCATCCCGAGGGCGAGATAGACGTGCTGCCTCTCGGGGTGTTCCGGCTGTCGAAGGTCACCATCCAGGACACCACGGGCGGCAGCCCAGACATTCAGCTCGAAGCCTTTGATCTGTCCCGGACTGTGGCTCGCGACAAGTTCACGTCGCCGTACGTGATCGCCGTAGGCACGAACATCGTAGATGCGATCAAGGGCATCCTGGCGCGCACCTTCCCCGACTTGTCGTACGACTCGATCAGCACGACCAGGACCACGACGGCGCCGCGGCTCTACGATGTCGGCGATGATCCGTGGGACGCGGTGACGGAGCTGGCGCAATCCCTGGGCTGTGACATCTATTTCGATGTTGAGGGCTGGGTGGTGATCGCGCCGCCCGCCGATATCGACGCTTTGCCGACGCCCGACTTCACGTACGTCGAAGGCGAGCGCTGCACGATGATCGACCTGTCTAGGGTCTTCACTGACGAGCCTGGATACAACGGGGTCGTGCTGACGGGGGAATCACCCGGGGATGAACTGCCGCCCGTAAGAGCAGTCTCGTGGGACGAAGAGCCCACGTCGGCGACGTACCACCTGGGGCCGTACGGCGAGGTGCCGCAGTTCATCACGGACCAGCTGATCAAGACTGTCGACGAGGCGCAGGCCACCGCTGATCAACTGCTCAGGAACCTGCTTGGTTTCAGCTCGCAGCTCTCCATAAGCGGCATCGTCAATCCGTCCTTCGAGGCCGGTCAAGTCGTCCAGGTCGTACGCGCCCGCTCGCATGTCTCCGGTCTCTATGCCGTGGACGCATTCAATGTCCCGCTGGACGTCTCCGGCACACAGTCACTGACCTTGCGCCAGAAGCGCACGGCGGGGGGTGGGTAGATGTCTACTCCCTCCGAGCCCGGCGAGTCCGTTCCCCAAGAACCGCCCGTAGTCCCGGAAGAGGCCGCGGCGCAGGACCAGGCGGCCGAGCAGCAAGCCGCGGACACTGCGCAGCTGGACGCGATACGCGAGCTGGCCACGGAGATCGCCAAGCAACAGATCTTGGCTTTCGACCCGGCGACGATCCGCAAGGGCACGGTTACCGCGATCGCGTCCACGTCGGCGCCGCCGACGCTGTCCGTCCAGATCAGTGGCGACACCACGACCACGATCGACGGCATCCGCTACATCGACAGCTACGCGCCCGAGATCAACGACACTGTTCTGATCATCAAGCAGGGTACGGACCTGGTCGCCCTCGGGGAGATCGCCGGGCAGTTCAGCGAGTCGAGCTGGACGACGGTGTCACTCGCCGCAGGCTTCAGTCACAACGGCAACAGCAACGGCAACGTGGAGATCCGCCGCATCTGGGATCACGGGTGCTGGAAGGTCCAGATGCGCGGCGCCGCGAACCGCAGCTCCGGAACGCTGATTGCCAACGTCCCTGCCAACTACCGGCCCACCGCCCGGCGTTCGCTGCTCTGCACCAGGACGGCCACGGGCGGAAGCAATGTCGTCAAGATCGACGTAGAGACGACAGGCGATATCAACATGGTCGGCGGCACCACGGCGCCGAACGGCGGCAACACCGGGGACGAATCCGCCCACAGTCACGGCATGGAGAACAACGACCATGACCACGGCGGCGGCGTTTCCTATGAGGGGTCCCACACACACGGTATTGCCAACAACGATCATAACCATGGCGGTTCGACGAACTCGGCATCCGGCCACACGCACGGCATTCAGGTCACTACACACAAACACGGTTCTCCCGCCGACGGTGAGCCCGGCGGTACGACCAGCGTGAACAATCACAGCCACAGCCTGAACACCACGACGCATAAACACGGCTCGGCGACCGCTGGCCAGCCGGGCGGTACGACAGGGACAGAAGCGCACCATCACAGTTTCGCGCCGACGGTCGATGACCCGTCATGGATTTCTTTCAATCAAATCGAGTATTTCCTTTGATTATTGCAGCTGATCCGGCTACTGGCGTCCTTGTCCAGTACGGCGCGGTTGGTGCAGTGGCCTTACTTGCGCTGGCCGCTGTGCGAGTTCTGTACGCGAAGATGAGCGCGGCGCTGGACCGAGAGACGCAGCGCGCCGACCGCCTCGAAGAGGAATTGCGCAAGCTCAATGAAACGGTGCGCACTGAATATGTCGACACCATCAATACCGCTGCGCAGGCTATCGCTGAGGCGAATCGGGCTATCGAAGACGCCAGAGCCGCGGTCAGACGGAGCTGATCCTATGGCGGGAGAAGGCAGAATTGACAAACTGCTGGCCGACTCGGAAAGGCTACGCAATGAGCTGCTGCGCATGGCAGGGAAGCTGGCGGCGTTCTCGGCCGAGCTGACGTCAGAGGCGGCCTCGCTGCGGCGGGAGGCGGGGGAGGATGAAAGAGCCGGGGACAGATCGCCTCGCGCGCCTGACTGAACTGGCGCAGACGCTTATCGACGAAGTGGCCGAGCTGGCCGGAGAAAACGGCGCGCAGCTGGTGACGCTCACCAAGCGATCGCGCACTAATCGCAGGATGATTCTCGTCACGCTGGCGTCCCTTGTGCTGGACGTGGCGCTGACGGTGACGATGGCGCTCGGTCTCGTACGGGTCGACCACAACGCCGACCGGATCGACTCTCTGACGCATCGCCTGGACGTGGCACAGTCCGATACCCGGCGTAAGGCTTTCTGTCCGTTGTACACGATTTTCCTCAGCTCGAAGTCAGCGCAGGGGCGCAAAGCGGCTGCGGACCCCAAGGCATATGACCACGCTTTTGACGTCATTGAAGAGGGGTATAAGGCCCTGAATTGCGGCGAGTTCATCGACGACGCGCAGCCGCCTTTCACCGAGGCGCCGAAGAGTTGAGGGAGGGGAGCTTCATGAAGACCGGCCCGCAGAAATATCCGAACGCGTCCCTGGCCTACTTCTACCAGTCGCGTCTCGGCGGCGACGCGATGGAGGTAAACGCGATCGTCTGGCATACGACGGAGGGGACTTCGCTCCCGTCGTATGACGGCGGAACGCAGGCTCCAACGCTGACGGCCGTACCTGACTTCCGGGCGCACAAGCTGAAGTGGTTCCAGCATTTCGACTTCGATGTCTCTGCCCGAGCGCTGGTCAATCGGTCTGGCGGGGTGCAGACGAACACGCTGAACGTGGCACAGGTCGAACTAGTTTCGACGTGTGACCCGGTGACCCATGCCCGCTGGACCAGGCAAGGGGTACAGCACCTTTTCGCCCCTGAGGTTCCGGATTGGGTAATCCGCGACCTGGCGGCATTCGCGAAATGGGCGAACGAGAAGCACGACGTTCCGCTCTCCAGCGGCCTCACGTTCAAGGCGTATCCGGCCAGCTATGGAGCTTCAAGCGTCCGTATGTCGCCGTCGCGCTGGCTCGCCTTCAAGGGGCACTGCGGACACCAGCACGTACCGGAGAACGACCACGGGGACCCGGGGAACTTCCCGATGGCCGCGATCCTCGCAGCGGCGAAGGCGCCGACCACACACACCGTCCGCCCCGGTGAGACCTTGTCCAGCATTGGCGCCCTGGTCGGCGTGCCCTGGCTGGACATCGCGCGGGCCAATCACATCAGCACCCCGTACCGGATCTATCCCGGCCAGGTGCTCACGATCCCGAAGAGGCAGTCATGAAGACGTATCTGATCCGGCTCGGCGAGCTGGTCGCTGTGGCGTTCGTCGGCGGCGTCGTAGAGTCCCTGCGCTCCGGCGGATGGAGCCTGAGCCATGCCGCCCTTGCGGGGGCGCTGACGGCGGGCGTGATGGCCGTCTATGGGCTACTGGCCAAGCAGGGCGGCGGCGACCCTCAGCGGCCGACCCTGAAGTGATCAACTGGAGGCACAGTGAACTGGCACAAGTCCACGTACAGCGACGTGCAGAGCTGCATCGAGGTCGCCGACGGCGACCGGGCCGCGGTCTTCGTCCGCGACACCAAGGACCACGCCGAGGGAACCCTCACGGTCACGCCCGCCGCGTGGCAGGCGTTCGTCACCGAGGCGAAGCGTCGCTGAACCAGCAATAGCGAAAGCCCCCTTCACCTTCGGGTGGAGGGGGCTTGTTTGCGTGGGGTCAGTCTGCCTCTTGCCTGTATTCAAGGGCCTGCGCGATGCGCTGCCGAGTCCTCGCGTACAGCTCCGGCCCCCCGCTGGACCTGACAAGCTTGTTTACGAGATAGTCGGCCTCTTTGTGTCCTGAACTCAGAATGATTTCGAAGAGCCATTCAGTCTCCAGGTGGGTAAAGACGGGGCGGGTGGCTGCGATGGCGGAGCGCAGCGGCTGACTGCTCATCACTGGTCATCCCTTCACGTGATCAACTGTGCTTGAGCTGCCTGGAATCGGCGTCGACCGTCCATTCCTCGGGCGGCGTGATGGCGCGGGCAGGTCCCGGCCGGTTGGGCATGCCCTTGATGGGACGGGACGCCGGGGCGACCTGGCGCGTATCGGCCAGGAACGTCACGGTGCGGTCCGCTCGGTCCACACTGGCGATCTCGCCGGACATCAGATAGCCGTCGACTGCCCGGAAGGTGACGCGCTGGCCCGCCTCGAAGCGGCCGTTGGCGCCGCGGACGAAGGCGGGCTCTTCCGGGGCGGGCTCGTCGGCCGGAGCTTCGTCGGCCGGAGCTTCGGGCTCAGGGCGGGACACAAAGCGATAGCAGCCCGCCGGACTGCGAAAGACGGCACCCCCAACGTGCCGCGTCGCATAGTCCCCGAGAGCGCTGGCACCTAGCCAGGTGGCCCGGCCGAGCGTGTAGACGCTCTCTACGATGTCACCCTCGCGCAGCTCATCTTCGGGGGTGGGCTCAACGAGCGGACCAGTGGGCGCGGTTGTCCGCTCATGCTCGCCCCACCCCGCGTCGGTGAGCTGAGCCTCGAAGACGCGGGTACGAAGGCTGCCCAGGATGCGATCGGCGGCAAGCCGGGTTGTCACCGTGCACAGTCCGGCCCGCTCCAGGGCGCGCACCGTGGTCACACTGAAGCCGTCGCCGGAGTGGACTGTTCCGTGGTGCGCGCGCATGTAGTCCAAGGCCCGCTGCTGGGCGGAGGTGAGCTTGGCGGTCATGTCTACTTGACTCCCAGAACGCGGGTTGCGACGGTCCGTGCGCCCTGCCTGCGGAAGTCGGGCAGAGCCTTCTTGGTGGCCTCTTCGATCGTTGCCAGGTTGCTGTATCCGGCGTGGCGCCACCGGTCCTCGCGGGGGTCGAACCACCACGTTGCCCACTGCGGGACCTTGCCGCCCTTGGTGTGCTCGATGGTGCCGCCGTCGGGATGCTCAATGATGTACGTCGGCCGGTCTGTCACAGCTCCTCCTTCGAGATCAGGGCGTCCTCTTCCATGGTCACGTCCTGTCCCTGGGCACCCCGCTTCTTGCCGAGGCTGAAGGCGTCCTGTGGGCTGAGTCCCCGGGCGATCACTTGCCCGTCGATCAGCACCTTCCACGTGACCATCTCGTACTGCTGCCGGACGTAGAGCACCGCTTCGGCAACGGCCTCGGGGTGGTCGGGCTTGTGCCGGGCGCGGTTCACGTAGGCCGTGAACGCCTGTTGGATCATCGAGGGGGAGGGGGCGCCGTCCGGCGCCGCCTCATCCAGGTCCTCGTACAGGTACGTGACCGCCATGTCCCGGACGATCGGATCCTTGATCAGCGCGTTGCGCTCTTCCAGCATGGCGAGGCGCGCGGCGCGTTCATCCGGGGTCATGATCGGCTCTCCTTCATGTCCACGCCGACACTCGCCACGGCGATGGCCAGCAGGGCAATGATGTACCAGTGCGCCCATATCCAGCGCGCGACGTCGAACAGGATGAAGTCCATGATCCCTCCCATGCCGATGGGGACTTGCTGAGTGCTCCCGGTCTGCCTTTGCGGCTACGTCCGTGGTGACCGTGACCGGGGCTGATGATGCTCACTGACCGTTGTCGATGATCTCGGCGTCTGCGCTGAAACCGCCGTCCACGCGAACCGGGACGACCGTCACACTGGTAGCACCGGCCAGACCGCGCCCGCCGCCGATGGTGTCAGCTTCGGCAGGCACGCGGACGGTTCCCAGGTAGAAGCCCTTCTTGGCGTTAGCGGCGCGCTCCCTGTCGGGGTTCCGCGAAGTGGACTCGTTCAGGTACTTCGAGCCCAGCAGTGCGCGGGCTTCGGCGTTGAAGACGATCCAGGTAAAGCCCCACTTGCCTTGCTCGCGGACGGCGGGAATGGGGGTCCCCGCGGGGATGACCGCCCCGTCGGCGCGCTTGAGATCGGCGGCAGTGAAGATGGCGCGGAAGTCCCAGACGCCGCCGTTCTCGTCGACCTCGGCTTGTACCTCGCGCTCTGCGGCCATCACGCCGTGGGCCCACTGAGAGACGAAGCCATCAGTGTCACTGCGCTCGTACGATTCCTGCGCCTTGGCCCGCTCTTCAGCGGCGGTGGTGTCGGTGTCCTTCATGATCTCTCCCTGGGTGATCACTCTGTGGTCTGTCTTCGTTCTACCTCATTTATAGGGCCCTATAAGTCTCGGTGTCCAGAGGTCTCGCCAAGATTCTTATAGGGGGCTATAGTGGCGCCATGGACCAGACGCCTGGAGCGGCCGTGCGTGCCGCCGTTGATCAAGCCCTGGCGATGGGTGACCCTGCGGAGCGCGCGTTCGCGATCACCGAGATTCTGGCTGTGATCCAGGATCGTCAGGGGGAGCTGAAGGGGGCTCGTCAGGCTGACGTTCGCACCCTTCGCGAGACGCTCACCCTGGAAGAGGTAGGGGAGCGGATCGGTGTTAGCACCGGCCGCGTCTCGCACATCATGACCGGGCGCACCTGAGCGCCCCGACGCTATGCGATTGAGGAACGCCATGACTTCTCCCGCCGACCCGAGCCCCTCGCTTCGCGCCGCCGACGTCTCCCGCAAGATCGCTCCGGCCCTCCAAGCCGTCGGGCTGCGCAAGAGCGCTGCCTACGGATGGACGGTCCGTCAGTACGCCCCTGGCGCCGTCGATGTCACCCTGAATTTCTTCGGGGACGGTGATGACGCAAAAGCCCTGGACATCATCCGTGAAACCCTCGGCGATGCCTATGGCGTGGAATATATTCCGGCGCTTTCCGATTACGAGCACCTGCCTGACGATTTGTACCGCTGCGCTATCGTCAGCATTACCCGTGTTCCAGCCAAGGAGCGTTCCAGCATGGACGAACAATCCGTCGTGACCGTTAAGGTTCCCGGCGCCCTGGATCACGAATACAGCACAGTTCACGAGAATGACGGCGACACTCTTGATGCTGCCGACCGGGCCCTATATGAGGCATGGGGGCGGCGTCGTACATCTCCGGCGGGAAAGGTCGTCACCGTAGCCGTGCCGAGCGAAATTCTGCCCCAGTTTGCCCTTCACTTCAGTGAGCTAGCGGACTTTCATCTCAGCGACAAAGAGAGCGAGGCTGACCCCGCCCTTGGCGAAGAGGCCCTGAAGGTGCTGAGTGCACTGGCAGAGCAGGGTATTAAACCGGCCGGGGTGTCCGGCTACCGGATGCCCAATGCTGATGACCAGGCCCGCTTGGACGCCGACATTGCGCACGCCGACGAGAAGCGGCAGCAACAACAGGAGCGCAAGGCCGCACAAGACGCGCGCGCTGCGAGCTGGGATGCGCTCGGCCGCGAGGAGCAGCAGAGGGCCGAACTGGAGCTGCTCGACAGGGCCGCGAAGACGCTGGGTGTGCAACGACCGGAGGGGCGGCGTTGGCTACAGATCGACGGGCGCACCGTGGCACGGGTCGGCCGCGGCCGGTTGAACATCGAGGCCAGCAGCCTCCGTGATGAGGTAACTGCTGTGCATCAGGCGCGCGCTGCACTGGCTGCCGCTGGGTGGGTCGACTACGCCGACGATGACCGCTACGTCAGCGCCCTGCCCCCCGAGCGCAGCGAAGAGCCCCCGGCTCAGTGAGGAGTCGGGGGCTCTTGCCGGTGGCCGCCGGTCATCTTCCTATCGCAGTGTTCCGTCTCGCTTCAGCTGCTTGACGTATGCCCGCTCACTGTGCGCCCGCTGCCGCTTCTCGCGGTTCGCCTTGATCTTTTCGCGGTTCTCGTTGATCGTCGCCTGATTCCGCTGGAACCGCCGCATCCGGGTCCGGTAGAACGGCGTCAGTAGCTGGCGCAAGATCGGATGCTTTGCGTCGCGGCTCTTCGGGATGTCGCCCATGATGTCCCCCTCTCCCCAGCATCGACGGTACTCGCGCCGGGGCCGATGGCCACTGCACCGCGTCGCTTAAGCTTCGACGACGTGACAGACATTGATTTCCCCGCCGACCTGATCGAGAAGGAAAGTCTCTGCTGGAGTGAGATCCAGCGGGGCGCACTGACCGTAGAGACCGCGCTCGCCGTGCACGAGGGGATCGCGGCGCTGGCCGAAGCGTCGGGACACTCGCGGCTCGACATTGAGATGGCGCTCAAGAGGCTGGTCCGGCATCCGGAGATCGAGGCGGCGAAGAGCTGAAGGTCTGCACCGCAGCTTGCTCAGAAAATCGAACACCTGCTCTAGTGGTGTGCATGACCGAACGGCAGGAACAGATCATGCGCTGCATCCGGCAGCGGATCGCGGACACGGGGGAGTGCCCGACGCTCGCGGAGATCGCGGCGGACGTCGGGCTCTCCAGCCGGTCATCCGTGCACTACCAGCTGGGGCAGCTCCAGGCGCAAGGTCTGGTCGTACGCGACGGCCAGCGCTGGCGGGCGTACCGGCTCGCGAGCTGATGTCACCGTGACCCAAGCGCCCGCCGCGCCGAGTTGATCAAGTTGTGGGCGTCGGCACCGTAGACGGCGGACTCACGCAGGGTGTTCCAGACGCGCAGGTAGGTGGCCACACTGTCGGCGTCGTCGATCCACAGCTCTGCGTGCCAGCTCTCTGTGATCACCCGGTGCTCGTCATAGATCCAGAAGCCACCAACAGGGGGGATCTTCAGGGACGCCTGTAGCGGAATGATCCCTAGGGTTACGGTGCTCAGTCCCATGATTCCGGTAAGCCGGTCAAGCTGAGCGGCCAGCACGGCAGTTGGGCAGACGCGGGCATGCAGGGCCGGTTCCCACATGAGGATGTTGTACCGCTTGCCGCTGGAGTAGAGAGCGTCTTGCCGTTTGAGGCGGGCGCCTACGGCCTCCTCGATGTCCCGCTGAGACTGCTGGAGGCTGGCATAGCGGCCGAAGATCGCGCGGGCGTAGTCGGCCGTCTGGAGAATGCCGACGATCATTGCACTCTGGAAGCCGTGGAACGTACGCGTCTGCCGGTGCTCTGCGTTGAGGGTCTCTTGCACGGGCCGGTGACCGCGGGCGAGCTGCCTGCGCCATGACCTGACGTCCAGTTCGATATTGCGCTGCTTGGTCAGCAGTTCATCGGCGGCTTCGGGGTGGCCGGTTGCGACGGTCCACGCCTGAAGATCTTCCGGCGCTGCGTTCTGGCGCCCCGTTTCCAGCTTGGAGATCTTCGACTGCTCCCAGTTGAGGAGCACGGCAAGTTGTTTCTGGGTGAGCCGACCCCCAGGGCGCGAGAGCCGGAGTTCGCGGAGACGCAGCCCAAGGGCTACCCGCGCTTGCTGGAAGTCGGTCACCTAGTCACGCTCGCTACTCCTCCGCGGTCATCCTGGCCGCGAACTGCTCGTAGGGGATGGCGTGGTGCATGGCCGCATCGCGCGCCTGGAGGTATTGGTTGACCTTGACCGGTTCAGTGATCAGCTCAACATCGAGCAAGGTGTCCTCAGCGTCGAAGTTGAGCAGAGCAACAAGCCGGGAATCGAAGATCCAGAAGTCTTCCTCCGGCAGACTCAGCCGTTCCACGTCAGTCCGTGCCAGGCTGCGGATGTCCTCGCCGACTGTCGAGTTCCGGCGCGCGTTGTCGAGAAGGTAGAGCTGGCCGATTGAGGGCGGGTTGTCGACGACGCGCACACGCTCAACGCGCTTGCCCTGGCTGGCGAGTTCGCGTCGGTGCCGACACCACGGGGAGTCAAGATCCCACGAGGCGTGGCCAGTTGCCATGAACTCGCGGTAGGTGTCCGCGGCTTCGTCGGACGCGTAGCGGCGCCGCATCTCAAGGCGCCACGCGGTGTGCTCAAAGGTGGTGAACAGCTTCGCGAACGCGTCCAGATCGATCAGCTTGGGCACCCGGTTGACCTCCTTGGGGGCGAAGTCGATAAGCAGTTCCGGCGGTACGACGATGGCGACTTCGCCGTCCCCGAGGTGCCGAAGCTGGCCGATGTCCTCGGGGTCGGTGAGTGCCGGGCCGTGCACGATGACCTCGTGTGAGTCGAGATCCACGTGCACGGACGGGCAGCCGTCGTCCCCGCTGCCCGTGCCATTGAAGCGCAGTCGTCGGGCCATGATCAGTGTCCCTTCACTGGGAGTTGATCCACTCATCATGGGCGGGTAGTTGGCCCTGCACCACAGGGTGCACCTGGACCACGCGAGAATATAGGGCCATATTCAGTCAGCGCAGAAGAATATCTGAGCATATGGCGTAGTGATGCCCACCTCGCCGTCCCTACCGTCCTGGTCATGGCCACTACGCAGGAGCAGGAGCCGCAGAGCGTTGATCCCTTTGTGGCGGCAGAGACCCTGAGGACGGCACTTACAGATGCGGGCATCGTCTTCCCCTCGCTTGCGGTTGACGTCGCCTCACCCGCCCTGGCTCTCGTGAATCTCGGGCGCATCCGTGCGGAGGTGGCCATACAGCTAGCTGATCAACTCCGGCGAGGGGGCCGCGAGACGTGAACGCCAGATGGCCTGACGGCGCCCTAGTCGTCGACACAGAGACAAACCGACCCGGCTGGGTGATGGGCCACATTGGCCCGTACGTCCAGCTGCGGCCCCCGGGTGGCGGACGTGAGTGGGACGCCGACCCCGCCCGCGTCCGCGCCGCCACCCCTGACGAGCAGCTGCACGCGAACGTGACCGAGACCAGCCTCAACAAGGCAGCGGAGCAGACGTCATGAGCACGGTGGCGAGTCTTGATCCGAGCATGCTGAACGGTGATCAGAAACGCGGCTGGGCCTGTGCTCTGTGCGGCGCGCGACTCTACAGGGACCGGCCGCTCGGCGAGGTCACCCTGACGACAAAGTACGAGACCGAGGTCATTGAACTTTGGGGCTGCGCGCCAACGTGTGAGGACGTGGCCCGCGTTCGTGGAGCACAGTCATGACTGTCTGCCGCAAGTGCGGCCAGGAGACGGAAGCCCCGATAGCCGTGGCGCTGGAGCACGTGGCGTCTGGTGCCGGACGCGTGGTCTATCTCTGCGAATTCTGCCGCGATCTGCTCGGGCTCGTGCCGCTGGACCAGCACCCCAAAGGCAGCTGGGGATTCCCGCTGTACGAGACGGCGATAGCTCCCTAAGACGTGACGGCGGGCGGCCCCTCCCTGCTCAGCCCGTCGTCACTCGCAATCCCGCCCCGGCCATCCCACTGCCAAGCGATATAGCCGGGGCGGGCCGCCCTCTACAAGAGAGGAAGTCCCATCATGTCCGAACCTCCTTATCCGCTTCCCCCTGATCCGCCGGGCGGGCCGGACCCGGCGTCGCCGCGCACCCTGATCCCTGCCGCGCAGTACGTCAGTTGCCGCAAGACGGTCATGGATGCAAACCCCGACATGGCCGAAGAGATGGCCGGACGGATCGTCGATGAAGCCCTGAAGTTCGTGGCTGCCTGCGCGGCGCATCCGGCGGTGGGGCTTGCCCCGTCCAGGATTGTCGACGAAGGGTGGCACGCGCTGATCCTGCACACGGCGATGTACGCAGAGCTGTGTGACGATCTCGGCATGTTCGTGCACCACTTCCCTGGGTGGGATCCGACGCACTATGACCCGGAGATCTTGAACCGTACGCGCGCACTCATAGGCGCGTGCGGCTATGTCGCGGACGCTGAGCTGTGGGGTCCGCCGACGGGCAAGACCTTGGTGTCCGTGGCGGCGAACTGCCAGCACGCGCCCGAGTGCACGATCAGGCCCATGCCGCAGCCGGAACCCCCGGTCAGCTGATGAGCCAGCCACGGGGGCCGTACGCTGGCCGCATGAACAAGGATCAAGCGCGTCATCTTGAGCGCCTGCTCGGTCTGTGCGGGATGCCCGGCGTTGCGGCCCCGGTGGCCGAGGCGGAACCAGCCGGTGAGTGGCGGATCTACGACGGCACTGACCCGGCAACGCGGAAGGACATCACGGCTGCATCGCGTCAGCGCCTGGACGACGGTGCGAATCGACGGCCGACGGGAACGGCGGCCCGCGGCTTCATCGTCCCCGGCTCTTAGCTGAGTGTCATAGACAAGCATCAGGTGTGCCCCCGCTCCTTCACCATGAGGAGCGGGGGCGTCGTCGTCTGGCGTAGGCGCGTCTCAGCCGCGGGCCGTGGCGCACACCCGGTGTGAATCGCGCGCGATAGATATATGCGTGCATGCTCTGGCCCCACTCGATGCACTGCGCAACAGTGGCATATGCCCACGTGGTTGAGGCAGCAACCGGTTGCCGTGCGGAGATCCATGACGGGGCGTGGCGCGTGTAGATGCAGGGGGCAACGGCCTTGGGGCGTGAGGGGAGTTGGAGAAAATCTTGAACCGGACATTGGCGGACACGTTGACACCTGTCGGACACGGAGGAATATGGACCACCTCACCGAGCGTGGTTAATTCCTCCATCAGTGAGGAGCGATCAAACCGACTGTCCCTGTGTGCGGTGTGGAGCCGACGTGAGGGGGCTGAGGCAGATGTAGGCACCCGCCGCAGACGGCGGGAGGGCATGCCGGGTCTCCCTGATCCCGGGTCCTACGTCCAGAGTCATGACGGCCGCGGACCCGCGAATCCGTGTGAGCCACGGGAGACCAAAGATCAGGTAGCACAAGCGAAACAGAAACGTTCTGACGTGCGTGCGCTGTGATCACCCTGGGTCGCCCGTCCCATCAAACGGTGTTGGTGATCACGGCGCGCGCACGATCAGAAGCCCCGGAGACGGCATGGCCGTGTCCTTCGATGGAGCCCCGGGGCGCGAGGAGAGACCCGGACCCTGTCGCTCCGTCATGTCTCGGCTATCGAGGGCGAGGGAGCATCGTGCCAGCCGGAACCGCAGACGGCGAAGATGACGATGAGAGAGAGACATGGGCGCGGGCCATGGTCCGCGACCTACCGGCCATGAGCCGCACTGACGTTGAAGACCTGGAATCCATCCATGTGGTGATCCACGGCGAAGAGCCGCTCACAGCCGAGGCACGGAGAGAATCAGCCTAGGAGGGGAGATCCTCTTCCGTACCTCGGTGGCAGAGTCCACGGACGATCCAGGAGTGACGAACATCTGGAAGCCGCGCCACACCTTGCGGAGATCGGCGTATCGCGCCGCGGGTGCGGCGGACTGCCATCCCGTAGCGATACGGCCAGCGGTCTCGTCATCCAGGTCGGGGACCGGCACCGTGTCGAGCTGCGTCAGCACTGCCCGCGCGGATGTGATCGCTTCGTCCAGTTCGGCTACCGCCTCCGCATGCTGGTCAATAGAGATCACCCCGTTGGTGAGCCGCTGGTCCCAGTACGATCTGATCTTCTCGCGCTCTGAGATCTCTTCCAGGTAGGGCTCCCGCTTCGCTCGATGATCGGCCTGAATTTTTCTGATCAAGGCGAGCTGCTGAGGGTCCGTCAGGCGCTGGAGCGTCATAGCGGAGATCTCGGCATCTAGAACCCGCTGGTCAGCGATCGTTCGCCCGCACCCGCCGCCGTCTCTGGACGACCGATAGTGGTGGCGGGGCTCGTCGTCGGAGTACACCGCCCCGCGCTGATGGACGGTGGCGGTCAGATGCCCGCCGCAGGCGGCGCAGCGGATAGGGGAGTCTCTGCCGCTGCACAGGTAGGGATCATCATGGGGGCGCCCTGGTCGGCGTGAGGGCTGCGCAGGCGGCACGGATGATCCTCCCGGGTGAGGGATCTTGAAGGATGCGCGCGAGCGACCATAGCTCTACATGTCTTTCACTGCACTACCGATTGACACATTGATCCAGAGGGCGGCAAGCCAAACGTCGCTTCCTGGTCGTTGATCGTGCGCCAGGTTGCGAGTGGGACCGCATGGTGTCCGGTGGTGACCGCGTGCCATGCGTCGTCGGCTGTCGCCGCACGCGCGTAACTGTCCCGCATGCGAGGGCCATGCCGATAAGGCTAGCTCTGGCCAGAGGTATACGTACCTGTCGGGTGTTGAAATTTTCAGTAACTCTTTCCTGCTCACATCCCGTTCTGACCAGGGGAGATGCTGCGGCACATGGGTCAGGAGCATGCGGGCATTTCATTCATGACGGCGCTCTTCGTGGGCTCTGTGAAATCAACAACCGCCGGTATCGCGCATGCTGCTAGGGGGATCGCATGGACTCCAGCGAAGACGGCACAGATCGTGATTACAGAGAGAGGCTTAGCCGGATGCTCGCGCAGTTCCCGCCTATATCGGCTGAGGCGCGGCAGAGGCTCGTCAAGGTGTATGTGTCGATAGAGGAAGGAGAGTCCGAGGTCAGGGAATCTGCCTAGGGTCTGGCCGCATCCTGTCCAGTACGTCAGTGTCCAGGGATGAGCCAGGTACTACGTAGAAGGGGCGCTCTTCGAAAGCCCGTATGAACATCGCGCGTTGCCCTTTGGGCCCTGCCGACTCCCATTTCCGCAGCACTGATTCCCGGGACTCGATCTCTGGTGGCGCAGCCAAGACTTCGCCGATCTCATCCAGCTTCGCCCTCTGGGCCTTGATCTTCGAGTTGAGGTCGGAGACGAGGAAGGTGTGACGGTCAATCGTCATGTCCTCCGCCCCTTCGTTGAGTTGCTTGTCCCAGTGATCGCGAATGCGCGTCAAGCGCACGATTTCCTTTTCGTAGGGCGTGCGCTCCTGCTGCCTCTGCTCCCTCTGGCGCCTTAACTCTTCGGCGCTTTCGGAGCTGGACAGTTCCTCGATCACGGCGTCACGTACGTGACCGTCCAGGACGTACCGATCCGCGATCGTCTTGCCGCATCCGCCCGCCGTCTTGTCGCACAGGTAGGTGCGCTTCACTTCGTCGCGGCCCGGGTACGTGAGGCCGTGCGAGCTTCGCCGCTGCGTGAGGACGGTAGAACAGTTCCAGCAGCGCATGGGCACCTTGCCGGTGCACAGGAAGACCTGAGTCGGTGGGCGCCCGCGGCGGGACGAGATGAGCATGAGTAACTCCTGATGGTTCACCGGATCGAGGATAGGTTCGCCGGGCAACCGGCCGACCAGCTCTTTGCCGAGCCGCGAATACCCCGCCATGCGCGGGGACTTCATGGCGCCCTGAAGCCCGTTCTCCGTCCAGGGGGCACCCGTACACGCGCAGTCATACCGGCGCAGCTGATACGCGGTCAGTAATTCTTTGATCTCGGTGCACTCTTTGGTGTGCCGGATCGCGGTGGAGTAGATCCCATTTCGGGTCAGGTACTCAACCGCTTCTTTCCAGGTCTGGCCCTTGACGCGAATCATCTGGTCGACTTCACGGATGTGCGGGCGCTCCGACTCGCGCACCGTCGTGCCGTCGTCCTCGAAGCCGAAGGCCCGGTACCGGCCGCGCTTGCCTTCGCCGTTGATGGCGCGCTGGCGGTTGCCGCGTGAGACCTTTTCGGAGAGGCGCGAGCTGTACGTCTCGGCAGCGATGGCCTGTTTGTAGAAGGCGTCCCGCCCGCTGGTCGTCGTGAGATCAAACTCCATATCGGAGTCGAAGACCTTGAATCCGAGCTTCGCGAGATCGACGATGCGGACAGCGTCTTTGACCTGACGGAGGAACCGTTCAAGGTCGAAGATCACGACCCCGTCCGACTCGCCGGAGGCGTGCCGCGCGATCAGCCGGTGCCAGTCCTTGCGGTGCACTTCAGGGTTCCATGCCGACTTGCCTTGGTCATCGAGACGTTCGCCAAGGGTGGCGCCAAGATCCCTGATGCGCTGCTCATTTGAGGCGTGCTGACCGGTGACGGACAAGCGTCGCTTGTCGCCGCGTCGGCTTTCCCTGGCATAGCTGTCCAGGACGAGAGGCCGTTTCATGGCCGAGGAGCGTAGCCCTGACGGTCTGGGGCTGTGGTGCTTTGGGGCAGAAACTACGTCAAGTTCTGGTACATGCTGCCCTGCCCGGCCCCCGCGCGCTGCTGGATCGCCTTGGGGCTCGTGCCCACGTAGCCGCGCTCCCAGAGGAGCTCGCGGGTGGACTCGATCAGTCGCTCCGGAGTGGTCATGAACGCACTGTACATACTAGTAGGTACAGAGGTCCAGGTGGCGGGGGAGCGGCGGCCGGGAAGTAGCCGCACCCGCCTCCCGTACTCCCCGGGAGGTACACCCACTGCCGCTGGCCGTACGACGACTTCGACCCCCTCTCGGAGCGAGTCTCGAGGCAGCACAGGACAGCGAACCGCTACCGAGGAGATGACCTCAGATGAACACCCTGGCGCAGCAATGGAACGGCGGCCCCGGACCGTGGATCCTGCTCTTCCCGCTGATCTGGGCGGCCGTCGTGGTCGGCGTCGTGACGCTGCTGCGGCGCACCGTGTGGCGGGGGCGGCGCGGGCCCTGGAGGAGTGCCGGTGTCGACGAGAAGTCGCCGATCGCCGTGCTCGGCCACCGGTTCGCCGCCGGTGAGATCGACGAGGACGAGTACTGGCGCCGGCTCACCGTCCTGAACGAGGAGTTCGGCCGCCACGCCCACGAGGGCCGTGGCCGCAAGGGCGGTGCGGCATGAGCACCATGACCGGCACGGGAGTGCGCACCGCCGCCCGGGTCACCGACGCCGTGAAGGTCTACGGCTCCGGGGACACGGCCGTACGGGCCCTGGACGGGGTGAGCGTCGGCTTTCCGGCCGGACGGTTCACCGCGATCATGGGCCCGTCGGGCTCGGGCAAGTCGACCCTGATGCACTGCGCGGCGGGCCTGGACACGCTGACGTCGGGCGCCGCGCACATCGGGGACACCGAGCTCGGCGCCCTGGACGACCGGCGGCTCACGCTGCTGCGGCGCGACCGCATCGGCTTCGTCTTCCAGGCGTTCAACCTGGTGCCCACGCTGACCGTCGCCGAGAACATCACGCTGCCGATGGACCTGGCGGGCGCGCGCGGCGACGCCGCGTCCGCGGAGTGGATCGACGCCCTCGTGGACGTCGTGGGCCTGCGCGACCGGCTGCACCACCGGCCGTCCGAGCTCTCCGGCGGACAGCAGCAACGCGTCGCCGTGGCACGGGCGTTCGCCGGGCAGCCCGACGTCGTCTTCGCCGACGAACCCACCGGCAACCTCGACTCGCGCTCCGGCGAGGAGGTCCTCGGCCTGCTCGGGCGGGCCGTGCGCCAGATGCAGCGCACCGTCGTCATGGTCACCCACGACCCGGTGGCCGCCGCCCACGCGGACGAGGTCGTCTTCCTCGCCGACGGGCGCCTGGTCGACCGCATGGCCGCCCCGACGGCCGACAAGGTCCTGGACCGCATGAAGGCGTTCGACGGGGCCGCCGAGCCGGCCTCGCGCGCACAAGGAGGCGACACGTCATGAGCTCCCTCGGCGCCACCACCCGCATCAGCCTCGCCTCGCTGCGCGGCCACAAGCGGCGCTTCGCGGGCACCTTCCTGGCCGTGCTGCTGGGCGTCGCCTTCCTGGCGGGCACCCTCGTCATGGGCGACACCCTGCGCGCCAGCTTCGACACGATGTTCGGCAATGCCACCAGCGGCACCGACGCCGTCGTCCGCAGCGCCGACACCATCACCGCGTCCGGCGAGACCCAGGGCGTGCGCCGGCCGGTCCCCACCGACCTGGTGGGCACGCTGGAGAAGGTGCCCGGCGTCGCCGCCGTCGCGCCCAGCATCCAGGGCGCGGGCCAGCTCGTCGGCAAGAACGGCAAGCCGATCGGCGGCGAGGGCCCGCCCACCCTCGCGGGCAACTGGATCGACGACAAGGACCTGAACCCGTATCAACTCGTGGAAGGGCGCGCCCCGTCGAGGTCCGGCGAGGTCGTCATCAACCGCGGCGCGGCCAAGACCGGCGACCTGAAGACCGGTGACACGACGACGCTGCGCACCCCCGACCCGGTCAAGGTCACCGTCGTGGGCCTCGCGACCTTCGGCGGCGAGGACGGCATGGCGCAGACCACCTTCACCGGCATGACCCGCGCCGACGCCGAGAAGTACCTGACCGCGAAGCCCGGCGAGGCCGCCACCATCCAGGTGCGTGCCGGTCCCGGTGCCAGCCAGCAGGAGCTCGTCGACGCCCTGAAGTCCGTACTCCCCAAGGGAGTTGAGGCCATCACCGGTGAGGCGTCGGCCGCGGAGAACACCGACAACATCTCCGGCCAGTTCCTCACCCTCTTCACCAGCTTCCTCCTGGTCTTCTCCGGAGTGGCGCTGCTCGTCGCCACGTTCTCCATCCACAACACCTTCGCGATCGTCGTCGCCCAGCGCACCCGCGAGAACGCCCTGCTGCGCGCGCTCGGCGCCGCCCGCCGCCAGGTCACCACGGCCACCCTGGTCGAGGCCACCGCGGTCGCCGTGGCCGCCTCCGTGGTGGGGCTCGCGGGCGGCATCGGCATCGCGGCCGGGCTGCAGGCGCTCTTCCCCGCCATCGGATTCCCCTTCCCCGAGGGCGACTTGGTGATCAGCCCGCTGTCGATGCTGCTGCCGCTCGCGGTCGGGATCGTGGTCTGCCTCTGCTCGGCGGTCGTGCCCGCGCTGCGCGCCGGACGCACCGCTCCGCTCGCCGCCCTGCGCGAGACGGCCGTCGACCACTCCGGTGCCTCGCGGCGGCGCGCGGTCCTCGGCGGTGCGCTCGCGCTCGCCGCGGTCGGCCTCGCCCTGACCGGTGTGCTGGCGACCCCGTCGGTGTGGCTGGCCGGGGCCGGGGGAGTGCTCGCCCTCGTCGCCTTCGTGGTGCTCGGCCCGGTGGCGTCCTCCCGGGCGGTACGCATCCTCGGCGGGCCGCTCGACCGGCTGCGCGGCGTCACCGGCGGGCTCGCCCGGCGCAACGCGCTGCGCAGCCCCAAGCGGACCGCGGCCACCGCCAGTGCCCTGATGATCGGCGTCGCCGTCGTCTCGCTCTTCACCGTCTTCGGCGCCTCCCTGAAGGCCACCATGGACCAGACGGTCGCGCGCTCCTTCGCGGGCGACATCGCGGTGAGCACCCCGTCGTTCGGCGCGGGCGGCAGCGGGCTCAGCCCCGAGCTGGCCCCCGCCGTCGCGAAGAGCCCCGAGGTGGCGACCGCCGTCGGGCTCGGCCGGGGCGTGGCCGAAGTCGACGGCAAGGGAAGGGCGTTGACCGTCACCGACCCGACGCTGCTCGCCAAGTCCTTCGACCTCGGCAGGGTCGACGGCTCCATGGACCAGCTCGGTGACGACGGCATCGCGATCACCCGCAGCGAAGCCGACAAGCAGCACCTGAAGGTCGGCGACACGGCCCGACTCGCCTTCACCGACGGCAAGAAGAAGCCCTTCACGGTCCGCGCCGTCTACGGGCAGTCCGAGCTCGCGGGCGACTACGTCATCACCCGCGCGGCCTGGGCGCCGCACCGCACCCAGGACGCCGACACCCTCGTCTCGGTCACCTTCAAGGACGGCGTGAGCACCGACGACGGCAAGGCCGCGGTCAAGAAGATCGCGGCGACGTACGGGAATCCCGAGGTGCAGACGCGCGGCGAGTACGCGCAGTCCTCGGCGAGCGGCATCGACATGATGCTCACCCTCGTCTACGCGCTGCTCGCCCTCGCCGTGGTCATCGCGCTCCTCGGCATCGCCAACACGCTCACCCTCGCCGTCCACGAACGCACCCGCGAACTCGGCCTGCTGCGCGCCGTCGGACAGACCCGGGCGCAGCTGCGGGCCATGGTGCGCTGGGAGTCGGTCCTGGTCGCGGCGTTCGGCACGGCGGGCGGCCTGGCCCTCGGCGGCTTCCTCGGCTGGGTCCTGGTCAAGGCGTCGGACGGCACGACCGCCACCGCCTTCGCGTTCGCGGTGCCGCCGGTCCAGCTCACCGTGGTCGCCCTGGTGGGCCTGGCCGCGGGCGCCCTGGCGGGGATTCGCCCGGCGCGCCGGGCCGCTCGCCTGGACGTCCTTGGGGCCATCGCGACCGAATGACGTCCGCGCGGGCGCACAGGGGTCGTCCGCGCGGACTTGAAAGAGAGCGGGTCACCGCCCGGTCAGCCGGCAACGGCCGACCGGGCGGGAGCGTATTCCGCGGCCGCTCCGTACACCGGGTACGCGGGCAGGGCCACGGCGGGGGAGGGGGCCGGCAGCGAGAACCAGACGATCTTCCCGGCGTCGCCCTGCGGGCGCACCCCCCAGCTCGCGCTCACCGCGGCGACCATGGCGAGCCCGCGCCCACTCGTGGCGAAGGGCTCCGCGTCGCGCACCACGGGCAGGTGGGGGTCGTGGTCGTGGACGGAGATGGTGAGCCGGTCCAGGAGGAGCTCGATCTCCACGGTGCACACCTTGTCGGGCTCGGCGTGCCGGTGGACGTTGGTCAACAGCTCGGTCACGCCTAGGGCGGCGTGGTCTATCAAGGGATCGAGATGCCAGTAGCGCAACTGCGCAGAGACGATTCTGCGGACCTGGCCGATCCGCGACGGCAGGGCTTGGAGCTCTACCGTGCAATGCCTGCTCGGCTGGCTGATCACGGCTGCGACTCCCCGAATTGAGGTCCGGAAGAAGACGAAGAGCGGATCCAGCAGCTGTCGCCGTCGGGGGTGGTGAGCGCGACCGCCTGCTGTCTGACCGGCGGGCTGGTTCGCAGCGTCATCGCCGGTAAACCCAGAGTGATGTGACACCAGAGTGACTCAGGGGGTGCGGGCGTGCAACTCGCACCAGGGCACCACGCGGAGGGACAGGGGGGCAGTGCCGGTCGTGCGGATCAGGCCCTAGGCCCGCGGCCGGTGCCCGGCGGCGGCGCGCACCGCCTCGATGAACCTGCGGGCCGAGGGCGGTCCGGGCTCCCCGGGAGCGGGGTCCTGCTCGCCGAGGGTGAGGCGGTAGCGCGTGCCGTTGACATCGACGGCGGCGAGGGCGCGGTCGTCGGAGGAGAACCACGGCTTCCCGGCGCGCACCGCCTGCACCGGGGCGCTGTCGATCTCGCTGCCGTAACTGGTCAGCAACTGCAGCCTGCCGTCGCTGATCCGGACCTGACCGGCCCGGGTCAGGGAGCGCAGCCGCCGTCCGATCCGCACGCCCGTGGCCGTGAACTCCGGCTCCGCCATGTCGCTCCGCCCCCTAGTGCCTGAATCGGACCGTCCCTGCGGACGATACCCATGTCCCGTGCGGTGCAGTCTGCACGCACCCGGGCTCGAGCACCAGTGCGCACGACGGGCGTTGTGCCAGGCAAGGGGCCCTTGCGGCCGGAACCCGACACCCGCACGAGGTGTCCCGCGGCCCTGCTCCGACTGGCCCCGCCAGGCACTCCTTTGGGACCCCCAAAGGCATGTTTATGCAGGTGAGAAGGGTGCGGAAGGTGTTTATGATCGAGGCGTCCGGCCAGTTCCACCGGGGGTCGGCACGACGCGAAGGAGCCCCGCGGTGAGCACGACACAGCAGCAGCATCAGGCCGACGGCGCGATGGCCACACTGGACGTCGACCGCAGCGACGTCGCGTACCGGACATGGCTCAAAGAGGCCGTGCGCAAGGTGCAGGCGGACTCCAACCGCTCGGCCGACACCCACCTCCTGCGCTTCCCGCTGCCCGAGGAGTGGGGGATCGACCTGTACCTGAAGGACGAGTCGACGCACCCCACCGGCAGCCTCAAGCACCGCCTCGCCCGCTCGCTGTTCCTGTACGGGCTCTGCAACGGCTGGATCCGGCCCGACGCCCCGGTGATCGAGGCGTCCAGCGGCTCGACGGCCGTCTCCGAGGCGTACTTCGCGAAGCTGATCGGCGTGCCCTTCATCGCGGTGATGCCCCGCACGACCAGCGCCGAGAAGTGCCGCCTGATCGAATTCCACGGCGGCCAGTGCCACTTCGTGGACGACTCGCGCATGATGTACGAGGAGGCGGCCAGGCTCGCCGTCGACTCCGGCGGCCACTACATGGACCAGTTCACCTACGCGGAGCGGGCCACGGACTGGCGCGGCAACAACAACATCGCCGAATCGATGTACCAGCAGCTGAAGTTGGAGCGCTACCCCGAGCCCGCGTGGATCGTCGCGACGGCCGGGACCGGCGGCACCTCGGCGACCATCGCGCGCTATGTGCACTACATGCAGCACGACACCCGCATCTGCGTCGCCGACCCGGAGAACTCCTGTTTCTTCGACGGCTGGGTCAACCACGACCCGGACGCCACAAGCGACTGCGGCTCCCGCATCGAGGGCATCGGCCGCCCCCGCATGGAGCCCAGCTTCGTGCCCGGCGCCGTCGACCGCATGATGAAGGTCCCGGACGCGGCGAGCGTCGCGGCCGTACGCGCCCTGGAGCAGGCCATCGGCCGCAAGGCGGGCGGCTCGACCGGCACCGGCCTGTGGAGCGCCCTGAAGATCGTCGCGGAGATGGTGGCGGCGGGCCGCACCGGCAGCGTCGTGACCCTCATCTGCGACCCGGGCGACCGCTATCTGGACAAGTACTACTCGGACGCGTGGCTGGCCGAGCAGGGCCTGGACATCACCCCGTACGCGCAGACGATCGACACGCTCCTGGCCACCGGCGCCTGGCCCGAGTGAGTCAACCGCGGTCGGTGGAGCGGGAGTCGGCGGCCGCGAGCCGCCGGTCCAGCGCGGTGACCGCGTCCCTGAAGGAGCGCCCGAGACCGGCGCGGGCCAGCTTCACGGCGAGGCGGAACGGCGCCGGGCCGTCGGCCGCGAAGGTCCACTGCACCCGGGTGCCGGTCGCGGCCGGGGTGAGGCGCCACTCCTCCAACAGGGCCCGCATGCCAGGGGCGTTGGTCTCGTCGACCCGGTAGGCGTACACCGCCGGATCCTCGGCGGCCATGATCGTCTCCTGGAAGCGCACACCGCCCTTGAGCCGGATCTCCCGGCCCGCGCCCTCCCTGGTGGGCCGGGCCACGGCGACCGAGGTGAACCATGCGGGCCACTCCGTCACGTCCAGGGCGAGCGCCCGGTAGACGGCCCCGGGGGGTGCGGCCACCTCACGGGCGAAGACCAGACGCAGGGGAGCGGACTCGATGAAGTCGAGCCCCACCGGGCGCAGTCGGCGTGCCATGGAACCCATCTCCCCAGCGGAATCGGGTGGTTGACCGGGCAGGGGTCACCATAGCTGAGGGTCCGTCAGATGTCTTCAGGGGCCTCGGGGTCGACGGCGCCCGCCGACTCGATGAAGCCGTCCTCGCCGGTGATCACCAGCTGGCGCAGCTGCTCGGAGATCTCGACGCGCGCCTGCGCGGGCAGCCCCGCGTCCGTCACCAGGGTGTCCACCTGGTCCAGGGTGGCGAACGAACTCAGGCCCACCGTCCCCCACTTGGTGTGGTCGGCGACCACCACCACGCGCCGCGCGGACTGCACCAGGCGGCGGTTGGTCTCCGCCTCCGCGAGGTTCGGCGTGGAGAGCCCGGCCTCCGTCGATATGCCGTGCACCCCGAGGAAGAGGACGTCGAAGTGGAGCGCCCCGATGGCCTGGTCCGCCACCGGCCCGACCAGCGAGTCCGACGGGGTGCGCACGCCGCCGGTCAGCACGACCGTGGCGGCGCCCTGGCGCTGGCCCGCGCTGCGCTGCGCGGAGTGGAAGACGTCCGCCACGCGCACCGAGTTGGTCACCACCGTCAGGTCCGGCACGTCCAGGAGGTGCTGTGCGAGCGCGTACGTCGTCGTGCCGCCGGACAGCGCGATCGCCGTGCCCGGGCTCACCAGGGTGGCCGCGGTGCGCGCGATGTCCTCCTTGGCACTCAGCTCCAGGCCCGACTTCGCCTCGAAGCCCGGCTCGTGCGTGCTGGCCTCGACCACCGGGACCGCGCCGCCGTGCACCTTCTCCAGGACTCCCTGGCGGGCGAGGGCGTCCAGGTCGCGGCGGACCGTCATGTCCGACACACCCAGTTTCCGGGTGAGTTCATTGACGCGGACCCCGCCGCGGCGGCGCACCTCGTCCAGGATCAGGGCGCGGCGCTGCTCGGCGAGGAGGTTCTGATTCTCGCTCACGTCAGGTCCGGCCCCTCTGCCTCGTACTGTCCCGTTCTGCCTCGTCACGCCCTCGCGCTCGTCACGCCCGTCGCGGAAGGCAGCTTCATCCTCGCACGGGCCGCCGACGTGCGGACCACCGCCCGGAGTCGATCCGACACGGAACGGGGAGATTACGTGACGAGGGGTGCGCCCAGGGCCGGGAGCCGAGATCCTTGGAGTCCTCGTCACACGCCTCTCGGGGGAAGCAGCAGTGAAGCGTGCCGCAGCGGACCAGTCCGCCACAGCGAACACCACGGCCGAGCCCGGCCCCCTCACCGCACCGGAACAGGCGCCCGGCGCCCCGCGCGCGGGGACACCGGACCAGGCGGCGATCGCCCTGGAGCTGCTGGTCCACGGAGTCGGGGGCACCACATCCGAGGAGATGCTCGGCGACCCCAGGACCGTGCGGATCTCCGGCGACGAGACGGCGGCCGTCTTCCGCCGCACCGAGGACGCCGACGCCGAGCAGCGGCCCGGGGACTACGAGGGCAAGCCCGTCCCGGAGGCGTACGTCTGGTGCAACCTCACCTCCGGCAACGGCGCCCGCGCCCTGTGGCTGCTCCTGCTGCCCTTCATGGTCGTCAACCTCGCCCACTGGATGCGCCCCACCTCACGACGGCGCCGGCGCACCGTCCGCGTCTACGGCCTCCTGGTGCGCCTGACCGGGCTCACCCTCACCGTGCTGCTCGTCGCCGCCGCCTGCGAGGTCGCGCTCGACCTGGTGGCCTGGCAGTGCGCGGGCGCCCCCGACTGCTCCCGCGACCGCTCCTGGCTCGGCTTCCTGACGACCGCCGACGGCAGCGGCGGCTGGTGGACCCAGCCGGGCCGCCGCCTCGCGCTCGCCGCCCTCGTCCCCGCCGGGCTCACCGGACTGCTCTGGTACCTCTCGCAGCGCACCTGGAGCGCGTACGAGTCCGTGCAGCCGCTGCCCCACCAGCCCGACCCCGAGGAGGAGACCAGCCGCACCGCGCTCGCCAGGCCCGGCTTCTGGTACGGGCGCCGGCTGGTCGCCCGGCTGCGCGCCGCCCACACCGCCGCGGGCTTCCTCACCGTCGCCGCGGCCGTCGGCTCCACGGCCGCCCGCCACGACCGGCACGACGCGGGCCCCGCCCTCCTGGACGCCCTGGGCCGGGCGCTGGACACAACGTACGTACTGGGCGCGGCCTTTGTGGTCTGGGTGGTGTGCCGCAGGGGCCGCAGCGAGAACCGCCTCGACCGCACCCTCGACAACACCCTGATCCGCTGGCTGCCCCTGGCCGCCCTCTCGCTGCTGGCCCTCACGCTCGTGTACGCGGGCTGGTCGCGCCCCGACTGGACGTCCGAGGGCCGGCTGCCGGGCAACGCCACCTTCGGGGGCATCGCCCTCGTCCAGGGCCTCCTCGTCGTCGCCCTCGCCGTGGCCGCCGTACTCCTGCAGCGCACCGCGCCCGACCGGCGCACCGCCATCAAGGGACTCGGCGGACCGGCCACGGCGATGCTGGCCTGCGCGCTCGGCGGCGTGATGTCCGGCGGCGGCGCCCAGCGCGTCGCCGACTGGCTCGACGGCGCGCACGGCTCGATCGACGGGCCGCCCGTCCTGCTCACCTGGCAGGCATCGGTGATCCCCCCGCTGCTGGCCGTCGTCGCCGGGCTCTGCGCCTTCCTCGGCGTCCGCACCTGGCAGCGCAAGAAGGAAGAACTCGCCTTCGTGGTGCGCGACTACGAGGGGGAGCGCGAGGACAAGGAGCGCACCCGGCGCATCGCGGGCACCCGCGCGCGGGCCCTGCTCACCGACCGCGTGCCCCTTCTGGTCGGCGTCATCTCCGCCGTGACCCTGCTGCTGGGCGCAGGAGCCCTCGTGGGCGCCTGGATCAGCGACAAGGTCCCCGGACGGGCCGCGCGCCACGCGCCCGACGTCGTCGAGGGCGCGGCCCAGACCTCGCAGGCGCTCGGCTCCTGGATGATCGGCTTCGGGTTCATACTGTTCGTCACCTGGGCCCGGCGCGCCTACAAGGACCCCTCGGCCCGCCGCACCATCGGCATCCTCTGGGACGTCGGTACCTTCTGGCCGCGCGCCGCCCACCCCTTCGCCCCGCCCTGCTACGCGGAGCGCGCCGTGCCCGACCTCACCTGGCGCATGCACACCTGGACCCGCACGACCGGCGGCCGCCTCGTCCTGTCCGGCCACTCCCAGGGCAGCGTGCTGGCCGCGGCCGCCGTCTGGCAGTTGCGCCCCTCCGTGCGCAAGCGGGTCGCCCTGCTGACCTACGGCTCCCCGCTGGAGCGCCTCTACGGCCGCTGGTTCCCCGCCCACTTCGGACCCGCCGCCCTCACCGCGCTGCACCGCGAGGCCGCCTGCTGGCGCAACCTCTACCGCACCACCGACCCCATCGGCGGCCCCGTCCGTCTCTCCGGCGACTGCGGCCCCCAGGTCGACTGCGCCCCGCTCAAGGACCCCCTCGCCTACGGCCGCACCGAACAACACCCGCTGCCCGCACCGATCCTGGGCCACGGCGAGTACCAGGCCGACCCCGCCTTCGACGAGGAGCGGGCCCACCTCCTTGCCCGCCTCAAGCCGGGCGTGCCCGCACCGCGCGAGGCGACGCCACCGGAGCCCGGGCAACAGGGGTCCGCGCAACCAGGGCCCGGACAGCCGGGGCCCGGACAGCCGGGGCCCGCGCAACCGGAGCCCGGACAGCCGGGGCCCGGCGCGGCTACGGAAGGTCCGGCAGATCCTCCGGGAACAGCAGGGTGAGGTCGTCCGTGCTCGGCTCGTCGAGCTGGGCGACCCGCCCCGCGTGCCGCTCCACCATGGCCTCGAAGGTCTGCCGCGCGGTGCGGCCGTTGCCGAACGCGGGGCCCTTCGGGATCGCCGTGAAGTACTTCAGGAGCGCCTCGCCCGCACCCGTCCCGAGGCGGTACTCGTGCTCGTCGGCCTGCTGCTCCACGATGCGCAGGAGCTCCTCGGGGGCGTAGTCGCCGAAGGTGATGGTCCGTGAGAAACGGGACGCCACACCGGGGTTGACCGACAGGAAGCGCCGCATCTCCTCGGTGTAGCCCGCGACGATCACCACCACCGCGTCCCGCTGGTCCTCCATCAGCTTCACCAGCGTGTCGATGGCCTCGCGCCCGAAGTCCCGCCCCGAGTCCTCCGGCGAGAGCGCGTACGCCTCGTCGATGAACAGGACGCCGCCGTGGGCGCGTTGGAACGCCTCCTGGGTGCGGATGGCCGTCGAGCCGATGTGCTCGCCCACCAGGTCGACCCGGGACACCTCGACGAGATGGCCCTTCTCCAGGACACCGAGCGAGGCGAGGATCTCCCCGTAGAGGCGCGCCACCGTCGTCTTGCCCGTGCCGGGGGAGCCGGTGAACACCAAGTGCCGCCGCGCGGAGGCCGCCTTGAGACCCGCCTGCTGCCGGCGCCGCCCCACCTCGATCATGTCGGTGAGGGCGCGCACCTCGCGCTTGACGCTCTCCAGGCCCACCAGCGTGTCGAGTTCACCCAGGACCTCCTTGGAGGAGCGCGTCTCCTGGGCGGGCGGCGCGGGCTCCTCGGGGGCCTGCCGGTCCAGGGCACGCTGGCCGGGGATGGAGCCGAGCAGGCCCGCCGTCTCCGTGGCCGTCTGCTGCGCCACGGGCTCCGCCGTCGCGGGCCGGACCCCGCCGCTCTCGTCGCTCGTGCAGTCCTCCACGAGCGGCCCGTCCTCGGAGAACTCGTAACCCCCGCGCGCACACCGCTCCGTACGGCACTTCTTCAGCGTCGTACGGCAGCCGTCGATGATGTGGAAGCCGTAGCCGGCGCTGTCCGTCACACGGCAGCCGTGCAGGGTGCCCCGGCCGTCCGCCGAGACATA
This sequence comes from Streptomyces sp. NPDC059009, assembly GCF_042740175.1. Classification (NCBI taxonomy): domain Bacteria; kingdom Bacillati; phylum Actinomycetota; class Actinomycetes; order Kitasatosporales; family Streptomycetaceae; genus Streptomyces; species Streptomyces sp. NPDC059009. The sequence goes on along the minus strand of NZ_JBHYJB010000010.1, from coordinate 113,619 downwards.
GAACCCGGCCTCCGCGGCGCCCGTGACCGTGCATCGCTCGATCGTGGGATCGGCGCCCTTCGTGACGATCACGCCCGTCTGAATGCCCTCGAAGGTGCAGCTCGCGAGGGTGCCGCCGCTGCCGTGGTCGCGGAACCAGGCGCCGGTCGCGGCCTCGCGGACATGGCAGTCGTCGAGCTGCGCCGTCGCGCCGTCGCTCACCGAGACCGCCGTGTTGCGTACGTGGAAGAGCTTGCTGTCGACGACGTCGGCGCGCGAGCCGCGGTCCAGGACGAACAGGGCGTCCGGCACGTCGTGCACCGTGCAGGACTCCAGGACGGCGGTCGCCCCGTCGCTGACCCACACCGCCGGGTAGTCGCCCGTACTGTCGTGGATCTCGCACTGGTTGGCGTCCACGCGCGTGCCCGGGTCCCACACCGACAGGCCGTTGCGCCCGAACTGGCGGACCTTGGAACGGGTCAGCGTGAGCACCGAGCGGGAGCGCAGATCGACCGCGTTCTCCGGGATGTCGTGGATGCGGCAGTCCGCGAGGGTGAGCACCGCGTCCGTGTCGAGCGTGACGCCGTCGGCGGTCGTGCGGTGCACGGCGCAGTCCGTGAGGTGCGCCGAGGCCCGTGCGGTGATGTGCACGCCGGTGCCCTTGACCTCGTACACCTCACAGCCGATGGCTTCGAGCCCGGTGTGCTCGCCGGTCACTGAGAGGCCCGCGCCCGAGGCGTGGTGCACCCGGCAGCGCTCCAGGCGCGGATGCCCGCCGCCGCGCACCGAGACCCCCGACTGCCCGGCCGCGACGACCTCGCACTCCTCGAACAGGCCGCCCCCGCCGTCGAGTACGGCGATGCCGATGCCGCCGGGGTTGTCGACGGTGCAGCGGCGCACCGTCGGCCGGGCACCGCCGCGCACCTCGATCCCGACGGCCGAGCGCGTCACGATCCGCACGCCGGCGAGCTCCGGCGCCCCGTCCTCCACGAGCAGCGCGGGCGCCGCCGCGTCCTGCCCCTCCACGTGCAGGTCCTGCACGACGGCGGAGGCGCGCACCGTCAGGGGCACCCCGTCGACGGGCGCGATGCGCACCGAGCCGGGGGAGCCCTCCGGGCCGCGCAGCGTCACCGCGCGCTGCACGACGAGGTTCTCGCGGTAGGTGCCGGGGGTGACGGTGAGGACGTCCCCGTCGCTCGCGGCCTCCAGGGCGGCGGCCAGCGAGGCGTATTCGCCCGTGCGGCGCCGCCACCGCGAGGTACCCGTGTGCGTCACCTGGACCGTGCCCTGTGCCATGGAGTTGCTCTGCCCCCACCTCGTCGTACGCGGGACCTTGCCTCGTCCGGCGGGGGACTCGGGCAAGAAGCCGAAGAGTTCGGCCGGTCCACCGTAGCGCGCGCGGGGCGGGCGAGTTGACCCGATGGCCGGGCTCTCACCAGGTCACCCACGCATCCTCACGGAGTCACGAGGACATCGGGAACCGTCAGGAACCGGTGCCGGTGCGGCCCCAGTCCGGTCCGGCCTGCGCCCATGCCTGGTCCCAGCGCGCGTACCGCCGCCGGATCAGGCGCCACACGATCAGCCGCCTGGCCCCCTCGACCAGGCCCGTGGTCGCGGCGGCGGCGCCGAGGCCCGCGAGCGCGGCGTGCGTCGTCGCCGTCGGGGAGTCCAGGGGGCGGCCGACGATGCGGCCGTGCCGGTCGGTCCAGAGCTTGAACGGGTCGCCGGTGTGCGGGGACTTGAGGTCGGCGACGACCGTGCCGGAGTGGGAGGTGCCGTCCGGGCCCGTCCAGGCGGCGAGCACGCGGCTGTGCGCGTCCCGCCGGGTGGCCGTCTCGGGGTCCGGGTCCAGGGGTGGCTGGCGCACCTCGCGCACGACCGTCGCGGTGATCTGCTGCCGGGCCGCGCGCTGGTCGCGCACCGCCCGCTGCAGGGCGTTTCCCGTCAGGACCCCGGAGAGGATTCCGGCCAGAGGGACGGCGACGACGAGGAGCAGCAGGGCGACGAGCGCCACCCATGCCTCGACGCGGTCGGTCCCGCGGCGCAGCGGGTTGTGCCGCCAGCGCCAGAGTCCGGCGATTGCTCGCACAGTCCGCACCCCCTACGGCATTCTCGGCGACGCTCGACCTTTCTCAACGTCCGCACCACACGGAGGAGTTCCCTCACGGAGCCCAGCTATTCGAGGATCTCCAGCGGATCGCCGATTCTGATCGTTCCTGTCGCTTCGGGGACGAGATTCTGCCCGAAGACCAACTTGTCGCCGATGCGCCGGTGCCGGGCGAGCGACATCAGCGGTTCCTTGCCGCGCGCCGCCGATTCCTGGTCCGTGGTGGTCACGACGCAGCGGCCGCACATCTTGACGACGCGGAAGGTCAGCTCGCCGATGGCGATGCGAGTCCAGTCGTCCTCGGCCCACGGGTCCGTTCCGGACACGACCACATTCGGCCGGAAGCGGTTCATGGGCAGCGGGCCCTCGTGCGGATGACGGCCCTGTGCGATCAGGGCGTTGAGCGCGTCGAGCGAGGCCGTGGTGGTGATCAGGAGCGGAAAGCCGTCGGCGAAGCTGACGGTCTCGCCGGGCTCGGCGTACTCCGGGTCGACGGGACGGCGCCGCGCGGGGTCGTCGAGGTGCACGAGCCGGACGTCGGTCCCCAGATAGGCGCTGAACCAGGCGTGCGCCGCCGCGTCGGCGGGCACCGCGTCGACCTTGTCCCGCCAGACCTCCACCGGGACGGTGAGGAGGGGCTCGGGCACGGCGACGGTGAGCGGCTCCCGGCCGGGCGCGGACAGCCGGAGGCCGCCGCCGGGCAGTGCCTCGGCGGCGGCCAACGCGAGCCGCGGATGGGCTCGTTGCGTCAGAAAGCGCCCCGCGTCGTCGACCAGCAGCCAGCGTCTGTCCCCGGCGAGCCCCCAGGGCTCCACGACGGCCTCACGCGGTGCGTGCCCCCTGGCCGCCTTGAGGGGATAGAAGTGCAGCGACTCGACAACTGGACGTCCCATGGACTCATCCTGCCAGCAGTCACCGACAGGGGAGCCCGGAGCGGTCGCCCGCGTCAGTAGCCGCGGTACGGGCGGTTGTACGGGTCCTCGTAGGGCGCGGGCGCCGGGCGGGGCGCCGCGGGGCGCATCGCCTCGTAACCCGTGCCGGTCGCGGGCCGCTGCTGCTGTGGCCGCTGGGGCTGGGCGCCGGGGTAGCCGCGCGGGGCGGCCGCCTGCTGCGGGATGTAGGGCGCCGGGGCCTGCTGCAGCGGGGCCTGCGGACCCGGCGCATAGCCGTATCCGGCCGGCTGGGCCGGTGACGGGGCCGCGGGCAGCGCGGGCAGGGCCACGGGAAGGGCGGGCAGGTGGCTGCCCGTGTCGTACGCGGAGGGGACCCGGATCGGGGCGATCTGCGGGGTGCCGCGTTCAGCGACGAGCGAGTCGTAGATCGGGGTGTCCGGGAAGGACGGCGCGGAGTAGTAACCGCCGCCATAGGTGGAGCGGGGGGAGGTCATGCGTCATAAGTTAAGCCCACGATGTGCTGGTTGGGGAGACCGATAAGAGGGTTGTTTTGCGTGTCGACAGTGAACGCGGATCCCCAATGCGAACGAACCTGGCAAAAATCGGTCGCCCGCAGCCGTAGGGATCCTGTAAAAGCCACGCCCCCAACGGGTTACCGTCGGTCCTGCGGGAGTTGACCCGGGGGCTGCGCGGGGCTCCGGGCAGGGGGCTCGCGGGCCCGCTGCGGGCCTCTTCGTGCATCGGTTCGCGGCCCAGGTAATAGGTTGGGCATGGATCGGTCGATGGCCCACCAGGGCCCACACCTTGCGATGGGGGCGGACATGTCAATGCCTAAAGGATCGAATGTTCCCGTGCCCGCACCTGCGGTACGGGTCGAATTGGCATGGGGCTCCGGACCCGGAGTGCCCGACGCCGACGCTTCGGCGTTGTTGTTGAGCGCTTCCGGAAAGGTGCGTTCGGATGCCGACTTCGTCTTTTACAACCAGCCGCAGCACTCCTCCGGAGCGGTGCGGCACGAGGGCAAGCAGAACGCCGGGGGGCGCGTCACGGACACCCTCGCCGTGGACCTGGCGCGGGTGGAGGCCGACATCGACAAGGTCGTGCTCGCCGCGTCGTCGGACGGCGGGACGTTCGGGCAGGTGCCGGGGCTGAGCATCCGGGTCCTCGACGCCGCCGACGGCCGCGAGATCGCCCGCTACGACAGCGCCGACGCCACGGTCGAGACCGCCTTCGTGCTGGGGGAGCTGTACCGGCGCCAGGGGGCCTGGAAGTTCCGCGCGGTCGGACAGGGTTACGGCAGCGGGCTCGAAGGGCTCGCGACGGACTACGGCATCACGGTGGACGAGCCCGCCCAGGCCGCCCCGCCCCCGGCCGCTCCCGCTCCGCCGCAGGCCGCGCCCACCCCGCCCCCTGCTCCGATGCCCGCCTCGCCCCCGCCCCCGCCCCAGGCGCCCGCTCCCACCGGCCCTCCCGTGCCCGCGTCCGTCGCGCCCCCGCCGCCCGCCGCGGCCGCTCCTCCGGTGCGCCTGACGAAGGTCACGCTCACCAAGGAGGCCCCCGCGGTCTCCCTGACGAAGCAGGGCGGCACCTCCGGCGCGATGCGCGTGAACCTCAACTGGGAGGTGCGCAAGCAGTTCAAGGGGTGGGGCGCCAAGCTCGGCCGGGCCGTCGCCATGCACGCCGACCTCGACCTGGACCTGTGCGCGCTCTATGAACTCGCCGACGGCCGCAAGGGAGTGGTCCAGGCGCTCGGCAACGCCTTCGGGGCGTTCCACCAGCCGCCGTTCATGCAGCTCGACGCGGACGACCGCACGGGGGCGTCGGCCAGCGGCGAGAACCTCACCATCAACCTCGACCACGCGCAGGACTTCCGGCGCATCATCATCTTCGTGACCATCTACGAAGGCGCGCGCAGCTTCGCCGACCTGCACGCCACGGTCACGCTCATGCCTCAGCACGGCGCCCCCGTCGAGTTCTTCCTCGACGAGTGCACGGTGCCCTCCACGGTGTGCGCGCTCGCGCTCATCACCAACAACGGAGGGGACCTCGTCGTGCAGCGCGAGGCCCGCTACCTGGTGCCCGAGCGCGGGGTGAGCCCGCAGCGCACCATCGACTACGCGTACGGCTGGGGCATGAACTGGACGCCCGGCCGCAAGTGACGCCGCGGCGGGGGCGGTCGGATCAGGTCTGCTCCAGGTCGGGTCTGGCGTCGGGCCTGGCGTCGGACACGACATCGGGTCTGGCGTCGGGCTTCGCATACGTCCGGCCCTTCCAGGCTGCCCCCCGCCCCCGGTAGTGCTGCACCGCCGAGTCCACCGTCATCAGCAGGTACAGGAACGCGGTGCAGGGCAGCAGCGGCGCGAGCCACAGGGGCTGGCGGTAGTAGCGCAGCATCGGGACGTACGTCGCCGTCATCAGCAGCCAGGCGAGGCCGCCCGCCCCTGCCACCGCCGCGTTCCCGGCGGCCAGGCCCGCCACCAGGGCCACGGGCGGGACCAGATAGACGACGGCGAGCCCGGCGACCGTGCCGACGAGCAGCGCCGGGCTGTGCCGCAGCTGGGCGTAGGCGCTGCGGGACACCATCCGCCACAGGTCGGCCAGGCGCGGATAGGGCCGCACGCTGTCGACGCGGTCGGCGAGGCCGAGCCAGATGTGCCCACCGGAGCGCTTCACCGCGCGCGCGAGGGCGACGTCGTCGATGACCGCGTGCCGGATCGCGTCGGGCACCCGGGCCCGCACCGCCGCGTCCGTGCGCAGCAGCACACAGCCGCCCGCGGCCGCCGCGGTCCTGCCGCCCCTGCGCGCGATCCAGCGGAACGGATACAGCTGCGCGAAGAAGTACACGAACGCCGGGACGACCAGGCGCTCCCACCGGCTCACCACGCGCAGCCGGGCCATCAGCGAGACCAGGTCGTGGCCCCCGGCCCGGGCGGCGGCCACCAACTCCCGCATGCTGTCCGGCTCATGGGCGATGTCCGCGTCGGTGAGCAGCAGATACTCGGGCTCACGCGCGCGTGCCAGCCCGATGCCATGGCGGACCGCCCACAGCTTGCCCGTCCAGCCGGAAGGGGGCTCTCCGGGCGTCGTGACGGTCAGCGGGAGGCCGCCGTGGCGCGCGGCCAGGGAGCGGGCGAGCTCGCCGGTGCCGTCCGAACTGCCGTCGTCGACAAGGAAGATCTCGGCCCGCCCCGGATAGTCCTGGGCGAGCAAGGAGGGCAGGCTTTCGGCCAGCACCTCGGCCTCGTCGCGCGCGGGGACCACGACGCAGACGGCGGGCCACGTCGGCGGTTCCGCCGCTTGCGCGCGAGGTGGCAGCCGCAGGTCCGTACGCCAGAAGAAGCCCTGCCCCAACAGCAGCCACAGCCAGGCGAGAAGAGAAGCTGCGGCGATCCATACGACGGCGCTCATCCGCCGCAGTCTGCCCCACGCCGACGGGCCCGTGGGGGCGATCGGCTAGGGTGACCGGGTGAAGATCGCGCTCATGGACTCCGGTATCGGGCTGCTCGCAGCGGCGGCCGCGGTGCGTCGCCTGCGGCCCGGCGTGGATCTCGTTCTCTCCTCGGACCCGGACGGACTGCCGTGGGGGCCGCGCACGCCCGAGGACCTCGTCGAGCGCTCCCTCGCCGTCGCCGAGGCGGCCGCGAAGCACGGCCCGGACGCGCTGATCGTGGCCTGCAACACCTCGTCCGTGCACGCCCTGCCCGCGCTGCGCGCCCGCCTCGAGCCGGAGATCCCGGTCATCGGCACGGTCCCGGCGATCAAGCCCGCCGCGGCCGGCGGCGGCCCCGTCGCCATCTGGGCCACCCCCGCCACCACCGGCAGCCCCTACCAGCGCGGCCTCATCGAGGAGTTCGCGCCCGGCGTCGCCGTCACCGAGGTGCCGTGCCCCGGCCTCGCCGACGCCGTGCAGTACGCCGACGAGCAGGCCATCACGGACGCGATCAACGCCGCCGCGGCCCTCACCCCGACCGATGTAAGTACCGTCGTCCTGGGCTGCACCCATTACGAGCTGGTTGCGGAGCGTATTCGTTCAGCTGTCCAGCAGCCCGGTCGGCCGCCGCTCGTGCTGCACGGTTCGGCGGGCGCCGTGGCCGCCCAGGGGTTGCGCAGGGCCGCCGAGCGAGCCGGCGGGGACGGTGCCTCCGCTGTCGCCGAGGACGGCCGTCTCACCGTCATCCTCAGCGGACGCGAGGCCGAGCTGCCCGCGGCCGCCCTGAACTACGCCGAGGGCAGGCTCCTCGCGTCGGTCAGCCCCGCGCGCTGACGCACCCGCCGCCCCGCGCGCGGGGACCCCTCCGGAGCAGTGACTCTGTGCGACGCGGTGCCTTCACAGCGGAACGTGAGTAGTCTCTTGCCCATGAGGGACCACACCCACGGCGAGCACGGCGCCGCCGACTCCCTGCCCGAGATCTGGACCGGACGCGCGACGAACCGCGCCCAGTGGCTGCTCGCCGTGGCCGGTGCCGCCTGCATGGCGCTCGGCATCGAGCTGGCCGTGGACTCCGTGTGGACCTCCGGGATCGCGCCGCTCGTGATGTCCGTCGTGGGCTGCATCGCCGCCGGGCTGCTGATGCTCTACGGCACGCTGGCGTTCGTGCACGTCGCCGTGAAGGTCGACAAGGACTGCCTCGAGGTGCGCTGCGGCCACATGGGTCTGCCGCGCCGCCGCATCCCGCTCTCGCACGTCGTCGGCGCCGACTTCGCGCCCAGGGTCACCCCGCGCCAGTGGGGCGGCTGGGGCTACCGGTGGCGGCCCGAGAAGGGCACCGCCGTGGTGGTGCGGCGCGGCGAGGGCGTCGTGCTCAGCCTCGGCGACGGCCGGAAGTTCACCGTCACCGTCGACAACGCCGAGGCCGCGGTGCGCATCATCCGCGACCGGCTGCGGCTCGCCGGAACCGCCGCATAGCCACCCACCCCACACGCTGCCACGAAGCGGTGCGGGACTCCTGAGGCTTCTAGCCCGGGGCCCGCACCGCTTCGTCGTGGAAGGGGCGTGCCGTCGCGATGCCCGCGAGGAGTCCCGCGCCCGTCGTCACGGCGGTCACGCTCAGTGCGTTGCCGACGGTGGCGACGAGCGCGAGCGCCGTGAGGGCGGCGCCCGCAGAGAGCACCACCTGGGTGGAGCGGGGGGAGCGCCACAGCGCGTACAGGAGCCAGCAGAACACCGCCGCGAACAGGGCCACGCCGATGAGGCCCTGCTCGGCGGCCTGCTGCAGCGGCGCCGAGTGCGGCTTGCCGTCCGAGAGCAGTGTCCCGGCGGCCGTCGGGCTGACGTCGCCGAAGCGGCCGGGGCCCGCGCCGAGCGCCGGTTCCCGGGCCGCGATGTCGAAGGCGTCCCGCCACAGCAGCAGCCGGTGCTCGGTCAGTTGGCCCTCCAGCGAGGCGTTGAGCCCGTACGGCAGGACGCCGCCCGCGGCGATCGCCCACACCAGGCCCGTCACCAGGGCGGTGGCGCCGGCGAGGCCCGCGAGGCCGAGGCCCCGGTGGTGCATCAGGGAGGCGGCGAGGGAGCAGAGCAGGATCACGGCGCAGGCGATGAGCGCGGTGACCGAGCCGAGGACGCCCGCGATCACGGCGGTCGCGGCCGTGAGCAGCCGTAGGGCGATCCGGGCGCCGGGCCGCCGCGCCGACCAGGCTGCGCAGCAGGCGCCCCCCGCGGCCAGGATCAGGAGCGCGGCGGTGGCGCCCTCGGGGCCGAGCGGCGCGTTGGCCTCGGGGCCCCGGACGACGTGCGGCGCCGCCACCGCGAGGGCGAGGCCCACCAGCGCGCCCGCGCACGGAGCTGCCACCGGGAGCAGGGCGCCGCAGATGCGTCCGCCCGCGTACCCCGCCGTCACGGCGAGCACCGCGAGCAGGACGCCCTCGGGCTGTCCGCCGTGCACGCCCGCGCTGATCAGCGCCCAGGCCGCGCAGGCCCCGAGCAGCGCGATGCCGGTCGCGTCGGAGGCGCCGCGCCGTTCGCGCGCAGCCGTCGTCCCCGTCGTCGTGGCCGTCCCCGTTGACCCCACCCCGTCGCCCCCTGATGCGTGCCGGTCCCGGGACGCCGTGGCCGCATGCGTACGTGTGGCCGATTCGCGCCGGGCGCCGGGGACTCGGGCACACCGTAACGGCTGCCGGTCCCCTTTGTGGATGTGTTGCGCAGGAACGATCCCGCGACGACCGGGATGTCCCCCTTTTCCGGGTGCTCCAGGAGGCGGTGGACCACGCTGTCCGGGGCCTGGTCACGCGCCGTACACTCCCCGGGTGACCGCCACCACCACCTCCGTAGACGAGTCGGAGCAGCTCGGACCGCAGCCTGAGCCCGAAGCCAGGACCGCGCGGCTGCTGCGCCGCTTCGGCCCTGCCGTCGGGGCCGCGCTCTCCGGAGTGCTGCTCTACGTCAGTTTTCCGCCACGCACCCTGTGGTGGCTCGCGGTCCCGGCCTTCGCGGGGCTCGCGTGGTGTCTGCGCGGCTGCTCGTGGAAGGCGGGGCTCGGGCTCGGCTATCTCTTCGGGCTCGGCTTCCTGCTGCCGCTCCTGGTGTGGACCGGCGTCGAGGTGGGGCCCGGTCCGTGGCTGGCGCTCGCCGCGATCGAGGCCGTCTTCATCGCGCTCGTCGGGGCGGGCATCGCGACGGTCTCGCGGCTGCCCGCCCTCCCGCTCTGGGCCGCCGCCCTGTGGACCGCGGGAGAGGCGGCACGCGCGCGCGTGCCGTTCAACGGCTTCCCCTGGGGCAAGGTCGCCTTCGGCCAGGCCGACGGGGTCTTCCTGCCGCTGGCCGCGCTCGGCGGTACGCCGGTGCTCGGATTCGCCGTCGTGCTCTGCGGGTTCGGGCTCGCCGAGGCCGTACGCCAGGTGGTCGCCGTGCGGCGCGGCGGGGGCCTGCGGCGGGGTGCCGCGGTTGCGGCCGCGCTCAGCGTGCTGGTGCCCGTGGCCGGGGCGTTCGCGGCGAAGCCGCTCGTCAGCGACGACGCGGAGGACGGCACCGCGACCGTGGCCGCGATCCAGGGCAACGTCCCGCGCGCGGGACTCGCGTTCAACGCGCAGCGCCGGGCCGTCCTCGACCACCACGTGCGCGAGACCGAACGGCTCGCCGCGCGGGTCGCGCAGGGCAAGGCGCCCCAGCCCGACTTCGTGCTCTGGCCGGAGAACTCCTCCGACATCGACCCCTTCACCAACCCCGACGCGCGCGGGGTGATCGACGGCGCGGTCAAGGCCATCGGCGTGCCCCTCTCCGTGGGCGGCGTCGTCGAGTCCAAGGACGGCAAGCTCTACAACGAGCAGATTCTGTGGGACCCGGACAAGGGCCCCATGGACACGTACGACAAGCGCCAGATCCAGCCCTTCGGCGAGTACATCCCGCTGCGGTCCGTCGTCGGCGTCTTCAGCAGCGAGATCGGCAAGGTCCGCCAGGACTTCAGCCGGGGCAGCAAGCCGGGCGTCTTCACCATGGCGGGCACCAAGGTCGGCATCGCGACCTGCTACGAGGCGGCCTTCGACTGGGCGGTGCGCGACACCGTCACGCACGGCGCCCAGCTCATCTCCGTACCGAGCAACAACGCGACCTTCGACCGCAGTGAGATGACCTACCAGCAGCTCGCCATGTCGCGGATCCGCGCCGTCGAGCACAGCCGGTCCGTCGTCGTGCCGGTGACCAGCGGTGTCAGCGCGATGATCATGCCTGACGGGCGGATCACGCAGAAGACGACGTGGTTCACCGCGGACTCGCTCGTGCAGAAGATGCCGCTGCGCTCGTCCACGACGCCCGCCACCGAACTCGGCATCCTGCCCGAGATGGTGCTCGTCCTCGTCGCGGCGGGCGGCCTCGGCTGGGCGGTCACCGCACGGGTGCGCTCGCGTCGCTCCTGAAGGCGATCCACACGTCCGGCGGCAGCTCCGGGCGGCCCGGGACCGGCCGCCGCTCCTCGGTCCACGCCTCACCGGCGACCGCGGCGGCGACGCGGCGCCAGAAGCGGACCGCGGCCGCGTTCTCGTCCTGGAAGGCGACCTCCCACGGCCCGGGGTGACGGGCGACGACCTCGCGCACGGCCCGCAGCCCGAGCCCGTTCCTGCGGGCCGCGCGCACCACGAAGAAGCTGTTGAGGACGCGCGTCGGCCCGTCGAGGCCACGGACGAGGGCGAGCCCGACCGGGGACGCGCCGCGGCTCAGCAGATACGGCGCCCAGCCGGTGCTGCCCGAGAGGGCCAGTTCGAGCCGGTCGCTGCGGAAGGTGCCGTCGGGGTTCGGCAGCAGGCCGGTGAACTCCGACAGGTCGTGCCGGAACATCAGCCAGAGCCGTTCCATGAGGGGGCGGTCGGCGGGGGTCGCGAGGCGTAGGGAGAGGTCGGTCGCGTCGGTCACGGGGCTCCTTCACGGGGTGGGACAGGACAGGTTCACGGGGTGGCACAGGACAGGTTCACGGGGTGGGACAGGACAGGGTGAATCTATTCCGGGTGGCTGAAATCGGGCTGCCCGTAAGGGCGGTGGCCGGGCGCGGTTAGGGTCGGGGCATGGCTACTCCTGATTTCATCCGTGCGCTCCGGGCCGACGCCGGCCACCAGCTCCTCTGGCTGCCGGGGGTCACCGCCATCGTCTTCGACGACGCCGGACGCGTCCTGCTCGGGCAGCGCGCCGACAACGGCAAGTGGTCGGTGATCGGCGGCATCCCGGAGCCGGGGGAGCAGCCCGCGGCGTGCGCCGTGCGCGAGGTGTACGAGGAGACGGCCGTGCACTGTGTGCCCGAGCGGGTGGTGCTCGTGGAGTCCCTGAAGCCGGTCACGTATCCCAATCAGGACCAGTGCCAGTACATGGACATCACCTTCCGGTGCCGCGCGGTCGGCGGGGAGCCGCGGGTCAACGACGACGAGTCGCTGGACGTGGCGTGGTTCGACGTGGACGCGCTGCCGGACCTGCACGAGTTCAGCGGCTTCCGGATCAAGCAGGCGCTCGCCGACGCGCCCACGTGGTTCGACCCCGGGCTCGCCCCCGGACAGTGATCCCGCTGCCGGACGGTGATCGGGAGGGCGGCGCGCTCCGTTAGCCTGAGGTCACGATGAACCGTTTGAGCACGTCGTGGGGCGCGTACGACCTCACCCGCTTTCCCGAGGACCCCCGCGACCAGCTCCGTGCCTGGTCGGCGGCCGACGCCTATCTGCTGCGCTACCTGGCCGGTGAGGACGGCGGCGGCGAGACGCCCGTCGACCTGTCGGGGACGGTCGCCGTGGTCGGCGACCGGTGGGGCGCCCTGACCACCTCGCTCGCCGCCCATGCGCACGCGACGGTGCAGATCACCGACTCGTTCCTGACGCGGGAGGCGACCCGGGCCAATCTCGCGCGGGCCTCTCTCGCCCCGGACGCCGCCCGCCTGTCGACGACCCGGGACGAGCCGCCCGCCCGCAGCAGCGTCGATGTACTGCTGGTCCGCGTACCGAAGTCGCTCGCGCTGCTGGAGGACCAGCTGCACCGGCTCGCGCCCGCGCTGCACGCGGGCAGCGTCGTGGTCGGCACCGGCATGGTGACGGAGATCCACACCTCCACCCTGGAGGCGTTCGAGCGGATCGTCGGGCCGACCCGGACGTCCCTGGCCCGGCAGAAGGCGCGGCTCATCTTCAGCACGCCCGCCGCCGGGCGAAGTGCCGAATCCGCCGACTCCAGCCCCTGGCCGCGCAGTTACGTCCTCGACGGGGACGCCGGGGCGGGCGCGGGCCTGACCGCCGTCAACCACGCGGGCATCTTCTGTGCCGAGCGGCTCGACATCGGCACCCGCTTCCTGTTGCGGCACTTCCCCCGCATCCCGCGCGGCGCCCGGGTCGTGGACCTCGGCTGCGGCAACGGGATCCTCGGTGCGGCCGCCGCCGTCGCCGGGCCCGGGGCGGAGGTGACCTTCATCGACGAGTCCTTCCAGGCCGTCGCGTCGGCGGAAGAGACCTTCCGGGCCAACGCCCCCGAAGGTGCCGAGGCGGAGTTCGTGGCCGGGGACGCGCTGGACGCCGTGCCGCCCGGGTCCGTGGACCTCGTGCTCAACAACCCGCCGTTCCACAGCCATCAGGCGACCACCGACGCCACCGCCCGGCGCATGTTCGGCGGGGCGCGGGCCGCCCTGCGCGACGGCGGTGAGCTGTGGGTCGTCGGCAACCGCCACCTCGGCTATCACGTGCGCCTCAAGCGCCTCTTCGGGAACGTGGAGGTCGTGGCGAGCGACCGGAAGTTCGTGGTGCTCCGAGCGGTCAAGACGCAGCACGCCAAGCGCTGACCCGGCGACGAAGGTCTCGGCCGTCGTGCCGCCGTGATGCCGGACACCTCTTTGTGCAACTAGTTGCATAAGGGGGTCGGCGGCCTCTACAACTGTGGTGACGACACCGCGTACGGAGGGCCGCATGAGCCGTTACCCGAACCTGCTGAACCCGCTCGACCTGGGCTTCACCACGCTGCCCAACCGCGTCCTGATGGGCTCCATGCACGTGGGCCTGGAGGAGACGCCGGGCGGCTTCGAGCGGATGGCGGAGTTCTATGCGACCCGCGCGCGGGGCGGCGTCGGTCTGATCGTGACCGGTGGCATCGCACCGAACGAGCTCGGCCGGCCCTGGGACGGCGGCGCCAAGCTCACCACCGAGGCGGAGGCCGAGGAGCACGCGGGCATCACCGCCGCCGTGCACCGCGAGGGCGGCCGGATCGCGATGCAGATCCTGCACTTCGGGCGGTACGCGTACCATGACCAGCTCGTCGCGCCGAGCGCCCTCCAGGCGCCCATCAGCCCCTTCGTGCCGCGCGCCCTGGAGGACGACGAGGTCGAGCAGACCGTCGAGGACTTCGTGCGCGCCGCCGAGCTGGCCAAGCTCGCCGGGTACGACGGCGTCGAAGTCATGGGCTCCGAGGGCTACTTGATCAACGAGTTCATCGCGGCCCCGACGAACCGGCGCACCGACCGGTGGGGCGGGTCCTACGAGAACCGGATCCGCTTCCCCGTCGAGATCGTCCGGCGCACGCGGGAGCGGCTCGGCTCCGACTTCATCATCATCTACCGGCTCTCCATGCTGGACCTCGTCCCCGGCGGCTCCACCCTCGACGAGGTCGTGCAGCTCGCCAAGGAGATCGAGGCCGCGGGCGCCACCCTCATCAACACCGGCATCGGCTGGCACGAGGCCCGCATCCCCACCATCGCGACCTCGGTGCCGCGCGGCGCGTACAGCTTCGTCACGAAGAAGCTCATGGGCGAGGTCTCCGTCCCGCTCGTGACCGTCAACCGCATCAACACCCCTGAGATCGCCGAGCAGTTGCTCGCCGACGGCGCCGCCGACATGGTGTCCCTCGCCCGGCCGCTGCTCGCCGACCCCGACTTCGTGAACAAGGCGAAGGCCGAGGACGCCGACGCCATCAACACCTGCATCGGCTGCAACCAAGCCTGCCTCGACCACACCTTCCAGCTGCAGATCACCTCCTGCCTGGTGAACCCGCGCGCCTGCCACGAGACCGAGCTGGTGCTCGCGCCGACCCGCACCAAGAAGCGCGTCGCCGTCGTCGGAGCCGGTCCCGCCGGGCTCGCCTGCGCCGTCTCGGCCGCCGAGCGCGGCCACGCCGTCACCCTCTTCGACGCCGCCGCCGAGATCGGCGGACAGCTCAACGTCGCCCGCAAGATCCCCGGCAAGGAGGAGTTCGACGAGACGCTGCGCTACTTCCGTACGCGGCTCGAACGGCTCGGTGTGGACGTGAAGTTGAACCACCGCGCCACCGTCGACGAGCTGGGCACGGACGCGTACGACGAGGTGGTCGTCGCCACCGGTGTCACGCCCCGTACGCCTGAGATCCCCGGCGTCGACCACCCCAAGGTCGTGGGCTACCTCGACGTGCTGCGCGATCAGGCGCACGTGGGGGAGCGGGTCGCGATCATCGGTGCGGGCGGCATCGGTTTCGACGTCGCCGAGTACCTCACCGACAGCGGCGACAAGGCGAGCCTCGACCCCGCCACCTACTTCAAGGCGTGGGGCGTCGACATGGACTACCGCGACCGCGGCGGCCTGACGAAGCCCGACCGGCCGACGCCGCCGCGCTCCGTCCACCTCCTCCAGCGCAAGACGTCCAAGGTCGGCCAGGGCCTCGGCAAGACCACCGGCTGGATCCACCGCACCGAGCTGCGCCACCGCGGCGTGACGATGGTCGCGGGCGTCGGCTACGACCGCATCGACGACGCGGGCCTGCACATCACCGTGGACGGCGACACCCAGCTCATCCCGGTCGACACCGTCGTCCTGTGCAGCGGCCAGGACCCGCGCCGCGGCCTGTACGAGGAGCTGTGCGCCGCCGGTCGTGAGGCGCACCTCATCGGCGGCGCCGACGTGGCCGCCGAGCTGGACGCGAAGCGGGCCATCAAGCAGGGCACGGAGCTCGCGGCCGCGCTCTGACCGTAGGGTGCCTGCATGTCACTGCCGCACGCGATCCTCACCGCCCTGCTCGAGAAGCCGTCGTCGGGGATCGAGCTGACCCGCAGGTTCGACAAGTCGATCGGCTACTTCTGGTCGGCCACGCACCAGCAGATCTACCGGGACCTCGGGAAGCTGGAGCGGGACGGGCTGATCCGGGCGCTGCCCACGGATCAGCCCACGCGCGGCCAGAAGAAGGAGTACGAGGTGCTGCCCGAGGGCCGCGCCGAGCTGGCCCGGTGGACGGCGGAGAGCCAGGACCCCAAGGCGCTGCGCGACCCGCTGGCGGTGCGGATCCGGGCCGCCGCCGTCGTCGGCACCGAGGGCCTGGTCGCTGATCTTCAGCGCCATTTCGACCTGCACCAGCGGCAGTTGGAGACCTACCAGGAGATCGAGAGGCGCGACTTCCCGGCGGACACGGAGGCGCTCGACGACCGGCTGCGGCACCTGGTGCTGCGGGCCGGGATCGACATGGAGACGTTCTGGACGAACTGGCTCACGCAGGTGCTCGAGGAGTTGGGGCAGGAGCCGCCCGGGGAGGCGCCGCAGGCGCCGGAGGCGTCGTCCGAGGGGGACTCCTCCGCCTGAGCGTGGCGGGCGGACGACTGCCGCCGGTCCGGCACGGGGCCGGGCCGGCGGCAGCCGGTGTGCGGTGGAGCAGGAGCTAGCTCCGGTTCTGTGCGCCGCGGCGGCGGATGTACCAGGCGCCGCCCCCGCCCGCGGCCGCGGCCACCAGGGCCCCGCCCGCGACGAGGGTGATCGTCCCCCGGTCCTCCGTACCGCCCCCGAGCCCCCCGCGGACGCCGCGCGTGGGCGACGTCGTCGAGGAGATGGTCGGCGAGGTGCCGACCGTGACGGTCTGGGTACCGGCGGTCGAGCCGTCCTGGCAGACCACCGCCACCGTGTAGGTGCCGGGAGTGACGCCCTGCCAGGAGCCGCTGCCGTTCGTCAGGTCCACCTGTCTGCCACCGGCGAAACTGGCGTTGCCGTTGCCCATCAACGAGGCGCGCGCCCCGTTGGGACAGGCGCTGGTGCTGACGTTGACCGTGGATCCGGTGGCGGTCACGGAGATCCCCGAGCCCGCGACCGCCGGGGAGGCGGCCAGTGCCAGCGGAACGGCGAAGGCGGCGACGGTCAGGCCGGAGCGGACGGATATGTGAGTAGTACGCATGATGTCTGCCCTCCGGAGGCACGGGAGGCGGGACATCCCTTGCGCCGCCGAATTAGGGAAACCCCGTGCTACCTGACGTCGAGCCAACGCGCCGGTCAGGCGGAGCGCATGCGGACCGCCCCCGGGCAGGTGACGGAATCCTTCGTCCGGCCGACGTCCGGCCGGCGTCCGGGCGGGCGCGCGCCCTCAGCCGCCGGTCGTGACGGTCCGCTCGGGCGCGTATCCGCCCCACGTTCCGTCAGGAAGCTTGGCCCGCAGCTTCACGCGGTGCGACTCGCCCGCCTTCTTGCCCACGTAGAAGCTGTGCCGGGCGGTGCCCTTGGGCGGCTTTCCGCCCCAGACCAGCGAGGTGGCCGACTGTCCGTCGAGCCGGATCTGGTACTCCGTCACCGCGCCTCCGGTGTGCGGGGGCGTCCACGACAGGTCGATGTAGTACGCCCCGTCCTTCGCGTGCGTGCGGGCGCGGAAGTCCGTCGGCGCGGTGCCCTGGGCCTCGCCCTTGCTGTCGTCGCCGTCCGCCGTCGTGGTGACGGCGGTGGCGGGGCTCGCGGGGGAGACGTTGTCGGCGGCGTCCCGCGCCTTGACCGTGAAGCGGTAGGACGTGCCCGGGCGCAGACCGGTGAGCACGGTGCTCGTCTCGTCCCCGTCGACGCTGTGGATCTGCGATCCGCCCTGATGGACGGCGTACGAGGCGATGCCCTGGTCGTCGTGCGACCTGCTCCACGACAGGGTCACCGCGCGGCTCCCGGCCGGCCGCGCGCGCAGCCGCCCCGGCCGGGTGGGGGCCTCGCCGTCCTCGGCCTTCGCGGCGGGCGTGGTGACCGAGAGGCGGGCGCTGTCGGCGGAGACGTTGCCCGCCTGGTCCCGCGCGCGGACCGTGAAGGTGTACGCGGTGCGGGGCTTCAGCCCGGTGACGTCGACCATGTGTTCCCGTTCGGGCAGCGACTTCACGCGCTTGCCGCTCCGGTACACGTCGTAGCCGGTGACCTCGGTGTCGTCGGTGGCCCTGTTCCACATGACGTGCACCGAAGTGGCGCTGCCCGCCTGGGCGGTGACGCCGCGCGGTGCCTCCGGGGGCCGGGTGTCCTTGCCGTCCTGGCCGCCCCAGGCGCAGGCGGTCAGGGCGCAGGCGGCGGTGACGGTGACGGTGGCCAGGGCGTGGGGGGTCCGTCGCACGGTCGTGCCTCTCGCTGGGCGGGATGGGTTCCGGAACGGGTTCCGGGATGGGCCGGGTTTGGTCCAGACCTATTTGACACAGGTGGCGAGGTCACATCAAGAGGTCGGAGGGGGCGGGTCCGGGTCCTTTCCTGTCCCTGCCAGGTCCCCTGAGGGACCGTCATGCACCGTCCGGACCCTGAGCGGTGGCCGCTTCCCGCGACGGGCACCAGATTGGGATGCCTGGCCCACGGGCCGTCATGTCCCCAGTTCCGTACGGAAGGTCCCCACTCCGATGCGCACCCGAACCGTCGCCCTCGCCGCGGCCGCAGGCGCCGCCCTGCTCGCCCCGGCGACGATGCCCGCCGCCGCCCGCCCCGCGGACGAGCCCGCCGCACACCCGGCCGACGAGCCCGTGAGGCCCGCCCTCGAAGCTCCGAGGGAGCCCAACTCCCGTATGGCGAAGGAGGGTTCCGCTTCCCGTATCGCGAAGGAGGGTTCCGCTTCCCGTATCGCGAAGGAGGGATCCGCCTCCCGTACGGCGAAGGAGGGATCCGCCTCCCCTACGGTGAAAGAGGGGTCCGTCCGGGCGGCGGACCTCCTGGCCCGGCTCCGCTCGTGCAGACAGATCTCGCACGGCAAGTACCGCACCGACGACGGCGCCCGCGCCTCCGTCCCCGTCTGCGGCGGCAGGGGCGCGGTGTTCTGGAAGGCCGACATGGACATCGACTGCGACGGCCGCCCCAGCAGGGCCTGCAACCACCGCACCGACCCGCTCTTCGCACCGATGACGGCCTTCCAGCAGTCCAACGGCGACCACTTGAGCGCGGAGCGGCTCCCGTACGTCGTCGTGCCCGGCGCGAGCAGCCGCTGGAACCCGGCCGCGCACGGCATCAAGGGCGGCGGGGTGGCCGCCGTGATCTACCGGGGGAAGGTCGCGTACGCGGTCGTCGGCGACACCGGACCCACCGACCTCATCGGCGAGGCGTCGTACGCCACGGCGCGCGCCCTCGGGATCCCGCCGAACCCGCGCACGGGCGGGGCCGGGCCCGAGGTCACGTATCTGCTCTTCAAGAACTCGCGGGTGTCCCCGGTGGAGAGCCACCGGGCAGCGGTCGCGCGCGGCGACGCGCTGGCCCGGCGGTTCCTGGGCGAGAACTGACGGCGGCCCGCCCCCGCTGCGCTGCTCTTCTGCCGCAGGGCGGGACCTACTCCTTCCGGTACGCGTACGCCTCCGTGGCCGCCGCCTCGACCGCGGCCAGGTCGGCCCCGGCCGACGCGGTCACCACGGCGGCCACGGCGCCCTCCACAAAGGGGGCGTCCACCAGGCGTGCGCCGTCCGGGAGTTCGTCGCCCTCGGCGAGCAGCGCCTTCACGGTGAGGACGGCGCTGCCGAGGTCGGCCAGGATCGCGACGCCCGCGCCGCGGTCCACCTTCGCGGCGGCCGCCGAGACGAGCTCGGAGCTCGTCCCGAAGCCGCCGTCCCCGGTGCCGCCCGCCGCGGCCACCGGGGCGGTGGCCCCGCCGCCCGCGAGCCCCAGCGCCAGCCCGGCGACGGACTCGGCGACGGCGGCGCTGTGCGACACGAGCACGACGCCGACGAGTTGACCTTCGCTCACTTCTCTCCTCCCCTCGCTCCTGCGCCGCCCGTCTCCGCAAGGGCGGCGAAGAGGAGTGCGGCGGATGTCGCCCCCGGGTCCTGGTGCCCGATGCTGCGCTCGCCCAGGTAGCTGGCCCGGCCCTTGCGCGCCTGCAACGGCGTGGTGGCGAGCGCCCCTTCCTCGGCCGCGTCCCGCGCCGCCGCGAACGACTCGGTGAGCGCGTCGACGCCGGGCACGAGGGCGTCCAGCATGGTCTTGTCGCCGGGTGTCGCACCGCCGAGGGCGCTCACCGCGTCCACGCCGACGCGCAGCGCACGGGCGAACTCCTCCCGGCTCACCCCGACCGCCTCGCCGTTCGCATCCGCATCCGCATCCGCATCCGCATTCGCGCCCGTGTCCCCGCCCGCCGCGCCGAGCGCCTTCCCGGTGCGCCGCAGCAGCGTCCCGTAGAGCGGCCCCGAGGCGCCGCCCACGGTGGAGATCAACTGCCGCCCGGCGAGGGCGAGTACGGCTCCGGGAGTGCTGGGCGCCTCCTTCTCCAGAACCTCCACGACGGCCGTGAAGCCGCGCTGCAGATTGCTGCCGTGGTCGGCGTCACCGATCGGGGAGTCGAGTTCGGTGAGCCGCTCCGCCTCCCGGTCGACGAGCGCGGCGGCCGCCGTCAGCCAGTCCCGGAAGAAGGCGGCATCAAGTACGTCCCGTGCCTCGGGTACCTCGGGCATCGAATCTCCTCTCACATTCCCCACCGCAGCCCGGCGGTGCGCACCGGCGCGTCCCACCGGCGCAGCAGTTCTTCGTCCACCTCGCACAGCGTGACCGAGGCCCCGGCCATGTCCAGGGAGGTCACATAGTTGCCGACGAGGGTGCGGGCGACGGGCACACCGCGCTCGGTCAGCACGCGCTGCACCTCCGCGTTGAAACCGTAGAGCTCGAGCAGCGGCGTGGCCCCCATCCCATTGACGAGCAGCAGCACGGGATTGCGCGGCCGCAGATCGTCGAGCACCGCCTCGACGGCGAAGTCGGCGATCTCCCGGGAGGTCATCATCGGCCGCCTCTCCCGCCCCGGCTCACCGTGGATCCCGATCCCCAACTCCAGCTCCCCGGCGGGCAGATCGAAGGTGGGGCTGCCCTTGGCGGGCGTCGTGCAGGGGCTCAGCGCGACACCGAAGCTGCGCGCGCTCTCGTTCACCTGCCGGGCGACCGCCTCGACCCGCTCCAGCGGCAGCCCTTCCTCGGCGGCGGCACCGGCGATCTTCTCGACGAAGAGCGTGGCCCCGGTCCCGCGCCGCCCCGCCGTGAACAGGCTGTCGGTCACGGCGACGTCATCGTTGACCAGCACCTTGGCGACCTGCACGCCCTCGTCCTCGGCGAGCTCGGCGGCCATGTCGAAGTTGAGCACGTCACCGGTGTAGTTCTTCACGATGAACAGCACGCCCGCACCGCTGTCCACGGCGGCCGCGGCCCGCACCATCTGGTCCGGTACGGGCGAGGTGAACACCTCACCGGGGCAGGCGGCCGACAACATCCCCGGCCCCACGAACCCCCCGTGCAAGGGCTCATGCCCCGACCCGCCCCCCGACACGAGGGCCACCTTCCCCGCGACCGGGGCGTCCCTCCGTACGACCACGCGGTTCTCGACGTCCACGGTGAGCTCGGGATGCGCGGCGGCCATCCCGCGCAGGGCGTCGGCCACCACGGTCTCGGGGACGTTGATGAGCATCCTCATGGGTACCTCCGGGTGAGATGAGCAGCCTGGCCCCTGGCCGGTGTCTCTGCTGGCCAGAGTGGATGCCTTGTGGGCGTTGGGTCTTGTGCAGGATGCCATTGGGGCGCGGGGCCGGAACAGGCCGGAGCGCCTGGACTGCGGCCGCCTGATCACGGGGCCGCTCGCAGGCAGGTGCATGCCCTGCCTCCAGGCCGTCGAGGGGCATGTGACGACAGTCACTGAGGCCAACCCGGAGTGCCGGAGTGTCATCCCAATGATCAAGCGGCTCATGGCCGAACGGCCAGCACTTCAACAGAAAGCACTCCGTGTCATGCCTGCCAAGGAGCGCGGTTTCCCGCAATCCACCCGTCGTCACGTCGTCACGGTCGCCATGCTGTGCGCCGTCTCCCCGGCCGGTCTGCTGGTCTCATCGAGGAGACAGGATGCGGCGGTCCGTCCCCAGCACCTGCCACCGGACATAGCAACGCCGACGCCCACCGGTTCGTGGGCGGGCACCGGGCCGCCGCCCCGGACCGAGGAGTCGGTGGTGCAGATCGTCGCCCACCCCGACGACGACCTGTTCTTCATCAATCCGGAGGTCGGCCAATCGCTGTGCAGCGGCCGCCCCGTGGCCACGGTCTACCTGACCTCCGGTGAGGCCAGCGGCGTCAACGGCGCAACCAGAGGCGCCTTCCGTGGGCGCCCGAAGACCGGGCGTGACAAGCGCAAGTACACCAAGGCGAGGCAGAACGGCATCCGAGCCGCCTACGCCGAAATGGTCACCGGCCGGGCCACCCATCCGTGGCGGCGGACCGTGATCACCACAGCCGGCGGCGGGTGCGCGGAGCTGGACACGCTCCAGGGGCACCCGCACATCCGCCTGGTGTGGACACTGCTGCACGAGGCCGGAAGCATCACTCGCGAGCGACCGCGGAGTCTGCATGGGCTGTGGGAAGGCCGAGTGCGTACGCTCGGTTCGCAGCTCGCCCACGGTGGTGTGGTCACCTGCAACTTCTCGTACACCCGAGAACAGCTGGTCCAGACCCTGACCGGCTATCTGGAACGCTTCAGGCCGACCCAGGTCCGGATGCAGAACCCGGCGCCCGGCCGGCTCGACCGCAACCTCAAGTGCGCAGATCACCAAGACCACCGCTACGGTGCCCGGTTCGTCCAAGAGGCCCTCGTCCGCTACGCCTCCTCCAGCCCGCGCCCTCACTTCACCGTGCAGACCTACATCGGATACTTCAACGGGGCTCTGCCCGTAACCCTCGACACGGCTTCCGGTACGTCCAAGGACCGCACCCTCGAGACGTACTCCTGGAGCGACGCGCCGCGCAACTCCTGCCAGGACGTGGCGGGTTGCGGCGACCTCAAGGTCG